>PMOK01000092.1:0-96914 GCA_003162425.1 Bryobacterales bacterium | reverse complement strand
TTCGTTAAGGCCGGCGACAGAGTCGACACTTCGTACAACCGTGTTCCAATTCGCACTGTAGCGAGGCGAACGGCAGCGCGTCCACTATCTTTTAGCCAATCGGACGGTTATCTTTCGGCTATCGCGTAGATTAGTGATGGACTCCATAAGTAGAATGAATAAGGATAAGCGCGACACATCTATGTTGTTCTTTTTACTCCGAGGCAGCCCTCGGGCCGTATTGCTTCGAGCTGGCCTGATGATCGCGCTGATCGCATTCGTCGACTGGCGGGTGGAGGGGAACATCCCTTTGGGTTTCCTCTACCTGTTTCCGATGCTGCTGGTGGGCAGTGTACTGAAGCGCTGGCAGATTGCGGGCGTGGCGGCGTTGTGCACGTTCCTGACGGAGATGTTCGATTCGTTCGAATGGTTCCCGGCGGCCGGAGTGCCGCGCGACATTCTGATTTTTGCGGCGTTCCTGGGGATGGGTTTGTTTGTATATGAGTTGGTTCGGAGCCGGCAGGCCGCGCTTCAGCATCTGCAACAGATCGAGAGTGAGGTTGAAGCGCGCCGGGAGGCGGAAGAGCAGCTCAAGGTTTTGGTGGAGAGCAGTCCGGCTGCGATCTTTACCACGAACTCGGAAGGTTGTGTCCTGCTGGCCAATGACGCCGCGCACCGGATGCTGGCTCTGGAACCTGGCACGTTGCACGGGAGATCGATCCGGGATTACCTTCCCGCTTTGATGAATGTTCCGGCACCCGATAACAACCGGCCGTCCTTTCGTACCGCGATGCAGTGCCGAGGCCGCACCGAAGATGGCCAGGCATTTCTGGCCGATGTTTGGTTCTCCACTTACCGTACCAGCGCGGGATCGCGCCTGGCGGCGATGGTGGTGGACAGTTCCGAAGACCTGAGAAGCCGCGAAGAGTTCAACCTGCATCAACTGATGGCGGGCTCGCGCATCCTGGTGGGCGCGGTGTCGCATGAGATTCGCAATGTATGCGGAGCGATCGCGGTAGTGCATCAGAATCTGGCGCGAAGCGGGGCGCTGGCGCAAAACAAGGATTTCGAGGCGCTGGGGACTTTGATTCTGGCGCTGGAAAAAATCGCAGCCATGGAATTGCGGCAGACCGCCAATCAAGCCGCTGGTCTGGATCTGCCGTCGTTGCTAGAAGAATTGCGGATCATCGTGGAACCGGCGTTGCGGGAAGGCGGGATCGAGGTGCACTGGAGCGTGGAGCCGGGGCTTCCGCGAGTTTGGGCCGATCGGCAGAGTTTGATGCAAGTTTTTCTGAACCTCATCAAGAACAGCGAACGAGCCATGGCGAATCAAGCACGGCGGGTGATGACGGTAAGCGCCCGAGCGGAGAAAGAACGGGTCGCAATCGCGTTCCGGGATACGGGCGGCGGAGTTCGAAATCCCGAGCGGCTGTTCCGGCCGTTCCAGCAAGGCGCGCAGGCCACTGGCCTGGGCTTGTATTTATCACGGGCCTTCATGCGAACGTTCCGGGGGGACCTGCGGTATGAGCCCGAGCCGGAGGGGTCCAGCTTCATCGTGGAGCTGTCGCCGCTACTATCGGGCGCTGCGAAAGAGGGCCATGAGTCAGGAGATCAGGATTCTATTAGTGGACGATCACGGCTTGTTCCGCGAGAGCCTCAGCCGGCTGCTCCAGGCCGAACCTGATTTTCGGATCGCCGGGACTTGTGGTTCCGCAACGGAAGCGCTGGCTATTCTCGAGCTGGAACAAATCGACGTGGTTTTACTGGATTACGACCTGGGCGAGGAACAGGGGTTGACCTTCCTGGAATCCGCACGTCAGAAGGGCTTCGCGGGGCGCGTCCTGATGGTGACCGCCGGGATGAGCGACGCAGGCACGCTGCGTGCGCTCGAAAGCGGCGCCGCCGGAATTTTTCTGAAGCACAGCCCGCCCGCGCAACTGGTGGAGGCTATTTACAAGGTGATGAGTGGCGAGATGTGGCTGGACTCACGCGCCGTCCGATCCTTGGTGGCGGGCGCTAGCGGAAAATCGGATGAGCAACGGACGTCGCAGCCGCTGACAGAGCGCGAGCGCGCGGTGCTGAAGGGCGTCTTCGAAGGCCTGACGAACAAGGAGATCGGCGTGAAGCTGCAGACTTCGGAGGGGACCGTGAAGGCCGTGATGCAGCAATTGTTCGACAAGACGGGGGTGCGGACGCGGAGCCAATTGGTGCGGATTGCGCTGGAGAGGTTGGCTGAGGATTGGCGGCCAGGAGAGCCGGAGGGGTAGATCTCGATGCGCCAACAGATGCGTTACGCTTGACGTAATTCATAACGAACGATATCCTAAAAGATGATCGTCAGCTATCGGGACAAGCGAACCCGGGACTTCGCCGCTGGGAAGTTCGTGAAGGCGTTCTCTGGAATTGAACGGGCGGCGCGATTGAAGCTTGACCGGTTGGAAGCTGCTACGGGGATCAGGGACCTTGCAGCATTGCCCGGTAATCGTTTCGAAGCGTTGGCCGGCGATCGCAAAGGGCAGTACAGCATACGCATCAATGACCAGTGGAGGATATGTTTTGAGTGGCTGGATGGAGCGCCTGGACCGTCGAACGTGGAGATTGTTGACTATCACTAGGAGGACCTATGGCGATTACCGCAATACATCCCGGTGAACACCTTGCCGAGGAGCTGAAAGAACTCGGGATGAGCGCTGCTGCGCTTGCGCGTCAGCTAGATGTGCCGACCAATCGCATCACCGGTATATTGAACGGCCAGCGCGCTATCACCGGGGACACTGCCTTGCGGCTTGCCCATTTCTTCGGCACGAGTGCGGAGTTCTGGCTCAACCTACAGAGCATCTATGAACTTCGCGTTGCTCAGAAAAAGATGGGAAGAGTGATAAAGGCGCTTCCGCGGTTGAAGCACGCGGAGCGCGTTTCTGCGTAAGCGTCGTGGTTGGAGCAGTGCACCGACTTCCTTGAAGGCGCGGGTTCAATTATTGATTCTGCGTGACCGATTGTAGCGCGCGCACTCAGGTAGTGCGCTAAATCTTCGTGTTACGCCCTCGATGGCCGCCGGAATCGCCGACCACGTGTGGAACGTGCGGGAACTTTTGGAGGCAGCTTAATCCCTGATACTGAATAACATGCGGCGAAGTTTAGTGGGAGAGAATTACAATCGAAAGGGTGAAGGGCAGCTACGTTATCCTCTTATTGCTGCTGCTTACCGCATGCGCGGAGCCCGTGCGTATAGCGGAGAGAGACCTGGTGAGAGTTGCGAATGACTCCCAAGACATTCGAAAGATGATATTCGCTGAAGGTAATCAGCAGATGCTCGCACGTCGCGGACGCAGCTCGGCAGAGTGGGAGACGATAATTCGGGCCGAGAACTTCGAGGGGCAGGAACCACCGCGCCGGCGCGAGTTTTTGAAGAGTATCAAATCTGCGCCGGAATTCGATCTAGTTACCGCTTCGGATGCTAGAATCCTTCAAATTGTGCCCCATTGCCGGTGCACTATGAAAGAACAGTACGGTAACGCCATGGATAAGATCCAGATTACCTCGGGTCCGTTCAAAGGTCGAATTGGATGGGTTTGCGACGACCGAGTTAGACGCATCCTGATGTGGCCATAGTCATTCGCTCTATGGCAGGCGCACGGATTTAGCGAAC
Source organism: Bryobacterales bacterium (assembly GCA_003162425.1). GTDB lineage: Bacteria > Acidobacteriota > Terriglobia > Bryobacterales > Bryobacteraceae > Palsa-89. The sequence continues at coordinate 93,286 of PMOK01000092.1, read as the reverse complement.
TGCCGGCACTCATGCGTGCGGTGTTCGTACTCTTGCGAACACAGGTGTTCGGAAAAGATCCCGGCGTTCACACGAGTGTGAACGCGGCACGCATGAGTGCGTGCGCCACGGGGCGTCTTCATCGCCTTTGGTGGGCCAGTAGGCCCACGGAAAACTCCTTTACGGTCGCGGCTCGGTCACGCTTGCTACCACATGCCCAGTAGTTTCCACCACAGGGATCCCACGCCTAGCCAGATGATGAGATTGACTAGCGATATCAGGAATCCGAGGCGCCACCAGGTGGTTTGCGAGACGTAGCCGGCGCCGAAATATACTGGGGCGGAGCCGGTGCCGTAGTGGGTCATGGCGGCGTCCAGGTTTGAGAAGTACGCCAGCAGCAGGGCCATCAGCAACGGTGGAGCGCCTGCCACCAAGCCTGCGGCGAGGAATCCGGGATAGAGCGCGGTGACGTGGGCGGTCATGCTGGCGAATCCGTAGTGAACGTACAAGTATGTACAGGCGAGGAAGGCGGCAGCCACGGGCCACGGCCATCCCGTCATGTGCGCGAAGACGGCGCTGGAAATTATTTTGATGACACCTGAATCGAGCAGCGCGTCGGCCATCATCAAGAGTCCGGCGAACCAGATCAGTGCGTCCCAGGCTTTGGTTTCGTGCAGCAAATCATCCCAAGTGAGCACGCGGCTGAGCAGGATCGCTGAGACGCCCGCCAGCGCGACGAAGGCGTTGTGCAATCCGTGCCAAGGCGATGTTACCCAACCAGCCATCACGCCGAGCAGGATCGCGAGCAGCCTCCACTCGCGGTTGCTGAGAGGGCCCATGCGATGCAATTCCTCCAAGGCGTGGCGTTGCGCGGCTTGTGTGTCCCGGATTTCCGGCGGGTGCAAGCGATAAATAAGGTAGGGAATCAGGGTAAGCGAGAGGAGCCCCGGTACGGCGGCGGCTAGTGCCCATTGTCCCCAGGTCAATTCCACGTGCGCGATCTTGCTGGCCATTTCCGCGATCAAGGGATTGGCGGCCATCCCGGTCAGGAACATTGCGGACGTGGTGTAGGTTGAGTGGAACCCGATCAGCATCAGGAACGCCCCGATGCGTCCGGCGGTGGGTCCTGGTTCTGATCCAAAAACTTGCGCCAGACTGCGGGCAATGGGATAGATGACGCCGCCGCCGCGCGCGGTATCGGAGGGGATGAATGGCGCGAGAGCCAGGTCGGATGCCGCCACCGAATAGCCAAGCGTGAGTGCGCTGTGGCCGAAGCGCCGGACAAACATGTAGGCGATGCGCAGGCCGAAACCAGTGGCGGTGATGGCTCGCGCGAACAGGAACGCGGTGAAGATCAGCCACACCGTGGCGTTACTGAATCCGGAAAGGACTTTGGTTCCGGGCAGCGTGTTGGTCAACACCAGGATCGTCATCGCCAGTAACACGCTGACGCCCATGACGACAGGCTGAGCCACTAGCGAAACAATGGTTCCAACGAAGATTGCGAGTAAATGACGCTGGCTGGGATTCAGGCCGGGTACAGGGAGAAAATAAAGCAGCAGCGCCGGCACGAGCACGATGGCCCAGCGCGTACGCGTACTCAAGCGCCCGCCAGCTTCTGCACGGTCTGAAACGTGTCCGCCTGCGCGGCCGATTTGTCGGTGCGATAGCGCTTCACCCGCGCAAAGCGCAGCGCCAGGCCGCTGGGATAGCGAGGGCTCACCTGAATTTCGTTGAACGCGATTTCCACTACCAGTTTTGGCTCGACGTACACGGTATAGCTATCGCGGCTGATCTCGATCTTCAAAAGTTCCTGCGTCTGCCAGGCTAGCATCTCATCGGTGAGTCCCTTAAATGTTTTTCCGAGCATGGCGAAGCCACCTTTCTCGACATCCGGAACGCCCAGGTGGAGATTGCTCAACCAGCCATGCCGCCTCCCGTGGCCCCATTCAGCCGCCAGGATAATCAGATCGAGTGTGCGCGCACGCTTCACTTTTAGCCAGCTTTGTCCACGCGCCCCGGCTGCGTAGCGGGCGTCGATGGCTTTGGCCACGATCCCCTCGTGCCCTTGGCTTAGAGCCTGTTCCAGGAATTCGCCGGCGCGTTCTGCATTTGAGGTGGTGGTATGAGGAATCAGCGAAGCTCCGGCGATTTCAGACAATGTAGCAAAACGTAGCGATTGCGGCTCATCCAGCAGATTGCCGCCGTTCAGATAAAGCAAATCAAACCAGAACGGAGTCATCGGAAGTTCGCTACGCATGCGATGGACGTCCAGCTTGCGGCCGAATCGCCGCATGGTGACTTGAAAGGGCTGGGGCCGGCCGTTCGGCTGCAAGCTGAGCACTTCGCCATCCAAGATTAAATCTTTGCCCGGAAGAGCGCGCACTGCTTCCACCACTTCAGGCACCGCCGCTGTGACGTCGTTCAAGCTGCGTGAGTATACCACTACATCATCGCCGGACCGGTGAACCTGCACGCGCGCGCCGTCGAGCTTGAACTCGAGCGCGGCTTCCCCGAGGCCGAGGTCAGCCAGCGCTTCGCCGACGTCGTCCGCGGTTCCAGCGAGCATCGGCTGCACCGGCCGAAAGAGCTGGACATCGTATTGGGCGAGCGCGGCCTCGCCTTGTTCCAACAGGGCGCGCGCTACGGGGGCGATATCTCCGGCCAGCATCACTGCGCGGCGGACGCGTTCCACGGCTGCGCCGGATGCTTTCGCGAGCGCTTCCAGCATCACGGCTTCGAGCGCCCCCTGGCGTAGTTCTCCCATAAGCAGACGCACCAGGAACTGTTGTTCCGCCTGGGTTGCGCGAGACAGCATTTGATGCAGAAGCTGGGAACGCTGGCGCTGGGAGCCGCTTCCCGAGGTTTCGACGATGGATTGAAATGTTCGATCCACTTCCGCGATTTCGAGGCTCGGGGTTTCGGCCGCGGAACCTTGGGCGTCACGCAGGGTGGCGTAGCCGATACCAATGCGTCCCTGCCGAATGCTGCCCGCGAGGAACCTAACTACGATTTCAATTTCCTCAGGGCGAAGCTCCAGCAGCAAGCGCGCCAGCAGATCTACTTTTTCGAGACGCTTGGAGGTTTCCGATACGCGCCTGGAAGTCTCCACCACTGCCGCCAACAGCATGTACGAAGAATAGCGGAAATGGTATGGTTACTCCGTGCGTGTCCTAATCGCGGATAAGTTTGAGGAGTCCGGCCAGGAGGGGTTCAAATCCGCCGGCTACGAAGTGATCTATCAGCCCGGCCTGACGGACGAAACGTTGCCCGGCGAAGTGGACCGGCTGCGGCCGGACGTGCTGGTGGTCCGATCCACGAAAGTCACCGAGGCTGCGCTCGCTACCGGCGCGTTGAAGCTGGTAGTTCGCGCGGGAGCCGGCTACAACACCATTGATGTGGCCGCCGCATCGCGCCGCGGTATTTATGTGTCCAACTGCCCGGGGAAGAATTCCATCGCCGTGGCGGAGTTGGCCTTTGCGCTGATCCTGGCACTAGACCGGCGGATCGCAGATAACGTCATTTCGCTCGGAGAGGGCCGTTGGAATAAAACTGAATACTCGAAAGCGCGCGGTTTGTTTGGGCGCACGCTGGGGCTGATTGGTCTGGGCCAGATCGGCCGTGAGATGATCCCGAGAGCGCGGGGCTTCGGCATGCCGGTTGTGGCGTGGAGCCGCAGCCTGACTCCGGAAACTGCCGAGCAGCTTCGAATCGAATACAAGTCTTCGCTGGAGAATGTCGCCTCGGCATCGGACATCGTAAGCGTGCACGTGGCGCTAACCGCGCAGACACGCGGCCTTATCGACGCAAAGTTTTTCGAGCGGATGCGGCCGGGCGCATATTTCATCAACACCTCGCGCGCGGAAGTTGTGGATCACGACGCGTTGAGCCGCGCCCTTCGCGAAAAGGGAATACGGGCGGGCTTAGACGTGTTCGAGAAAGAACCAACCGCGGGAACTGGGGAGTTCACGGATGAGATTGTGAAGGCGGGTCTAGTCTACGGAACGCATCATATTGGTGCGTCCACGGATCAGGCGCAGGAAGCAATCGCGGCCGAGACAGTACGAATCGTTCGGGCGTTTGAGGAGACGGGGAAAGTGCTGAATGTGGTGAATCTGGCCAAGGCGACGCCATCCACTTGCGCTGTGGTTGTTCGGCACCTGGATCGCCCGGGTGTTCTGGCGAGCGTTCTAGATGCCATCAGCGCGGCACGCATCAATGTACAGGAGATGGAGAACATTGTTTTTGAGGGCGCGGAAGCTGCGGTGGCGAGGATTAACCTGGAGACGGAACCGGGTTCTGAAATGTTGGAACGGATACGGGCCTCCAATCCGGATATTTTGGAGATCGGCTTGATTCGATTGAGCTAAAAAAATGTCCCCGCGCCGACGCCTCACAAGCGCTAGCGCGGGGGAGATCTTTTTCAGTTGCTGCCGAGGCCAACCGTGATTACCTGCGCACGCTCGCCTCTCGCTTTGTGCACTGGGAAAATGAACGCTTGCCCGATGGCAGCGGCGTTGAACGCCTTCAGAGTGTAAAGTCCATTGACATTTACAAAAACCAGCTTGCCGTTGTCCCCGAACGGCTCGGAGCTGGATGGACCGGCGAACATCACCAGCTCTTGGGATCCGTGCACCCGAATCAGTTTCTGTCCGAGTGCCTCTTCTACCGTAATTGAATACTGACCGGGTTCGACGACGGTGCTGCCCCACTGTGCTTCGAACGGTAGCGTGAATGTTGCCCTGTAAAGTTGCTGAGCATTAGCCGGGACGGCCGCCGCCACCATTACAATTGCAAGCGCCAGCAGACCAAGCTTTAACTTCCTTTGTAGATTCATAACTAGTCTCCTTTTTTCCTGAACCTTTGAAGAATTGAAACGTCCAATGTCAAAGACGAATCAACAGTCGAGAACGGCCGTCAGCAGCAGATCAAATGGTTGTCAAGATCTAAAGTGGTGATGCCAAGGGATTTCACGGAAGAACTGATTTTACGCGGCGATATAAGGCTCCGCTTTGGCGTCTTCGACCTGGATATGCAGAATCGCGAATTGCGCCGGCGCGGCCTGAGAGTGAAGCTGCAACAGAAACCGTTTCAGATCCTGCATGTGTTGCTCTCTTGTGCGGGCAAATTCGTCACGCGCGGGCAACTCGCTCAGCATCTTTGGCCGGATCTGCACGTGAACTTCGACCGCAGCCTGAATACCGCAGTGAATTCGCTGCGGCGAGCCTTGGGCGATTCTCCGGAGAATCCGCGTTTTATCGAGACCAGAGCCGGACTCGGCTACCGGTTCATCGCTCCGGTGGAACCCATCGAGGAGCGCGTAGCGCCTTCCGCTCAGACAATGAATATCGAGAAAGTCTACGCGGGGAATCTGGATGCGTATCACGACTATCTCAAGGGGCGATATTTTCAAAACAAAATGACGGAGGAAGATCTCAGAAAGAGCGTGGCCTACTTTGAAGCTGCACTCGGAGCCGATCCCGATTGCGCGCTGGCCTATGCGGGACTGGCGGACACCTACAGCCTGCTCGCGTATCTGGGCATCCTGTCTGCAAAAGAGGCGCACGGACGCGCCAGCGAATTCATCGCAGCCGCTCTGCGGATCGATGACAAACTCGCGGAAGCACATACAGCGCTCGCCGGTGTTAAGAAGCTGTATGAATGGGATTGGACGGGCGCTGAAGCGGCATATCGACAGGCGCTCGGGCTGAAGCCGAACGATGCACAGGGCCACCGGATGTATGCGGCTCTGCTGTCGGCATTGGAGAGGCATCTGGAAGCCATTCAGGAGATTCGAAGGGCGCAACAACTGGATCCTCTCTCGCTGGCAATCAGCGCGGAGGCAGCCTGGGCACTTTACATGGCGCGGGACTATCAAGCTGCGATGGAACAAGCCTGGAGAACGTTAGCAATGGAGCCGAGGTTTGCGCCGGCACAGCTTTCGCTCGGGCTGGCGTGCCAGCAGATGGGCATGCTGGAGGAAGCGATCGTTGAATTTCAAAATGCTCGGGTTTGCTCGGCCAATCATCCGGCGGCGACGGCCGCATTAGGTCATGCATACGCGATAACGGGACAGCGCCCGGAGGCCGAAGAATTATTGCACGAGCTGGAACGGTTATCTCAAAACCGTCGCGTCTCCGCTTACTGGGTGGGGCTGGTATACGCAGGTTTGGGCGAGAATCGCAACGCCGTAAAATGGCTCAAGCAAGCCTGTGACGATCGCGATGTGTGGCTTGGGTGGCTAGCGGTCGAGCCAAGATTCGATCGGCTTCGTTCGGAAGGGCGGCTCGACAATTTGTTGGGAAGCATTCGCAGGGGCGTGCGGCAATAATCCGCGGGTCAAGGCACCGACTCCCTTACGGTCGCGGTTCGGTTAGAATGGTTCATCCGCGTCCGAGAGGAGAAATATGAAGTTTGTCACCGCTCTCGCGGTATCGTTTTGCTTACCGATTGCTTATGCGCAATCGTCCACTCCACGGCCTCCCTTCATTCGGGCCGTTGGTCAAGGTAGTGTCTCGGTGAAGCCCGACCTGGCTCAGATCGACTTTGGCGTGGTTACGACGGCCACCACGGCGCAGACTGCTGCTGCTCAAAATGCCACGCAGGTCAGCGCGTTGCTTGCCGCGCTCCAAACGCTGCTGGGTTCAACCGCGAATATTCAAACCATCGGCTATTCGCTTAGTCCAAATTACAACTATCCACCCGGCGGAAACCCGGTCCTCACTGGATATACGGCGTCCAACACGATTCAAGTATCGGCGAGTGATCTGAGCATGGTTGGGACCATCATCGATACTGGAGTGCAAGCCGGCGCGACGACTGTGCAGAGCCTGCAGTTCACGCTCCAGAATCCGGATCCGGTTGTGCAACAAGCGTTGAAGCTGGCCACCACGCAAGCGAAGGCGCACGCGGATGCCATGGCGTCCGGTGTTGGCATGCACTCGGGCGCGGTTCGGTCCATCCAAGAGAACGTTTCGACAAATGTGTCGCCTGTAGTTGCCACCCCTGGAGCGACCACTACGCCCGTTCTGCCTGGACTCGTGAATATCCAAGCCACGGTGACGCTTGAAGTTGACCTCACGACGTAGCAGCTTGGCGCGGCTGGTTCTGGCCGCAGCCCTGAGCGGGTCTGCTTACGCGGCCACTGGCCCGGTGCGCGTGATCTTCGACACCGATATGGGTAACGATGTGGACGATGCCCTGGCGCTCGGGATTCTGCATGCGCTCGAGACCCGCGGCGAGGCCAAGCTGTTGGCCGTGACCATCACCAAGGACAATCCGTATGCCGCCGCGTTTGTCGACGTGGAAGATACATTTTACCGGCGCGGGGAGATTCCTATCGGCATTGTGAAGAATGGCAAGACGCCCAACGACAGTCCTATGATCCGCGTGCCGTCCGAGCGCAGGCGTCCGGATGGGTCGTACGTATATCCGCGGCGTATGGCTTTGGGCGCGGCGCCCGATGCAGTCGCAGTTTTGAGGCAAGTACTGGCACACGAAAGCGACGCGAGTGTCACTATCGTGCAGGTGGGTTTCAGCACCAACCTGGCGCGGTTGCTGGATTCGCGCGCGGATGAGAGCAGTCCTCTGAGTGGTGCGCAATTGGTAGCGCAAAAAGTGCGGCTGTTGGTGGCGATGGCGGGACATTTTCCGCCGGCGCAGCCAGAGTACAACGTGATGACCGATATTCCATCCGCGCAAAAGGTATTTGCCGAATGGCCGTCGCCAGTGGTATTCAGCGGTTTTGAGATTGGCCACGCGCTACTGTTTCCAGCGCGCAGCATTGAGCATGATTTTTCGTGGGTGTCCGACCATCCGGTGGTGGATGCCTATCGCAACTATATGCACATGCCGTATGACCGGCCAAGCTGGGATCTTACCGCGGCGCTTTATGCGGTGCGTCCCGACGCTGGTTATTTCGCGCTATCTCCGGCTGGCACGGTGCGGGTGGACGACAAAGGGAACACGCTGTTCACGGCTTCCTCTGATGGAAAGCATCGCTATCTGATGCTGAACGAAGCCGCGAAGTCGCGAACGCTGGAAGCCTTGATTTTGCTGGCCAGCCAGCCGCGATAGTTTATCGAGTAGCGTATATGATCTTTCCGCGGCCGGGCGTATCGGTGAGATAGCGCTTGAGCGAAAGGATGGGGCGCTCGAAAAAACGGCGGGAAACGAGCGCCAATCCGTACGACGCGGAGAGCACCACCACTGCTCGAAGCAGCAACTGAGGGAATGTGAGACCGGTGGGGACATAATGCCGGAACACAACCATATAGCCATCGAGAAGGGCCAAGTGAATCAGGTACAGGCAGTAGCTCAAGTCGCCGGTTAGGCGGGCGAACGGCCAGCGGAGAGGCGCGGTCAGCCACGTTGACCGCCGGGAGATCGCCACCAGCATTCCAGCAACGTACACCAGCGTCGCTTGGTTGTATCGCAAAGACATGCCGGCCACTGTCTTTGCCATAATGCCGAATGGAAGACCGGCTATGGTTATTGCGATGGCGGCCGCAATCGAAGCGGCAGCGGCGATTAATGATCGTCGTTGGGATGCCAACGTAGACCGGAACCAAACCGCCAGCAACGCACCCGAGGCGAGTCCATCGAAGCGGAACCAGGAGGGATTATAGACGTCGGCGCCATGGGTTGCGAAGACCGCGCGCAGAATCGGTTCGCTGATTACGATGGAAGCGCAGGTCCACACCAGCGCACGCCGGCTAAGCATGCGGACCAGCCACGGCCAGATCAAATAAAAGTGCTCCTCCACGGCGAGCGACCAGAACACTCCGGGCCCGTGCGGTGCGGCGACGCCCAGCAGGCCGGCCATGTTCGCTAAGAACACCAGGCTCAACAGGAAATACGAGCCGTTGCCAGGATAGAAGTAAGCCATGACCGCGATACACAGAAAATAGAGCGGAAGAATCCGGAGGGCGCGCCGGCCATAGAAATTCCGGAAGTAGTGCGGGCTCTCTCTGGAATCCAGCAGAATGCCGGTAATGAGGAAGCCCGACAGCACGAAGAACAGATCCACCCCCAGCCATCCGTGTCCGATGGCTACTTCCAATGCGCGAGGGGCTACCGTCAACAAGGCGGATGAGGACTGTTCATCCATTGTGAAAAGGTGCATCGTCAGAACCATGAGGACGGCGATGGCGCGGATACCATCAAGCTCAGGAATGTAAGCCGGCAGCCGGGTCGTACTTGCCGGATCAGTGGAGAACAAGAGCGCCTCCCGTCCAATCAGCTTCCGAGAGCATGGATAATGGCTGAAAGCCCGGGAGGCTGGCTGGGATCTTCAAAGCCGGCGCCGGTTTGCGTTCACCAGTCCACTATTCTATTATGCAAGCAGCCTCGGGAAGTTTCTGACGGAAAGTGGAAATTGCGCTTTTGGCTCTCAGGGCGCTTAAAACTTTGGAGTTTGCCTAAGTGCTGTTCGACAGCCCGGTCTACTTCCTCTTCCTTACGTTAGTGGTGGCCGTTTACTGGCGTTTGCCGTGGAGGAAGCAAAACTGGATGCTTCTCGCAGCCAGTTATTTCTTCTACGGCTGGTGGGATTGGCGCTTTCTCGGCTTGATGTTGTTATCCACCACACTGGATTACTTCATTGCTTTCCTGATTGCCGGGGCGAGCGATGGCACGCGCCGTAAGCGGTTCCTCATCCTTTCTATAGCGCTCAACTTGACATTTTTAGGCTTTTTCAAATATTTCAACTTTTTCACGGATTCCCTAATTTCGGCAGCCGCTACGATGGGAATTCATAATCTCTCCGCTCCGATCATACGCGTACTGCTGCCGCCCGGCATCTCGTTCTACACCTTCCAGGAAATCGCGTACATCGTGGAGGTGTATCGAGGAAAACAGGAGCCGTCGCGATCGTTCGTCGAATACGCTCTTTTCGTCAGCCTCTTTCCGCATCTCATCGCGGGTCCCATACAGCGCCCCAGCCATCTTCTTGCTCAAGTCCAGCATCCGCGCAACTTCGACCCCGCCAGGTTCTTCGATGGTGTGATGCTGATCGTGTTTGGGCTCTTTCGGAAATGCGTGATCGCCGACCATTGCGGCATCCTGGCGAATCTTGCCTTCGATGGCGGCTTGGGACGCGGTTTCTACCCGACCATCATCGGCGCTTCCGCATTCGCTTTCCAAATCTACGGCGACTTTGCCGGATACACAGATATGGCGCGGGGCAGCGCGAAGTTACTCGGGTTTGAATTCGTCGTGAATTTCAGGCGGCCTTATCTGGCTGTTACGCTGCAAGACTTCTGGCGCCGATGGCACATCTCACTTAGCACCTGGTTACGCGACTATCTCTACATTCCGCTGGGCGGCAATCAAAAGGGCCAGGGACGCACGTATATAAACATTTTGATCACGATGCTATTGGGCGGCTTGTGGCATGGCGCGAACTGGACCTTCGTGGTGTGGGGCGGCTTGCATGGATGCTGGCTCGCCTTCGAACGTTTCTTCGCGGAGAAGTTAGGATCGCCGATTCAAGCCAAGCTGGGTACCGCCGCCTCACGGTTCATGACTTTGACAGTGGTCGGGATCGGCTGGGTTTTCTTTCGCTCCACCACCCTCAAGCAAGCGCTGGGCATGCTCGCCGATCTTCGAGATTTAACTTGGAATAGCCAATTCCTTCCTATCCTCGGATTCATCGCGGTTTTGGGCGGCGTTGTGATAGCCATCGATCTCCTGCTTGAGCAGCAAGATGAACAGTACCTATTCCAGCGTTGGCCGGTATTCGGCCCTGCGCTCGCAGCGTGCCTGCTGGTTGTGATCAGTCTGTTTGGGGCTATGAATTCGAATGCGTTCATCTACTTCAGGTTCTGAGCCGGCCGCTGCCGATCGAGTCCAGCGGGAGCGCTATGACTCCGTCGGCCGGCGGCGCGTCATCGTTATTCTTGGAACGCTATTGTTTTGTTTGGTGGGGATCGAAGCCGGCGCCCGCTTTGCCTTTGCTCGGATCAGCCGAATTGAACGCCGCGTCATGACAGAGCACGTGGCCGCGCAGCAGTTGCGCCGCTCATCATCTGTCAGTCCCGTTTTGTTGGCAGGGGATTCACTCCTGCTCCTGGACCTCGACCTGAATGTGTTGCCTCACAAGCTGCCCGCCGGCGTTCATTTGCAGCGTTTCTCAATCGAGCAAACCGCTTACCTGGATTGGCTGTTCGGTCTTCGGCGGCTGTTTTCCGAAGGCGCGCGGCCAGCGGTAGTGATACTGTGCATCGCGCCGAACAGTCTGGTTTCCAGCACGATCCAGGGCGACTATTCGGCCTTCTACCTTTACAAAGTCGATGATATTCCGGCCATCGCGAAGAGAGCCGGCTACGATCTTACGAAGGAGTCCAGCCTCTTATTCGCGCACTATAGCCTGTTCTTTGCGGGCCGCAGCAATTTGAGGAACTTCATTTTGAGCAGAGTCTTTCCCGCTTATGCGGGCGCGTTGCATAATCTGCTGACGCACCCCCCGGCTCCAATGCCGCGCGAGGAAGTGCTTAGCATCTCGCAGCCTCGATTTCAAGAATTGAAGCGTTTGTGTGGGTCCTACGGTGCCCATTTTGTGTATGTCATTGCGCCAGGGTTTGGAATTCAGGAAGGCGCGATTGTTGAGGCCGGTTCGCGCGCCGGAGTCCCTGTTGTCGTTCCGGTGCACAGTGACGCCTGGCCGCCTTCGAAATTCAGCGATGGATTCCACCTCAACGAAGCCGCGGCGCGCGAGTTTACCGAGAAGCTAAGCCCCGCGCTGGACTCGTTACTGGCGTCGTACGACTTTGCGGCTAAGTAACGATCCGGCTAGCAATTCAATGTGTGGAGGCAACTTGGGGCTTCACGCCCTTTAATTCCGCGTCCAGGATGGGCTTTATTGATTCCAAGCTCAGCGGCCCGTTATAGTGTTTGCCGTTGACAAAAAACGATGGTGTCCCATAAACACCGGCGGTTTCGCCATCGGCCAGATCCTTCTTGATCACGGCTTGATATTTAGGGGAATCGAGATCGGCCGTGAACTTGTCCATGTCGAGGCCGATTTCTTTCGCCAACGCAAGGATGTTTTCGCGGGAAAGCTTGCGGAAGTTCTTGAACAGGGCATCGTGCATCTGCCAGAACTTACCTTGTTGGTTAGCGGCTAACGATGCCGCGGCAGCCAAAGGCGCGTGCGGGTGCATGGAGAGGGGGAATTGCTTGTAGATCAGCTTCACGTCCTTGGGATAGGCGGTCATGATGGTGTTCACTTCACCAACCGCCAAGGAGCAATACGGGCATTCAAAGTCGGAAAATTCGATCAGCGTAATTCGCGCGTCGTTTGGTCCGCGGGTCGGCGAGCCGCTTACGGGAATCGCAACCGGATCTTCCAGCAGCTTCGGACGATGCGCCTTGGGNNTTGATGGCGAGGGCCACCAGCGCCTTGCTGTAGCTGCAGTTCGGGTCGCGATTGACGCACTCGGCTACTTTCATGCCGCACAGGCAGGAGCAATCCTGTTCACGCGTCAGCTTCAGGACAGCTTGTTTTTGTGCTGGAGTTAGGGCGGAAAGATCGATGGCGCCGAGCTTGTCGGAGGTTTGCCATGAGGTGGATGGCGTTTGCGCAAAGGCAGCGGCTGCGCAGAGGATGATAGCCGCGAAATAGACTCGCACGTTCATATTATGGCGCAAACGGTACCGGAGGAACTAGCGCTATCATGAAGGCGCGTGGATCGGAGAGATCTTCAAGAGCTCTCGAAAGTTAGGCTCAAAGAGGCTAGGGCGCTAATGGAGCTGGGTTTGTACGACGGTGCGTACTACTTGGCCGGATACGCTGTGGAGTGTGCGCTGAAAGCTTGCATTGCGAAGGAAACTCAACGACATCAATTTCCAGATAAGAAAAGAGTTGATTTGAGTCATTCGCATGACTTGCTACAACTGATTCGGGTGGCCGGGCTAGAGGACCAGCATCGCGAGCGCGTTCGTAGTGACCCTGACTTCGAAACGAACTGGGAGGTCGTAAGACGTTGGTCAGAGCAAAGCCGCTACCGCAGGCACAGCCACGAGTCCGCTCAAGCACTACTGGTAGCGATCAGCGAGAGACGTCATGGAGTTATAACGTGGATAAGGCTGCACTGATAAACATAGACATCGACCGGGGGGCGGAGGTTGTCGATATTCTCGATCGCGCCAAGCTGAGGCCCAAAGTTGTAATGTGGGCTCACTTATCTGAATACGAGGATTGGCGCCTGGTGATCGCTGCTCGTGAATTTGACGCGCTTGAGATCAGAGCCGCATACCGGCGGATTCACGATACGCTAAGAGCAGAAGGCATGACACCCGGCAAAACGCCCGAGTTGATGATCTTTTCAATGACTGATCCTTTCATCAAGTCCCTGCGTCGAACCTTCGGCAAGAGCAAAAGCGTCGAAGGCAGGCGCCTTGGTGGACAAATGTTTGGTGATCGTTTCGTCGAAGATGGCTTCGTTTACCGGATTTCCTAAGCAAACACCGCGGCTCAGCCGAGCTCGGCGTGGAGGAAGCTCTTCAAGTCATCTTCGTTCACGCCAGGTGCTCCGGGCGCCACGTTGTTCAGTTTGCCGGCCTTCATCCAGGTTTCCAACTGATCTACCAGCCCGAATAGATGATCGAAGGAATCGACGATGAACAGCAACGGCTGGTAATGGTCGATTTCGAACGCCTGGTTGATGGCCCACTCCAGTTTGATTGGGAAACGCTGCACTTCAGGCGCTTCAATAGCGTGCGCGATCTCGCCGTAGGAACTGAGCAATCCGCTGCCATACACCTTGAGACCGTCGGCGCTGCGCATCAATCCGAATTCGATCGTGAACCAGAAAAAGCGCGCCATGGCTCGAATGATGCTGGTGAGGCAATGCACTCGCGTCTCCCGGCCGCGGATTCCGGAGACGAGCTCGGAGGCTGTATGCGCGCACTCACCGAAACGCACCAACGCTTCCGCGAAAAGCTTGTCGGTGTGCATGGGTACGTGTCCGGCGATGTCGTGAAAGATATCGGGCTCTGGCAGATAATCCAACTGGTCGGAGCGGCGGATTGTGATGGTGGTGGGGAATTGACGATTGCGAAGGGAGTCGAAGAAAAGGAAGGCGGGAATATAGCCGCTCACTGCCTTGGCTTTAAAGCCGGTTAGCGGTCGAAGAAAGCGGTTGACGTCTTCGAGGCGAGGTACGCGGTTCGGATCGAGGCATAGTGATCCGATGCCTTCCAGAAAATGCGGGTTGGCATAGCGCTGCCAGCGTGGCAACATTCGTTGATAAAGTTTCTGCCAAGCCTGATGGTTTTCCTCAGAGTAAAGCTCGTATGGTTGTGTGATGTAGAGTTGGCCGTCGCGCTGGGCTTGCTCTATAAATGGAGCTTCGGTGGTGGTGAGGCCGGGCTGGGTGGCGATAGAGGCCGCGGGCCGATTCATACTGCTCCCGAATCAATGCTACCGCATATAAACACCACTTACAAGTGGTGTTTGCTAAAAGGATTGATTTGACCATTTCGAGTGGTCAGATCTAAAATGGATGTATGAAAGAACTCACCATTCCGGTAACTGAGTTCAAAGCCAAGTGCCTGCGGCTGCTGGAAGACGTCGAAAAAAAAGGCGACCGAATCGTCATCACAAAGCGGGGACGGCCAATAGCGCAGGTTGGTCCTACTGAGGCTCAGCGGCGTCCGCTTCGGGGAACGTGGAAGGATTCCGTTAAAATCCACGGTGACATAGTCAACTTCCACGATGATCCGTGGGAGGCCGACGCGGAGTGATTTCCTACCTGTTGGATACACACATCCTGCTTTGGTGGCGCACAGAGTTCCGCCAGTTGAGCAAGGCTCAGGCGCGGGTCCTTCAGGAATTGGAGGACCAAGGACAGCCGGCCGGCTTGAGCGCAATCTCGTTGCGGGAGTTTGCGATGATGATACACCGGCGCAGAATCAGCATTGACACACCGCTGGATACCTGGTTGGACAGTATCGAATCCCACCCCTTGATCACGATTCTTCCCTTGACGCCCAAAATTGCAGCCGAGAGTGGACGGCTGGGCGACGACTTTCCTCGAGACCCGGCGGACCAGATCATTGTCGCGACGGCCCGTTGTCACGGTCTCACTCTCATCACTGCCGATGAGGGAATCCGAAAATGGAACAAGATAAATCTGGTCTAGCCGGGCGTTTCCTATACTGAAAGCAGGAGACAAACCATGTATCCGCTGAAAAAGGGCAAGATCACCAGCCAAGCCCATGTCGGTCTTCCGGAGGGAACCTACGAGGAAGAACACGGGCGCAAGGGATTCTACGGAAAGTCGGCTCATCTTTATCACGCGCATCCGCCTACCGGTTGGATCCGCTTTGAGGGCAAGCTGCGTCCCCACTGTTTCGATCTGAACCAACTGAAACCATCTGATGAGAACGATGCGGAAGGCATGCCGGTGGCGTTTCTAGGCAATAATGACGTGCGCCTGTTTGTGTCTCGCCGCGCGGAGGCGATGCCGTTTTACTTCCGTAACGCGGACGGCGACGAGCTGTATTTCGTGCATCGCGGGCGTGGGAAGATCGAAACTGATTTTGGCCCGATGGCGTACGAAGCGGGCGACTACATCAATATTCCACGAGCTGTCACTTATCGCGTGGTCCCAGAAGAGCGCGACAATTTTTTCCTGATCATTGAGTCTAAGCACGAGTTCGAACAACCTGAAAAAGGGTTGCTGGGGCAGCACGCGCTTTATGATCCGGCAACTGTGGTGACGCCGGAGCCCGCGCCAATGTTGGACGATCGTGCGGAGTGGGAAATCCGCATCAAAGCGGACGGCGAGATTTCGAAGGTGGTTTATCCGTTCAATCCCATGGACGTGGTGGGGTGGAAGGGCGATCTGACGGTCTGGAAAATCAACATGCGTGACATTCGTCCCGTGATGAGCCATCGCGCGCATCTGCCCCCCAGCGCTCACACCACGTTTGTCACCGAGGGTGCTGTGGTGTGCAGCTTCCTTCCGCGGCCGCTGGAGCAGGATGAAGATGCTCTGCGCGTGCCGTTCTTCCATCGCAACACCGATTACGACGAGTTCATTTTCTATCACGATGGCGATTTTTTCAGCAAGGACAACATCAAGGCGGGCATGGCCACGCTGCATCCGCGCGGCATCCATCATGGCCCTCATCCAAAGGCGCTCGCGAATCAAAAGAAAAAAACTCACACCGATGAATACGCGGTGATGCTGGACGGATTGAATCCGATTCAGGTATTGGCTGCGGGCGAAAGCGTGGAGTGGAAGGATTATTGGATGAGCTGGATGGAGAAGAAGCCGGTGGAGACCCGCTGATTGATCATCGATCCGCGGGAAGCCGGTCATCAGAATGTTTATAAGCTGCTGATCGGGGCCGTTGTACCTCGCCCCATTGCCTTTGTCTCGACGCTCAGCCGGGACGGCGTTCCGAATCTCGCGCCATTCAGCTTCTTCACCGCCGTGAGCGCGAATCCGCCAGTGATCTGTTTCTGTCCGCTGCGCCGGCCAGGTCCTGATCCATATAAGGACACGCTGCGCAATATCCTTGCGACCAAGGAGTTCGTGGTGAATATCGTCTCCGAGGAATTCGCGGAGAAGATGAACGCTTGCTCGGCCGATTTTCCGCCTGAGGTTGACGAGTTCGAAGCTTCCGGATTGACTCCGATTCCAAGCGATCTGGTGAAACCGCCGCGAGTGGCTGAATCGCATGTCCAAATGGAGTGCAAACTGTATCTCACGATTGAATTCGGCGAGTTGCCGGGGAGCGGGAATCTGGTGTTAGGCGAAGTGGTGCGATTCCACGTGGACGATCAATACTTCGACGATTTCAAGATCGATCCGGATAAGCTGCGGCCGATCGGAAGAATGGCGGGTGCAACGTACACGCGGACGACGGATCGGTTTGAGATGGTCAGGCCGAAATTGTAATCAGTGCGGGCGCTGAGCCCGCAGCGCGAAGATTACCGGCTTCGCGAGCAGCTCCACGGCACTCGGAATCTGGTCGATTAGTTGTTGATCAGCGTTGTATTCGAAAGAACGGATTTCGCGGAAGCCGGCGGCCCACGTCATTTCAAGATAATCCGACGTGGTGTAGCGGATGGCGCCCAGACGATATTCGGTTTGGCCCAGTTGGAAATTTGCTTCTTTGCCAGCTTCGGCCAGGCCGGGATGATAGACCGAGAACACCAGCCAGCCACCCGGTTGCAAGGCTTTCCAGAGTTGCGACAGCGTGAACGCTAGCTTCTCGATATGCTCGCCGATCAAGGCGCAAAGCGCGGCCGAGAACTGCGCTGAGCGAAATGGGAGTTCGGCCTGCAAGTCCGCTTGAACCACGGGCACGCTTGGCACGTTCTTTTTGGCGACTCGCAACATGCCGAGCGAGAAATCCAATCCATAAGGCTTCGCGGCCGCCTTGCTGATTCGCGCGAGATTGCGTCCGGTTCCGCAGCCGGCGTCCAGAATCTTCTCGCCCGGTTTTGGATCGAGCAGGTTCAAGGTATGGCGGGAATCCATGGCTACCACGGGATTGGGAGTGCGATCGTAGGTACCGGCCCAGAGATCGTATCCTTCCCGCACTGTGACGCGCCTGGTTTCCTTCTGGATCATGCGCCTCCATCCGTGCGGCGATATAGAATCTCGACGACGTTGCGCACATACTGCTCGTCGCTTAGTTGCTCAATGGCTTCGAGCGGGATCTCAACCAGAGACCGGAAGTGATCCGCCAGACCGGCGAACAGCTGCAATCGGGCTTGCGGCTCTAGATCATCGCGGCGGAGGAGCGCCTCCAGCGCCACCGCGGCAGCTTGGGGAGACGTCCGCTGCCGGAGGCGCGCCGCCAGGTGCCGATAGTCCAGAAGCGAATTAAACTTTCCACCCAACAATTGTTCCAGGTTTGGCTGCGGGACTTCTTGATTTCGCACCACGATGGTGTTGGCCGCGAGATCACCCAGGCGCTGAAATCTACGGCTCAGGACGCACGCAGTTCCGCCAACCAGATATAAGCCGGGCAAGAGGTCAACGAAGCGCAGGAGGTTGCGCACCACCACTTGGCCGAACTCGAGGCGCAACGCATGCTCGTCCATTACCCGCAGCTTCAGTACTCGCTTCCCGATCGTTTGCCCACGCCAATACCACTCCAGTGTGATTCCGTATCCGATGGAGATGACGAAGTACGCGATGACGTAAGTCGCCTTTGCGAAGCCCGCGTTGCCAAAGAGGCCGAGAATTTGCTCGATCACGCTCGATGCGGTTATGATGCAACCGACATCCACGCCCCAGGCCAGGAATCGGCTCACAGGGCCGGCGAGCGGGAGCGAAAACACAATTCCTTCCGGCGTGCGGAGCAGTAGCGTGTTGGTTCGGGCGTATCTCACTCGGCTCTCTTTTCGGACGCCGGGCCCGATCTTGCTAGAAACAGCGTGAGCGCTACCAGCTCTGCGGCGCCGAATGCGATTTTGAGCGCATACGGTATCACGGGTTGGTGATATTGCGAAAGGAACGACTCGACGATGCCCGCCCATATCAGCAGAACACCGGCGCCGAAGATGATGGTGGTTAAATCGGGCGCGATCTCGCGCAAGCGCTGGCGGCGCGACTTGCGGCTGCCCCATCCGATGAGTGCGCTGGCCAGCAGGAATCCAGCTTGTCCTCCCAACAAAATAGCCGGGATCTCGATGGCGCCGTGTGGAAGCAGCCATCCAAGCAAGAATCGAGCCTGCCCGGCGTACACATAATCTACTGCGACTGCTCCTAGGATTACGCCGTTATAGAAAAGCGTGATGGTGGTTCCCGCGCCCCAGGTAATACCGAGCGCCATGGTGAAGATTGCCACCTGGGTGTTGTGCGTCATCAACTGTGCGGCGAAAGTGCTCTTCTGCCCGGTTAACTTGTCTTCTTTTGCTGATTCTTCGCGGCGAACGCGCTCTGATGGATCGTCTTTCAATCCCTGAAAGGGCATGATTACTTGCTTGGCTTCGGGATCGATTCGTATGGCGACGCCGCCGAACACGCAGCCCGCAATGGTAACCGCGAGCGACAGCCAGAATGGTCCCAAGTGCCTGCGGAAGGTCTGCGGAAAGGTGGCAACGAACCAGCGCCACGGATTCAGACGCGGATGTTTTTCGCGCGTCTCATGAATCTCGCCATATGCGCGCGCGACCAATCCTTCGAGGTATCGCCGGATTTCAGGCTCGCTCGAAAACGTCTCGATCTTGGCCAGGTCGGCTGAAGCTCGCTCATACAGCTCGTGAAACTTCAGCAAATCTGCCAGCTCCATGCGCTGATCGGGGTTCCTATCGATGCGATCGAGCGTGGCTTCGAGCTCGGTCCAGTGCTTACGCTCCCCGGCGAGAAATCTGGTGAGGTCGATGATCATAGAAGCTGCCGCTGCTTGAAGTCGATGTAAAGGGAAGCGAGTTGGGGACCGAGCGTGTCGGCATCCAGCAGTGAGAATCGAACACCTTGGCTGGATAACACGCGGCCCAGCTTCCGCAGTTTGTTCCACTGCAGATGACCGGCCAACTCGCGATATACGTCGTCCATGCCAGCAACTGGAGGACCTTCGAACAGCGCTTGCGTGCCCAGCGGCTTGGCCATCCCGACCAGAATGAGATGCTGCCGGAGCAGCGGTACGTTGCGCAAGAAAGCTTCCGCCACGATGGGATCGTCCAGCTCGGTGAGGAAAATCAGAAGAGCGCGCCGTCTCAGCCGCAGTCGCAGCAAGCTGAAGAGCTCGTCGAAATCAGGCGCAACCAAACGAGGCTGCAGAGTGTAAAGAGCATCACGGCAAGCGCCGTAATGGGCTTTGCCATTTCTTGCGCGGACGAAGCCGTGCACGCGGTCGCTGAATGTGATCAGACCGAACAGATCGCCTTGCTTTTCGGCAGCCAGCGCCAGTAGCAACGAGGCTGTAATGTTGCGTTCCAGGATGGTTGTGTTCGGATCTCCCGCGTCCGAATCGCCAGCTACTGGCCGAGCACTAAGCCGTGAAGCATCCAGGATGATGTAAACCTCTTGCGTTCTCTCAATTTGAAAAACGCGCGTGATGGGATGACCATGGCGTGCAGTGGCTTTCCAATCGATCTCGTCGAAACCGTCGCCGGGAGCATATTCGCGGAGCTTTTCGAACTCGCGTCCTTTGCCGACCTGGCGTTGGCCGTGAACGCCCAAGCGGCCCCGCTTGAAAAACGCCGGCGATTTCTTGCGCTCCGCGGCCAGGTTCGGATAGACCCGAATTTCCAACTGTAGCGGCAATGTTTTTCGCACCGTCCACAGGCCCAGCGAAGACGGCCGCTCAATGGCGCAGCGAGGGATGAGATACTGGCCGCGCTTGTGCGGCGTGCAGGTCCAGTTGAGGCGGGAGAATCCGCTGGCTGCGGGCAGGAAGGTGGCGAGCTCTTCATCTTGCACCGCGATTTCGGCTGGAAGCGGTAGCCCGATTCGTAGCTGGATTTGCTTTCGGCTAGGATTGCGAAGCGTTAGCTCGACGTCGCCCGGGCGGTCCTTCCACAGACGCACGATGTCCGCTGTGCGAGCTTCGATCCCGTCTAATCTGCGAGGCGCTTTTACGGCGTCGAAAATGGCGATCAATGCGAGCACGCCGATGAGTCCGTAGCCGAGTGCGGCGAATCCTGGCAGGAGCGCGAGCAGGGCTGCGGGGGTCGCGATGGCGGCCACCACGACCAGGAGTCTGTTGCTCGGTGTCACCACATTATTTACCTTGGGACGGGGATCTCCCCGAGGATTTTGGTGACCACTTCGCGTTCGTCCAGGCCTTCGATCTCAAACTCCGGACGAACAATCAGGCGATGCTCCAGCACGGGCGGCGCCATGGCGCGAATATCATCGGGCGTCACGAAATCACGCCCTTGCATTGCTGCGTGAGCGCGGCTGGCCGCGAGCAACGCTTGCGTAGCGCGCGGACCGGCCCCCACCAGAACACTTTCGTGCGTGCGTGTTTTACGGACCACATCCACCAGGTAGGCGATTAGTTCCTCGCGGACCAGGACGTCGTTGAGGCAGAGTTTCAATTCGGCCAGCTCCTGGTCTCGAATGCAGGCTTCCACCGTGGGCAGCGTTTGTTCCGGTGAATCGGTACCCAGCATTCTTCCGGCTAGCATGAGCTCATCGGCGCGCTCCGGGGATCGCATGACGATCTTGAACATGAACCGATCCTTCTGCGCTTCCGGTAGCGGATAGGTGCCCTCATATTCGATGGGATTCTGCGTAGCGAATACTGTGAAAGTGGATGGAAGCGGATAGGTCTGGCGGTCGATGGTGACCGCGCGTTCCTGCATGGCCTGCAACAGCGCGGACTGCGTCTTAGCCGGAGCGCGATTGATTTCATCGGCTAGAAGAAAGCTGGTGAATACGGGGCCCTTCACCAGTGTGAATTCGTTGCGCTGGAGATTAAAGACGTTGGTTCCGGTGATATCGGCGGGCATAAGATCCGGCGTGAACTGGATGCGCGCGAATTCGCACCCTAGCACGCGCGCCAGTGTTCGCGCGAGCAATGTCTTGGCAATGCCGGGCACGCCTTCGATGAGCGCATGGTGCCCGGTGAAGATCACGATCAGCGCTTGATCCACCACGTCGTTCTGGCCGATGATCACCTTGTGAACTTCGCGCCGGGCGCGATCGAGTACCGGCATCAGCTTTTCCAGATTGGCGTTCATGCATCGCTCCGCTCTGCTAAGATCCGCGATATTTTGCGGTAGGTCTCCACGGCATCGCTCTCACGGCGCGCCAAGGCGCGAATTCGATCGATCTTTGCCGGGGAGTAAAACTTGGCTCCGTGCCGCGAACCCTCCCACTCCTCCAGGCACGTTCTCATCAACGCTCTGGCCGGGATGTTTCGGCGCAGCAGATTCGCGAGGCCGGAATTTGCGTCCTTCGCGGCCACGCTGTCTTCGGCGCCGACCGATTCCAACCGCGGGGAAAGAAGGCTGGTGGAATTCTTCCAGATGAAGAGTCCGAGCAGAACGAGAAGCATTACGGCCAATCCTTCCAGATGGTATTTGCGCGCGAGCGTGGCAACGCCGCCGCTTTCGGTCAGCCCCAGATGATGCTCGTCGAAAATCACCTGGCGATTCGATCCCAGCGCCCAAGCGATAGCAGTTGTGTCCCGGTCGCCGGCTAGCGCTTCGTTGCTCATCGGATAACAACTCGCCAGCAACACGATTGCGCCGGCTCCAAACGGCTGCTCCACGCGATGCAAGACCTTGCCGTCGGCACGGAAATATAGCGCCGTCAGCTTGGGATTCGTGCCCGGCTCTTCTTCAGCCTGCGTAGCCGGCCGTGTGATGTAGCCGAAATGGATGCCCCAACGTTTTTCAAATGCTGGCGCCTCATGCGGCTTCTTGTCGTCCGGCTTTTGGTTCGGCAGTTTCTTGTCCAGCGGCTCTTCCCGCTGCCGGTTCACGGGCCGCATTGCAATGACCACGCGCGCGCCGTTAGCGGCCAATGCCTCGTACTCTTTGATTTGGTCTTCGGGCATGAGTTCAAACAGAAAGGGATTCTCTCCCAGGAACAACACTGTCGATTTTCCTTTCGGAAGGCTCTCGATCTCACGATAGTTGCGAGCCGTCGAAATGTCCGGAATCCGCTGCAGACTTTCGTAGAGCGCCTTCGTTCCTAACGGATCGGCACGCAGGGACGAATACTGCGGATAAATGTCGCCCGCAGTGAAGCGCAGCTCATACAGTTTCCACAGGCCGAGCACGAAGCACGCGGCCAGCGCAATTATCAAGACAGTCAGGCCTTTATTGCTGGGGCGCACAAGTCCTCATCTTTTGGAGATTGC
Source organism: Bryobacterales bacterium (assembly GCA_003162425.1). GTDB lineage: Bacteria > Acidobacteriota > Terriglobia > Bryobacterales > Bryobacteraceae > Palsa-89. The sequence continues at coordinate 70,525 of PMOK01000092.1, read as the reverse complement.
TCTCGAATTGTTGCAGTATGCCGCGATCCACGTCGTGCCGGCCATACCAGGTTCGCTCAAACACACCCATATTCTGGACGAACACATCGACCAGTTCCGGTGTGGCGCGGGATTTGCGGCGAAGCTCGCGAGCGTAGTCCTGGTTTGACTTGCCGCGTTGGATGGAAATCAGCGAGCATTCCGCGAGATAGGCCAAGCCAGCCAGATACAATGCACGCAGCGCGAGGCGCAGTTCCTGGCGGGCCATCAAATCGCGGGCAAGCTGGAGCCATTGATCCAGCGGTTGCTGGTCGGCTTCGAGGCCGGCGTCGGTCAAATCTACAACGGGAGCAGTCACGGGTATGGCGCTTGCGGCGCGCGCCTGCTTGCCGGATCTTATGGTTCGCCAGAGCAGCCAACCAAGCAGTATCGCCACCGCGACCAGAAGCGAATAGAGAAGCGCACGAAGCTGGCGTGAATCGGGACCAGGACGGTTCCCGCCGCCGGGCAGCATCGACTTCAGTTTTTCGCCCAGCCAATTCATAAACCGATCCACCCAGCGCCCAACTTGCCGCGCGCCTCGCGCCGTTGCGTCCAGAAAGGATTGCGTAGTCCGGATGAACCAGTTTGGATTGTTGGCGGGGGGACGAAGCGGTCTGGGCAGGCGCCAGGTGAATTCCGGGCGATGAATTACGTCGTCGATCGCATGATTCATTTGTTCAACTGAGACTGCGGGAGCGGGCGTGGGGGCGGTTTGTGCGGTCAGCAGAGATGGCAGCAAGAACAGGAACAACACAGGCAGGAATGCTTGTGCTACGCGTAGATCCTCGCCGGTCTTCACGGATTCAGCGTAGAAATACCGGAGCAGGTACACTGCCTTGGCCAGCGGATTTGTAATTAGATACGTGAGACCGGCGGTGAGGGCGAAAAAAGTTGAATTCATGGTGGCAGGGCCACTGCGCGTGAACACGTTCTCCACGCCGAGCAGCAGCTTCGCCAGATATGGCCCAATCAGGATGGCCACACCGACGTTTATAAAAACCACCACCTCCAGCATGGCCAGAATCGCGAGCAGCGTCCAGTTTTGCGATTGCCAGACGAATGCCTGTTTCCTGGCGGCGCCGGCAGCTTCGGAAACGCTGGCCGATTCGCCATCCCGAACGGCCATCAAATTCTGATAGAACGCATACGCGCTGGCGAATGGCAGCAGGATCAACGACGCCACCGGCAACACCAGAAATTTCGTCGGCTGCAGGGCGATCTGCAGGAATCCAAGACGGCGTGCCTGGTTCGACGACCAATGCGGCGCTGGCACGCCGGAAAGCTCCGCGTGTAGCCGGCGGACAAACAGCGCTTGCCAGTACATCATCCACGAGAAAAGCAACGCCAGGCCCAGCGCGGCCGGCGCACAATGATCGTAGGCGAATGCGCTCTGGCTCATGTCCGCCCAAAAGAACAGGAACCCGAGGACGAAGGGCAGTGAGCCCGTGTAGTATGCTGCCAGCGCGGATGCCGGTGCGCTCCGCAACAAATAGACGGCCTCTTCATAGAGTTCGATGGCGCTTTTGGCCGGCCGCTTCATCGGGACTCCCACAGTGTTCCATCGTGAACGGCCGCCGGAATCAGCAACAACGTTCGTCCGAGAGCGTAGAAGAAGAGCCACGCCATCAGCAGACCGGCAATTGGGAGTAAGCCTCGCAGTACGCGGCGAAGTGCGGTGGTTCGCACGGTTTCGCGCGCAACGAGCTTCTTCAGGCACTCAGCGCAAAGGACTCGATCGTCGTGTTCAGTGACGCACTCGCGGCAGAAATAGCGCAGACAGATGGGACAACGCGAGGCGGCTTCCCGAAACTCGTGATGGAAGCAACGCTCGAGGATCATCCGCCGTTTCCAAGATCGAGTGGCGGCGGCGTGCGGACGGAGCGTTGATGACGCCACATAAGAATGAGGCCGGTGCAGCCGAGCACCAAAAAGCCGATTAGATCAACCAGCCCGTATGCCTTCAACATAGGATTCTCCATGATCATCGCCTGACTCGTAGCTCTCGGTCCCAGTTGCAACGCTATATAGATGCTAACCGCGAAGCTTGCGAGGCCGCTTGCAATGTAGAACGCCAAGGTGACGTAGACCAGCCGGCGAACTCCCACCGGAAGATCGCTGTTCCGTTGTTGAATGGCCGCCAGAATTAACAGCAGCAGAATTGCAGTACCGACAATTGTGGCGGCAATACCGAGTGGAATGGACGCCGCGCCCTTGAGCGAAATGGCGCTGATGGATCCCCGGACTATCATCAGTGCGAACGCCATCCAGTGCATCTGGCCGCTCGAATGGCGAAGCGCTGGTTTCGATGTGGCCAATCGTGCGGTGCGCGCAACGGGAGGGCCCATCTCCAAAACCTCCGCGCTTACGCTGCCCTGGGTCCTCTCGATTTCCGCCTTTAAAAGCGCCGTAGCTTTCGCGGCATCCACCCGCCGCCGCAAGGAAGGTAGCATCTCAGTGCTAACCGAAGTCTGCAGATAGCAGGCGCAGTCGGCGCTTCGCCAGCTCACGAAGAAGGAGACGAGCGAGAGAAGTGCGCATAAACTTGCCCACACCGGATGCCAAGTGTACATCAGGGCAGCGGCCGTAACAATGAACAAAACGGCTGCGGTAAGGCCAGTGGGCGCCAGCGAATTTGGAAGTTCTGTAACGACGATCGCCTGGGTATCGGCGAAATAAAATCGCCGGTAGGATTCGGAAAACGGATTCCGGCGGACGCTCAACAAATGATCAGCGCTCATCCATAAGAAATCGCGCACGACGAGTCCGGAGCGTCCCGGCATCCGCGAATACTGGAGTTTCGTTGTCATCGCCGGTAGATGAGGAACAGCACTAACCATATCCAGGCCCCAATCTCGATGGTGGCGAGCAGAGCTGCGATGTAGAAACGAATCTTGGTGCGGGGCAGGATACTGGAGGGCGCGCGCCAGTAGCGAACCACGACGTACAACGTGAGCGGGGCGGTAATAATTGTCGGCCAGACGAGCAGGGCAGGGAAGGTCGCGAGAATCAGCGCCAGGTTGTCGTACAGCTTGCGGCTTGGGTCCAATTGAGCGAGCTGGCCTTTTTCGCTGCTGGCCTGGATGCAGCGCGGGCACCAGTTCTGGCCGAGAAATTCCACCTGGCACAAGGCGCACAGAAAGCGGCCGCAGCGATCGCAGGGAACCACGGCGCGTTTCAGAGGATGGTAGAAGCAGCTCGCTTCGCCGGCCTCGAGCACCGGAGTTCCGCTGGTTGCGGTTCCGCGCTTCGAGAAGAACGCCGGGAAAACCAGCGCCAGAACCGGCGCGCGGCAGGACGGACAAAAGGCGTGTTCGCGATTCCAGTCTGCAGGCGGGATCGGCGTGTTGCAGCGGGAGCATGCGAGATGTTCCGGCGCGAGCGGCATCGAAGGCTATTTCTTGATCACACGAGTATCGCAGATGCGATCGTGCAAAGCGCGTTTTTCGTCATCAAAACCCGCCATAATGTATCCGATGAACATCATGAAGCCGCTAAGAATTTTCGCGAAGTGTCGGCTCAAGGAACGGCCATAGGTCACTTTGCCGCCGTCGCTCATCACTACGCGCAGGCCGCACGCCATTTTCCCAAGTGTAGCGGCATAGCGGCCAATCATCAATGTTTCGTAAATCGCCGCAAAGAGCAGAGCGGAGAGCCAGACCACTCCTTCGAGCTCCAACAATTGCAAGAGGCCTGCCGGTGAGCGTCCCAGGTTGGCCCAATCCACCGGAAACAACATGAGCCCGACGGCGAAGACGATCACGATAACGACGGAAAAGATCAGGCTATCTACGAATACAGCGAGATAGCGGATCCAAAATCCGCCGTAGTGTATCGCCCCGGCCGGCCGAATACCTTCGCGGAGCTTCTGCGTGAAAAGCGGCTTGCACTCGGCGCACACGAGCGAGTTCCCAAATGCAACCAGATCATCTGGCGCGAACGAGCGTCCGCACTCCGAGCAAAATTTCATATCGCCTGGAGCGCCTTCGAGGGCTGTCGGCTGTGCCACGGGACGAATGGTCTGGTATGGCTGCCAGTTTGCCATTCCGGCGCGCCAGACTAGCGTCTCGTCACGGATGATTCCGGCTGTCACCAACCCTTCAAAGGAGGCGTCGTCGATCGGTCCGATCTGTTTGCCCGAATCCCCGTAGAACCAATCCATAAAGCCGTTTCTCGTTTCTCGTTGCTCGTTTCTCGTTCAATGTCTCTGGTTCGTGATCCATTTGATAGCTGCGTCTAGGGCCGGGTCTTTGCCCGCTAGAAGAGCCTGACGCGTCAACGGCGTTTCCACATCCGGCGTTACGCCCAGGCCTTCCAGCGGCTTTCCGCCTTCAGAAATGTAATTGGCGATGGCATACTGGAAGCCGTCGCCATTCGGAAGCATTTCAAATACGGAGGGCAATGCGGCGGCTGCGGTGTGTGTGCCGAAGATGCGCGCGCGTCCCAGATCTTTCAGACCTCCCGCGAGGATCTCGGAGGTGGAGGCCGAAGCGCCGTCCACTAAAATTGCGAGCGGTCCCGCGAAGGTGTACACGCGTGGATTCACCACGAACTTCAGCGTGGTATCGCGCATGTAAAGAGTGCCGAGCCGCTGATCTGGTTGGTCGATGAACCAGCCCGCCATCCCCATGGCCATGGCGCCGATACCGCCCGGATTTCCGCGCAGGTCGATGATGAAGCCCCGGCATGTTTTGCAGGCTTCGACAGCTTCGCCGAACAGGTTCATCACGTGCGTGGGATCTAGAAACATATTGAACTTCACGTAGCCGATGTCGCCGGGACCGACTTTTGAAGAATCGAACCAAACGTGCATAGGATACAAATATCCGAATTGGGACAACTCACCGCGCGGTTTTCCCTCAGTGAGGGATTTGGTTACGCGCTGATTTGCGCCGTCCAAAAATTCCACGGTGACGGATTCTCCGGGCTTGCCATCCAGGCGAGCAAGGATTGCCCGACACATGACCAGTTCGCGCAAAGTGGATGTAGCGTAGATTTCGTTTAGTTTCGCGACCACCGGGGCAAGATCCGTAGAACCAATCTTCAGAATTTGCCAACCCGTCTGGACGCCTTCCCGCGCAGCCGCGGAGCCTGCTTCGACCGATGTGACCAGCACGTCAGAACCCGCCACGCGCACATCCATGCCGGTGGTGATTTCACCTTTGGCGCTGGAACCCTCCAGATCGGAATAAAGATCGCTGGGGATGATGGCGAAGTGCGTCTCATGCAAGCGGCCCAGCATGTCGTTCAAAACGGCGCGGGCGGATTGCATAGTGGAGGCCTTTTCGATGGCCGGGCGTAGCTCGTCATGTACGGCTTGCCAGTCCAGACCCGCCGGTTTGACTTGCCAATGTTTGTCGCGAACCGCGGCGAAGACGTATTCAAAGGAATCGATATTGAGCTGGCGCTGCTTGGCGGTGAGCTCGCTGGCAACTGAGGAGGTCGCGGTCTGCGCGCAGCCTATGGATGCCGCCGCTCCGAGAACTGCCGATACCAGCAGGCCTGCCCGGATCATTCCTTTGCGAGAACCTTCGCGCCCAGCGCACCGCCCAGCACTGGCAGCGCCGTGAGAATGACGAACAGCACGATGACGGAGAACGCCAGGACGCCGGCTAAGGTGGCGGGATTATTGAGAGCTTGCGTTAACTGCTCGGTGCGCGCATCGTTGGGAGGCAATTGGCTGCGGAAGAATTTCACCAGTCCACCTTCGTTCGAAATCGCCACCATCGCCACGGTGAAGAGAATGGTGACGAAGGTGAATGAGAAGATGCCCGTGATCCAGCCCATGCGCGCGCCACTGCGAATGCTGAGCATCTGTCCCGTGCGCCGCGTATAAGCGAAAACGGCGAGAAATCCCGCGGCGATGAACGCCAAAAGCAGTCGGAGGAATGGAAAAGGCAACGGAAACATGAATAGAAGAACGGCCGTCAATGCGGCCAAAAAACCAATGCGAACCGCGAGCCGGTTGTGGAAACTGATTTCGAGCGGCGTCTGGACTTGTGGTGTTGGTAAGGGGGGAGGCACCGGCGCAACTGGTTCTTCCACCAGGCCCGGATAATCGTACTGCGGCTTTCCGCACTTATGGCAGAATCGGGCGTCGGGCGGCAACTGCGCACCGCAGGTACAAAAATCGGGCACCACTCTAGTTTGACATACGTAAAATCTATTGACCAATCCCGGCGGACGGGTTTATACTAAGATTACTGAGTAAGACAACTGATTATGGCTCGACAAGATTCTTTGCAGGGTTCGCTTCCGGTATTGGTGCTGAAGATCCTGGCGCGGCGCGGGCCGCTGCACGGCTACGGCATCACGGCGCAGATCGAAGGCATTTCGGACGAAATCCTGCGCGTGGAAGAAGGCTCGCTCTATCCTGCGCTGCATCGTATGGAGGAAGCGGGCTGGATCAAAGCCAAGTGGCTGACTACCGAAAACAAGCGCCGGGCGCGGGTTTATGAAATCACGACGGCTGGGCGCAAACAGCTTGAAGAACAGGAGTCGCGATGGCGCGAGGTGACCGCTGCTGTCGCGCACGTTCTGCAACGGTGTTAGGGAGAGCGACATGTCGTGGCTTTCACGTCTGACGAACGTATTCCGAAGCGGCCGGCTGGATCGCGATTTGGATGCCGAGCTGGAATTTCACATCAAAGCACGGACTGAGGAGCTTATCGCGAAGGGCATGTCGCCGGAAGATGCGGCGCGCGAGGCCCGGCGGCATTTTGGCAACCGGCTGCTGCTGCGAGAGTCGAGCCGTGAGGTCAAGTTGATTTCGTGGCTGGAATCCGTGTTTCAAGATACACGCTTCGGTCTGCGAATGCTGCGCAAGAACGCCGGGGTTACTGCTGCGGCCGTGCTTTCTCTCTCGCTCGCGGTTGGCGCATGCACAGCGGCATTTTCACTGATCGACGCATTGATTCTTCGGCCCTTACCGGTGCCGGATCCAGGGCAGCTGATTTACTGCTCTTATCCCACGTTTGGCCCGTCGCTGATCGAAAGCACCTATACCGGCGCTGCGCTTTTTGACCGTTTTGTTCAATCGTCAGGTCAGAAGGTGGAACTCTTCGGAATCAGCTATCCTGGGCCACTTCAGCCGATTACGCTCGACGACTCTAGCGACGAGGAAGAGAGCGTCCGATCGCAGCGGATCTCCGGCGACGGGTTCCGGATTCTCGGGGTACAGCCTGCGATCGGCCGCGTGCTGACTGCCTCCGACGACGGCCGCAGAGTCGCGGTCCTGAACCACAGTTTCTGGGTCCGGCGCTTCGGATCCAGTCCGACAGTTCTCGGCCGCTGGCTGGGTTTCCAAGGCAGGCAGTTCCAGATCGTCGGCGTTGTTCGGAACGGATTTGACGGCCTGATTCCAGGTTATCGAATGGACGTGTGGTTGCCGAACACGAACGCGTCGGCATCTCGAGGTCCCTCTTCGGATTGGGATCAGGTTTGGGGGCGCTTGAAACCGGGTGTTCGGTCCGAGCAGGCCAGGCAAGCCCTTCAGGTCGTATTTACGAATTATCGCCGCGATCACACCGATGAATTCATTGGGTCAGGCGGACCGCCGGATCAATTGCCGAACTACAAGAACGCACAGCTCATCCTGAGTCCAGGAGCGAGTGGCAGTCCCTCTATGGTTCGTATGGATTTCGAACGGCCATTGTGGATACTGGCAACGGTGGTTGCGCTGGTTCTGTTAATCGCCTGTTCCAACATCGCAAATTTGCTGGTGGCTCGCGCTGCCGCGCGGGAACGCGAGATGGCCATGCGGATCTCGATTGGGGCAGGACGCGGGAGGCTGATGCAGCAACTGCTTATAGAGAGCGGCCTGATGGCGGGCGGGGCTTGTCTTCTGGGATTGGCCATTGCCGCTGCCACAGCGCCCTCCATTGTCAACCTGCTTTCGCCCTCCGACTTTCCTGCCTACCTCGACCTTCAGATCGGGTGGCGCGTGCTCGGGTTCGTCGCCCTCATCGGCATCGCGACCACGCTTCTGTTCGGGCTGGCGCCCGCGCTGCACGCTTCAGGCGTTTCTCCACATGAGGCGTTGAAGGCGGGCGGCGCAAAACAGTCCAGCAAGATCGGCTTGCTGCGGCCTCTGTTAGCCTCGCAAGTCGGCTTCAGCTTCGTCGTTCTGTTCCTCGGCGGTCTGCTCCTGATCTCCTTCCAAAAGCTCACGAGCGTGGATCTCGGGTTCTCAAAGGACCGTGTTGCGCTGTTTGATATACGGATGAAGAACCCGGCCAGGAACGATCGAGCGCACCTGGCTGCTTTACAACTACTCGACAGCGTGCGCCGGATTCCAACAGTGCAAGCAGCGGGCATGTCCATGACGGCCCTGGTTGGAGGGAATTACGGCTGGGTGATGCGGCCGGGAATTCGCTTCCCAGGCCACCAACTGGAATCTGTCAAGCCCCGTTATCTGCCGGTCTCAACGGGGTTCTTCGAGACTATGCAGATGCGCCTGGTGGACGGACGCGATCTTGCCGCGCGCGACATGGGGCCGGAATCCACTGCGGTAGTCGTCAACCAGGCGTTCGTGCGTCATTATCTTTCGGGAGAGAATCCGTTAGGCGTGCGGTTCGAAATGTTCGATGATGATCCGCGTCCGGCCCCGCAAGAAATCGTTGGCGTTGTCCAGGATGCGAAGTACAATAATCTGCGCGAAGCGACCTCTCCGACCGTCTACGGGCCGTGGGGCCAGCCGGACGGGGTCATGGAGGTACGCACGGCAGGTAATCCCATGGCTGTCGCCCCGGCAATACGGCAAGCGATCAATCACTCTAACGCCGGACTGCGCGTCACCAACGTGACGTTGCAATCCACGCGAATCAATAACAGCGTGTTGCGCGAGCGGTTGATGGCGCTGCTGGCCGGATTCTTCGCCATCGTTGCAGTCGTGCTGGCCGCCATCGGATTGTACGGCGTGCTCAGCTACTCGGTGGTGCGGCGGACCAAGGAAATCGGCATTCGCGTGGCGCTCGGCGCGCGGCAGTTGGGCGTGGTTCGTCTGGTGATATCGGATGTGATGCTGGTGATCGCGGTTGGCTTGGGAATCGGAATCGCGGGAGGATTCGCTCTCGGCCGATTTGTCTCGACGCTGCTGTTCGAAGTGAAGGCGTCGGATTTCTGGAGCCTAGCGCTGCCACTCGCGAGTTTTCTACTCGCCTGCGCACTGGCCGCGCTACCACCCGCATTCCGCGCCGCGCATGTGGATCCCATCGTCGCATTGCGCGAGGAATAAATGTCCTGGTTTTCACGCCTGACGAACGTATTTCGGAGCGTTCGCTTGGATCGCGATTTGGATGCCGAACTGGAATTTCACATCGAAGCCCGTACTGATGAACTGATTGCGAAGGGCCTGACATCGGAGGATGCGGCGCGAGAGGCCCGGCGGCATTTTGGGGAATCGGCAGGCCGGCGCGGCGCTGGCTTACGCCTACGCACGTGCCGGACGGCCGGGCGAGGCCAGAAAGATTCTGGAGGAGATGGAACAAGCGGCCGCGGCCCGTCACCTTGCATCACCGCAACTTGCGGTGATTCATCTTGGCTTAGGAGAAACCGATAGGGCGCTAGACCGGTTGGAGCGGGGATTGGAAGAGCGATCATACTTCATGATCTATCTGCGCGCTGATCCGATCTATGATGAGCTGCGATCGCACCCGCGATTCACGCGGTTGCTGGAACAGGTAGGATTTCCGGTTGCCCGTGAGGCGGCGCCATGCGCTGTCATCTGAAGCTAGATCATTTAGGAAAGGCAGCGCATGGCGCTGCTCCACAGGCTGCCAAGATTACACTGCGTCGGAAATACTGGCGAAGTTGAAATCCGTGGCCAGGATGGCGGGCGCGAGCGATGATCCAGCCTCAGCGCCTTGGGTTCGCACCGGCGCGGCCAACATCTTCGTGTTCTGCATCACGCGAACCGGGCTCTCATTCCAACGGAAGTTCATCACTGGATCCGTCACCTTACCTTTTTCCACCAGAAAAACACCGTCGCGCGTCAGACCGGTGACCTGCATGGTCTGCGGCTGCAGGACGCGCATATACCAGAGGCGCGTAACAAGCAGGGCCTTATCGGCGGACTTGATGAGATCCTCCAGCGTATGGTTTTGTCCATCCAGAATCAGGTTGCTGGGAAATGGCGTAGGTTTCTTGCCGGCTTTTTCAGCCCAAAAGCGGTCGTAGAAGAGGTTTTTCACCACACCGTTCTCAATCCAAGCGATCTTCTCGTTGGGGAGCAGTGAGCCGCTCCAAGGGGACGAGGCTAGCTTGGGATTGAACGGATCGTTGCGCAGAGTAATATATTCAGGGAAAAGTTTTTCGCCGAGCAACGTCTGGCCCGGCTTGTCGGCCTTCTTGCTGAGGAAGGATTGCCCTTGCTCGGCATCGCGAGCGCCGAAACTGAATCCCAGGTAGCCGATGAGATCGCTGACAGCGGCCGGTTCAAGAATCACGGTGTATTTCCCAGGCTCCAGACGCTTCTTGCCATCGCCACGGACGCATTTCTCGACGGATATCCGCGCCGCATCTTGACCGTTGAGATCTTTGATGGAGGTAGAGATCTGCGTGGACCAGCCGGAGCTGGTTCCGCCGGCATTGCGCATGGTGTTGGTGAGCGTAGAGTCGGTGTATTGGTGATATCCGAAGAGCCCGGCTTTGTTCGCCACCGCGATCCAGTTTGCGGAACGCTGCACGAAGCCCGCGGTGGTGAGCTTCGCGCCGCGCGCGCCATCGATGACGGCCTTGACGTGGCCGATGAGAGCATCGCCGCGCGAATTTCCAGTGCTGACATCGAAATTCGGGAGTTCGGGATATTGTTGGGGGCCGAGCGCCGGCATGAATTCGGGGTCGGGTTGCGAGATCCGGGCCAGCCGTTCTGCCAGTTCCACACCGTTGCGCAGCGCCTCGTCCGACCACTCACTGACGTTGGCGCTTCCAGTCCGCTTGTCCTCGGTGGTGGATTCGATGCTTACGCCTTGATCCAGGCTGTAGCCGGAAGTGGTGATGCCATTGTTTGCAAATCGGATGAAGACGGTTTCCGAAGCGTTGATATTCACACTGCAGCCGGGGAGCTTCGAGTAGCTCAGGATCTTGTCCGCGAGATTTTTGGCGTCCTGTTTGGTCAGCATGTTCGGCTCCTGTTAGTCCGTTACCAGCACGTTGATTTGGCGGAAGCGCGACGGTGCGCATCCGTGGCTCATGGCGTTGATCTGCGTCGGCTCGCCTTTGCCGTCGTTGAACAGGCCGTATTGTTGCCAGTAAGCCCGGCCGGCGATAGCATCGCAGGCCTGCCAGAAATCGGGCGTGCGGGCTTGATAAGCCACGCGAGAAATCATGCCGCGCTTCTTGCCGCCTTTAATCTCCCAGAACGCGTCACCGCCAAACTGGAAGTTGTAACGCTGCTGATCGATGGAGTAGCTGCCGGTGCCCTCGATCAGAACGCCGTCGTCGACACCGGCGATCAAATCGTCGGCGGTGGTATCGCTCTCAGAAGGCGCGAGCCAGACGTTGGGCATGCGTTGGAACGGAACGCTGGACCAGGAGTCCGCATAGCAGCATCCGCGCGATTCCGTCTCGCCAATCAGGTGCGCCTGGTCGCGGATGGTCTGATAGTGCTTGAAAATTCCTTTTTCGATGATGGGGAAGCGCATGGTTTTCACGCCATCGTCGTCATACTTCACGGTGGACATTCCAAATTCCGTGGTGCGGTCGCCGAAGAAGTTCACCACGTCGCTGCCTACGCGGAACTTGCCCATTTTGTCGGTGGTGAGAAAGCTGGTGCCGGCGTAATTGGCTTCGTAGCCGAGCGCGCGATCTAGCTCAGTAGAGTGGCCGATGGATTCGTGAATCGTCAAGCATAGGTGGCTGGGAAGCAGCACCAGGTCCTTCTTGCCCGCCGTGACAGGCGGAGCCGATAGATGTTCCACTACTTCGTCGGCAATCCGGCGAGCGTTTTCGCCAATGTTGCTCATCAACACGTATTCCCAACCGCGCGCTTGCGGAGCAACCTGATAGGAACGGTCGCGCGAAATCCCTTTCTGCGAATCAACGGCGTTAGCGTTCAGAAAAGGATTCGACTGGATAATGAGCTGCTGAATTGACGAACCTTCCGTGGAAGCGAAGTATTTATCTTCGGAATGGAAGAAAAGTCCGCCGAAAGCGCTGAAGACCTTCGGATTTTTCTTGACGGTTCTCGTTGCCCCGTGCACCAATTCCAGCTTCTCGTCCACCGGCACCTCGAACGGATCTTTTTCAAAGGGCGAAGTCCAACGGTCGACGTAGCCTTTGGTGGGAGCCAGTTCCACCGGCTGGGCTTGGAGTACGGAGTTGGCCTTCGCCACCGTTACAGCCTCGCGCGTGATACGGGCAATCTCGGCAGGCGTAACCAGCGGCGACGCGGCGAATCCCCACTGGCCTTTGGCGATGACGCGGACGCCGAATCCGAAACTGGTGCCGTCGTTCACGAAGGGAACTTCGTCGGTCTTGGAGCCGTCGCGTTCCGGCGACAGGCGATATCCCGAGAATTGATTGCGATAACGGTTAATGCGGATATCGCAGTAGGTGGCGCCTTGCTTTTTAGCTTCGGCGAGCGCGATCGCGGCCAGTTTTTCAAGCGCTGGATTCGGCTTCGTGGAGTCAGCATCCGGTGCGCCGAAAAGCTCTTCAGCAAAGAGCAGCGATGCGGCCGTGGTGGCGGAGCCGGCTAAAAAAGCCCGGCGGTGGAAGCGGCGAGTGGGGTCCAGGAGTTTCATTTTGATTACCCTTTACGGTACCAACATCAAAGACGGAAGAAGGGGCTAAAGGTTTGATACAAATGTTTGCTGGGCAAGGCACCGACTCCCTTACGGTCGCGGTTCGGTTACGCCGTTCCTAGAAACTCACGCGGACTCCCAGTTGCGCGGCGAACGGGATGCCCACCGTCGTCCCGGGTCCGAAAAAATCGCCGAGTGCGCCGGCCGGAACGAGCAATTGCTTCGGGCTGGTGATCGGCTGCGTACTGGTGCAGGCGGCGTTGAGGCAGAACGCGGTGGCATTAGCCAGATTGTTCACTGGCGCCGGCTCAGCGGCAATATTTGTAACGTAGTTGGCGCCGGGATTATTGCGATTGAAGATATTGAAGAATTCGATGAAGGCGGTGACTTTCCAGCGATCAGCGAACGTGAATGGCCGGCTGACCCGCAGATCGGTTTGTATGTAGGGAGTACCGCGGAATTGGTCGAGCGTGGTTTGCACTCCATTCACCACGGCGCGATCGTCCAGCGTGTCGCCAAAACCATTCACGTCCACGGGCGTGGTCAACGTGATCGGCCGGCCGCTTTCAGCTTGGCTCAGAGCGGTGATGTCGAAGCCGCCCGGCAGATGCAACGTTCCAGCCAGTACGAAGCGGTGCGTGACATCTTCTCCGGAAGGGCCGAAATCGCCGGGGCCGAAGGCATGCAGCGGATTGCAAACTCCGTCGACATAATCGAACAGCTCGCCCAGTACGCAGCCCCAGGTGTCCGCGCGCGATAGCGTGTAATTCATGATTAACGTGAATCGATGCAGGTTCCCTTGCAGGTGGAGCGACATGCCGTCGTAACGGGAGCGATTATCGGAACGAAAAACAGTAATGTCAGGGACATTTGCTTGTTGCGTTGCAACGTCACTCGCGAAAAGCGGCGAGAAAAGCGTGTAACCGGCCTGGTATTGATATCGCGCGTAGCTGTGCACGCCGGCCTCATGCGTGAATTCGGCGCTCGCCATCCAATGCGGATTGAAGGAATGCTGGACGCCGGCGGTGGCATGCAGCGCATAGGGAGTTTTGTATGCCGGATCGATGAGCGCGCCCGCGCCACCATTCGTCGAGCCCGGGACACAACCTGGATCACCCGGTTTGACGCAAATTCCTGGGGCCTGATTTACGGCCGCGAACGCCGTTACCCAGCCGTTCTGCGCGAGATCGTTGTAGAAGCGTCCGAAACCCGCGCGCAGGACTGTGCTTCTGGATTCTCCCAATGCGTAGGCTATCCCCAGTCGCGGTGCGAATGCCAGCCGGTAATCGTGCGGAGCTCCCCAATTCTGGAAGAACGGAACCTGAAGCGCGCGCAGCGTCTGGAGCGCTGGGTTATCGAGCTGGGACTGGCCGGAGGCGGTGAAGAGTCCGAAACTCGTATCGTAGCGAAGACCGTAATTGATGGTCAGGCGAGACGTCACGCGCCAGGAATCCTGTGCATAGAATCCAAGCCGCTGGACGTTTTGTGAGAAGCTGCCGTCACCGGCGGGCGTGCTGGAGCAGGTTGTTCCACTCGTAACTTGAAGCGTGGCTGTAGGAGTGCATGTCAGGTCCACAGCGAACTGCGCCGGATTGTTCACGTATGCCGTAGGATCCTGCGCGAAGATGGTTAGATTTTCGGTGTTGGCGGGCAGCGCGCCGCTCAGCACCGGTTCATGGATGAAATCCACTCCGAAACTCGGCGAATGGCTTCCAGAAGAGTGCGTGACGTTGTAGCGGACCTGATATTTTTCCTGATTTCGCAGGATGGGAAACGCCGTGATAGGGGTGACGAACTGGTTGTCGCCAAACGTCTCGAAGCCGGAAATGGTTTGCGACGTAGAGCTGATCGGAAAGGCCAATGCGAACCCGAGGTCGGAGTTGCGCGTCGCTGTGAGATGCAGATAGCTCAAGCCCAGGGTGAGAGATCCCAGCCAGGTGGGGCTGAAGATGTACTGCTGGCCGAGCACCGCGTTGAAATAGTTGTTATGCGATGTTGCGCCGGTGGATGGAAGCGTGGCCTGTTGTATGAGCGCGTTGTCGGTGACATAGGAGTCCACGCTGGTCCGAAGGAACCACGTCTGGCGTGACGATGGCGCCCAGTCGAATCGCAGGCTACCCAAATTGTCCCGGAAAGGGATGGAAACATTGTTGGGAACCGGGATTGAACTGACGCCGGGGATCAGCCCATGAGAAGCCAGCGAAGATAGCGCGTTGAACTGGGTCAAACTGGCTGGACTGTAGGCAATGCTGGCGCTCTCGCGAACTTCCTCAATGGAAGCGAAAAACCAAAGCTTGTCTTTTATGATTGGTCCGCCGAGTGTACCAATATAATTCTGCTTGGAGAATGGCTGTTTGGGCAGCGGCGCTGGATTCTCAATCGGGTAACGCGCATTGAGAGCGGCGGCGCGTTCCAAGAAGGCCGCTCCACCGTGCCACTGGTTGGTTCCACTTTTGGTTGTGATCTCAACTGAGCCGCCCACCATGCGTCCTGTATCCGCATTCTGTTGCGAAGTCTGGACGGCGAATTCCTGAATTGCATCCGGCGAAAAACTCTGCAGGAAGCCGCCGATGTAATCGTCGGAGTTGTCCATGCCATCCACGGAGAGTATGACGTTCAAGCCGGAGCTGCCGCCGAAGGAAACAGCCGTGATGCGCGCCTTGGTGGGGTCGGAGGGCTCCACCGGTTCGGTTCCGGGCACCAGGTAAGCGATGTTGGCGAAACTACGTTCCGCGAGCGGGATGGTTTCGAGATCCCGCGCAGTCACCACGCCGCCGTGCACGGCGCTGGTGGTATCCATCGGCTGCGCGGTAATGGAAGAGGGCGTAGCGGAGACGTTCACCTGTTGTTGAGACGCCGCCGGATTCATGACGACGGTGATATCGCGCACGGTGCTGACGCTGACCGTCACTGTGGAATTGGCATCGGCGAAGCCCGGAGCCTGCACGGTCACACGATAATTGCCGGGCGCGAGATCGGCCAGGCGGAATTCTCCGCGGTCGTCGCTCTTCGCGCGGCGCTCCATCGAAGATTCGATGGCTTGAATAATGATGACTGCCGACGGGATGCGTCCCCCGCTCGAGTCGTTGACGGTACCGATCAGGCTGCCGTGGAAATCCTGGGCGTGGCAGGGAAATGTCGCGAAGAAGAACGCCAAAACCAGGGGGAAATAAGATCCGGGCTTGCGGCGTAAACGCATGGCGTGAACCCCACAGGCTACCGCAGAGGCTGTGTTTACTACCACAGATCGTAGTTGGAGGTAGTGGGTCAGTTTGAATTTCTCGATCTGGTGGCCTCAATCGAAGCCTCGGAGCGGGGGTTACAAAGAGTGGCGTAGGTCCTGGCCAGCGCTTTGAGACAGCCGCTCCTCGGTATCGGTGATACTCTCAGAGCATGGGCATCCGCAGACCGCTCGCTTGGATTGCTTCGCTGTTGTTTCTCGCCACTCTTGCGTACCCGGCTGCGAAACGCGACTGGAAACAAGGAACCCTTGCTTCGGGTGATACGCCAAACACCGAGCACCGCTACGAGTATGTGGTCTCGGACAGGGTGTACTTGTACACGATGGAGTACGAGTACCCGATCAAAACCGCTGTTCACGCTTCGCTAAAATTCGTGATCGAGAAGGACACGTTTGTACTCCTTGACACGGATGGTACGGAGCGTTCGGCCCACATAGAGAAACGCGAACGAGTACTTGTGGATTCGGACAACCTTAGGTGAGATCTTCCCTGGGTAAATTCAACGCCACAGATTCAAACTTGACCAATACCTAGTTGGCTCCCGCGCTAACGCGTCCCCTCACCCACGTGAGGGGCTGCAACTCAGTATCAACGGTTGAGGGCCAAACGAGTGGGTCGATCGTAGTCCCGCGCGTCAGCAAGGGGACTTGCTCGGCAGCACGCGCTCCCGCACCATTTCAGCGCATACTGATGAATTGAACGCCGCACGGACCCGATTCATCGTCGCCTCCTCCTACCTGGCGATCGTGCTGGCACTTTGGCTTCCTTTTAATCCAACCAGCGGGCTGCCCTATGAAACCGGCTTCGTCTACACCAGCGAAATCTCAACCTGGTGGAACGGATTCGTGAACGGCGCCGATCACCTGCGTATTTATACCAGTCTCTTTTATCAGGTCGCCTACCTCATGGGCGAACTGTCCGGTTTCGCTGGAAGCTTCGTTCCCTATCAAATTACTTACGCGGTTCTGTGGTGGGCGCGCGGTTTTCTGGTGTTTCTGATCGGCCGGCGCCTGGCGCCCGGTCACGATTTGTTCTGGTATCTGGCGGGCGCGCTAGTGCTGGTTCATTCGTCGGACTCGGCCACAGGGTGGGCCGGCCTCTTGAACCAGTCCGGCTACACATTTTGGATGCCGCTAGCGTTCTACATGTTAGTGGTCGCGTTTCAACAGGCGGCACGCCGGCGTGCCGACGTCGCGCTGGTTGCGGCTATCTTCTTCGAACACCTGTCGCTGTGGAGTTATGAAAGCCAGTTCGTGATCATCTTAATCGCGCCCCTTCTTCTCGTGCGGCTTTATCGGCGGCCATGGCGGAGCCCCGTGGCCATCGCGGCCGCCTGGTATGTTCTGCCGGTCATCTACATTGTCGCGACCATCAGAAAATATGCACACTCCGCGGGGCACACCTACCAGGAATCTGTTCTGCGAAAAGTGTGGTCGGTTGGTTCTATTCTGAGCGACTGGTTGTTCAACATTTCGGCCAGCCTGAGGTTTTGGAGTTGGACCGGATCCGAGCCAGCCCACACGAGTACCAGCCAATTAATGCTGCCCGCGATGCTCGCGGTGGTTTTGTTTCTCGCTGGAATCGGACTTCTGGTTCGGTCGAATCACGGTTGGATTCCGAATCGACGCACGCTGTGCTTGGTGATGTCGGTGGGCCTGTTACTACTGGTTTTGAGCTTTCCCGCGTACCTGATTCTCGAATCGGCCAGGAGCCTTTGGCGCACGCAGATTCTGTCGGGCTTTGGCGCCGCACTGGTTCTGAGCGCGGCCATCAGCCTTTGTGCGAGCTACGCTCCGAGGAGTTGGCTGCGGCTCAGCGTAATCGCGATTCTGGGCGCGTTGGTGGTCGGTTACGGTAGCTTCTCGGCCGTGAAGAAAGGCGCGTTTCACAAATGGGTGTGGGAAAGGCAGCGTTCGGCGATGGCGCAGGTGCTTGATGTCGCCCCGCGGCTGAAGGCGGGGACCCTGGTGATCTTGACCAATGTTCCAAGGGACAACGAGCCGTTCCTTCAAGACAACATGTGGTTCGACATGGCTCTTCGTCTGGCTTATCCGGGAACGCGAGTGGCAGGGATCTATTTTTACGAGGACGGCTCACCGGCCCTTGGAAAGCTGGATCTAAGCGGACGCGCCGACGTTATGCTGGTGCTGGATTACCGACGTGCGAATTCTTTGTCCATCGCACGAAGCCTACCCAGCTTTTTGCGTGTTGAGGGAATTTATAGCCCTGAAGCGCGGATTGAAAGTGGAAGCCCGTCTCCGAGAGCCGTACGGCGCTATGGACCTAGCGTCGATTTGCTTTCCGCTCCGCGGTAACAGGCAACGCGAACGCCACGTACGCGCCACGTATCTTGGTCTGTGTCGCTTTCGTAACGCCCGCCTGCGCGGATGCGCAGAACACTACGAATTCGCGGCCTGCCACTTCATACACGGCTGCCATCCCTTCGAGGCCGGCGTCCAACTGATGCTCCCAGAGCTGCTGGCCATTCTCGACGTCCAATGCGCGAGCCTTCCCATCGCGCGTACCCGCGAAGATCAACCCTCCGGCCGTCACCACCGGACCAACCTTGGGATAGTGCGATCCCGTACCTTTCATACCTGGCGCGTCGCCGAGCGGAATCTTCCATTTGATGGCGCCGGTGTTGAGATCGTAAGCTGTCAGCGATGACCAGGGCGGAGTAATTGGCGAAAGCCCGTCGCTCGCAATCAGGAAGCCGAATCCGCTGTAGTAATGATCTTCGGTGGAAGCTGGATTCTCCTTGTCGACTTTCGGATTTTTCGCCAGCTGAAGCAGGGCAGGCAGATCCTTCGATACGACGAACAGCGTCCCACTCGTTGGATCTACTGCGGCGCCGCTCCAGTTGGCTCCGCCGTTATTGCCCGGCATCTCGATGGTGCCGCGCGTCCCCGGCGGCGTGAACAGCCCTTCATTGCGCGCGCTCAGGATCTCATCGCGGAACTTGGCTCGATCTTGAGCGCTGAGCGATGGCCTCAAATCGTCCACCGTAAATTTCTGACGCGCAAACGGTGGAGGCCAGGATGGAAAAGGTTGCGTCGGCCATGTCTCTTCGCCGGGCATGTCGGACCGCGGAACCGGCTTCTCTTCGATCGGCCAAAGCGGCTCGCCCGTTACTCGATTGAACACCCACACGAACCCCTGCTTGCTCACCTCGGCCACCACGTCCACCGGTTTTCCATCGTGCTGCACCGTGACCAATTTCGGAGCCGTCGCGTCGTCATAATCCCAGATGTCGTGATGCACCATCTGGAAATGCCACAAGCGCTTGCCGGTCCGAGCATCCAGGGCCAGCAGAGTGTCGGCGAACAGATTTGCGCCGCTGCGATTCACGCCGTAGAAATTGTATTTAGCGCTCGCGGTGGGTGCGTAGACAATTCCGCGTGCCTCATCTACGGAGAGTTCGCCCCAGACGTTCGCTCCGCCCACGCGATTGCGGGCATCCTTCGGCCACGTGTCATACCCGAATTCACCGGGGCGCGGAATGGTATGAAACGTCCACGCGAGATTTCCCGTGCGTACATCAAACGCGCGGATATCGCCCGGCGCCGATCCATACTCCTGATTAGTGGCGGAGCCGAGAATCAGTAGATCTTCAAACACCCGGCCCGGCGTGGTGGATTGCACCAGGCGAATGCTCTTGGGGTCGCGATCCAGTCCTTGTTTCAGATCCACGCTGCCTGCGTTGCCAAAAGTGAGAATCAACCGGCCCGTTCGCGCATCAATGGCGTGCAGGAAATGGTTGCTCGCAAACAACAATCGCCGGTCCTGCCTGTCTTTGCTTTCCCAGTAGTTGATCCCGCGATTGGTGATGATGGTGGTGTTCGGTTCCGCGGCATGCGTCCAAATCTCGGCGCCGGTGGCGGCGTTCAGCGCGACGATGGAATTGTTCCTGGCCAGAACGTACATCACGCCGTCCACCACGATGGGGTTGAAGGAATACGGATTGTTGTCACCTGTTGGATAACTCCAGGCGGTTTCGAGCTTGCCGACGTTGGAGCGATCGATTTGCGCGAGCTCCGAATACTGAGCCGAATCCGAAGCGCCTCCGTAGTCGCGCCAGCTTGCGTGGGAGATTCGATGTGATTGCGCAGCCACAGGTAACAGAGCCGCAAGCGCGATTAACGCGGAGAATGAAACACGAGGCATCCATTCATGATGCCAGACGTGGCCAGCAGGCTCGAAGGATCAACCTTGCCACAGAAGCATCATTTACCCAGTTTGTTAGTACTGTAGGTTCCGATGTACTAATGACTTCAGTACCAGTTTGTTCTGCACTAGCTTGTGCGAGACTATGTACGTAAGATGCCTTCGATAGGATTTGCTCCCTCGCAATCGAAAAGGCCGCATCGACGAATATCTCTACAATCCCTTCTTTGAGAGCGAACGCTTCCGTGAGGTTCCGATGATCTGTCTTAGACTGCGCGCGCCTTGGTTGTCACTGGCCCTTCTTACGATTTGCGTTGGGCACGCTTTTGCCCAAGTCCCAGCGACGTTAAGTGCCAGCTTCAATCCGTCGACGGTTGTGGCTGGCGGCACGAATACTACAGTGTACGACGTCACGATTTCCAATCCCAACGGCTCTGATACTTTAACGGGCATCGCCTTTAGCGTCAGCTTTCCGGCGAGTATCACCCTGTCAAGCTTTGGTTCCGTCACTTGCGCTGGCAGCGGTGGATCCAACCCACACGGCTTTAATTTCTCCGGCGTTACGCTTGCGGCGGGCGAATCGTGCGACGTGCCTGTCAGAGCACAGGCCCTCTCCACCGCCAGCGGAGCAATCATCGTCACCACTAGCACCGTCACGTCGAACGAAGCCGGGCCGGGTACGGCGGCCAGCGCCACCCTTACGGTGACCGCGCTCGCGGCCACCAGCTTCTCCGTTGTCGCGGGGACGCCTGTGGTGGGTTTCAATCAAGATTCGATCACCATCACGTGCCTGGACCAGCGCGGCAATATTTTTACCAGTTATGCCGGAAACGTAAATCTCACCAGCACAGAAGACCCATTTCTCGTGTATTCGAACGGCAACCCCGTCACGCTGACGAACGGAACCGGCTCGTTCAATGTCGCCCCCAGGAAGTCGGGAACGTTCACCATCACGGCGACCGATTCGGTGAATTCCTCGATTACTGGAACAAGCAATGTCATCACGGATACTCCAGGGCCAACTACCATGTTTGTCGTCTCGGCGTCGTCGCCACAGACGGCGGGGACAGCCTTCAACTTCACCGTGACAACCGTGGATCTTAACAATAACACCACGCCCGCATATACGGGCACCGTTCATTTCACCAGCACCGACGGCTCGGCAACCTTGCCGGCCGACTCCACGTTAACCAACGGCGTTGGGACATTTTCGGTGACGCTGAAGACGGCAGGGAACCGAACAATTACCGCTACCGATACGGTGACCTCTTCCATTACCGGCACGTCGGGAACGATCACGGTAAATGCGGCGGCAGCCACCACGTTTACCGTCTCAGCGTCGTCGCCGCACACCGCGGGAACAGCTTTCAACTTCACCGTCACGGCGCTCGATCAGTTCAGCAACACCGCTACGGGCTATGCCGGCACTGTGCATTTCACCAGCAGCGACGGTGTGGCAACATTGCCGGCCAACTCCACGCTGACCAACGGCGTCGGAACATTTTCGGTCACGCTGAAGACGGCGGGCACGCAGACACTCACGGCAACCGATACGGTAACGCCTTCCATTACCGGCACGTCGGGAACGATCACGGTAAATCCGGCAGCAGCTACCACGTTTACCGTCTCAGCGTCGTCGCCGCACACCGCGGGAACAGCTTTCAACTTCACCGTCACCGCGCTCGATCAGTTCAGCAACACCGCCACGGGATATAGCGGCACCGTGCATTTCACCAGCAGCGACGGTGTGGCAACATTGCCGGCCAACTCGACGCTGACCAACGGCGCCGGAACATTTTCGGTCACACTGAAGACGGCGGGGACCCAAACTATCACCGCTGCCGACACGGTGACCTCTTCGATTACCGGCACGTCGGGCACAATCACGGTTAATCCGGCGGCGGCCACCCACTTTAGCGTCACTGCACCGGGTTCGGAGGCGCAAAATGCCTCATTCAACTTCACGGTCACGGCGCTCGATCAGTTCAACAACACTGCCACAGGATATGCGGGCACGGTACATTTCACCAGCAGCGACGGCTCGGCGACGTTGCCGGCCAACTCCACGTTGACCAACGGCACCGGAACATTTTCGGCAACACTGGGGACCACAGGGAACCAAACTATCACCGCTACCGACACGGTGACCTCCTCCATAACGGGCACGTCCGGCGTCATCTCCGTAACCGCGGTGTCGCTGGTGGTGACCACTCTGGCTGACAGCGGACCGGGCTCGCTACGCGCGGCGATTACCAACGCCAACACTTCGTCGGGCGGTGTCACTATTACGTTCGCCGTCACCGGGACCATCAATTTGCTCAGCGCGTTACCGCAGCTTACCCAGAGCATGACCATTACCGGACCGGGCGCCTCCAGCTTGGCCATTGACGGTGGCGGCGCGGGCCCAGTGTTTGATATCGGCAGCGCGACCACGGTGACCATTTCCGGTGTGACCATCCAGCATGGCAGCGCCGGAGCTGGCGGGGCCATCTTCAATCCCGGAACACTAACCCTGAACTCTTGCGTCATCACTGGAAACGTGACGCTCGCTGATGGGCTCGGAGGTGGCATCTGGAACAGCGGAACTTTGACTGTCAACCAGTGCACCATCTCGAACAATCGCGCGAGCGGCGGCGCTGGCGGCGGCACTCGTGGCGCTGGCGGCGGCCTGTACAATCAGGGGACGGCGACGATCACTGACAGCACCTTTTCGGGGAATACCGCGGAGGGAAATGTGGTGGGCGGGGTGGGCGGCGCGATCGCTAACGTATCATCGCTGACCATTACTGGTTCCACGATTGCCGGAAACACCGTGACGGATCTTTCCAACGCCGGGAGTGGCGGGGGCGGCGCGATTTACAACGCCGGTACGGCCGTCGCAAAGAACAGCACCATTTCGGGCAATAGTCAGTCCGGCACGGCGCCAAGCGATTTGGGCGGTGGCATTGTCGTCGTGTCCGGCACGACCTGCACGTTGACCAACACGATTCTCGCGGGAAATACGGATGCAAGCTCCAACCCCAATCCCGATGGCTCCGGCACATTCACCGACGGCGGGAACAATCTGATCGGCATTTCTACCGGCATCACGGGAATCACAAACGGCGTCAATGGCGACCAGGTTGGAACATCCGGCGCGCCGCTGAACCCGCAACTGGGCGCGCTGGCGAACAACGGCGGACCAACTCAGACCATGTTGCCCGGCGGTAACAGTCCGGCGCTGGGTGCGGGGAATCCGGCGGGCTTTCTGTCTACCGATACGGACCAACGCGGGACTGGCTTCTTGCGCTTGAGGAATGGTGTGGTTGATATCGGCGCGGTTCAACTTCAGGGAGTTGCGCTGTCTGCTACGCAGGGAACGCCGCAATCGGCCGGCGTCGGCGCGACGTTCGGAACTGCTCTCGCTGCCACGGCAACGGAATCGTGCGCGGCATGCACCAGCATGGTGCCGGGCGTCACCGTGACGTTCATGGCTCCTGGTTCCGGACCGAGTGGAACTTTCGCGGGTGGAGTGAATACCGCGGTCACCAACTCGAGCGGCGTTGCCACGGCTCAACCGTTCACTGCAAACATGATCCTCGGTGGTCCCTACACTGTCGCCGCCAGCGCAACCACGCCCGATCAAGCCAGTCCCGCCACGGCGAATTTCGCGCTGACCAACACTGGAGGTACGGTAAGTAAGGCTGTCTTGACAGTGACCGCTAACAACGCCAGCAAAGTTGCCGGTGCGCCCCTGCCAACATTTACGGCCACCATCACCGGCTTCGTCAATGGCGATACTTTGGCCGTGGTAAGCGGGGCGCCCAGCCTGACCACCACAGCTACAGCGTCGTCGCCTGTAGGCAACTATCCCATCATTGCCGCGCTGGGGACGCTTTCGGCGGTCAATTACACGTTCACCTTCGTCAATGGCACCCTGACTGTCACCCCCCCTCCGCCACCTCCGCCGCAGCCCGCAAGTATTACTGTATTGAGCGGTAGTGAGCAAACCGCCGCGCTGGATAACGCGTTCGCCGCGCCTCTGGTGGTGGTAGTGAATGATCAGTTTGGTAACGCCATGAGCGGTGTAGTGGTCTCATTCAGTGTATTTTCCGGTTCCGCGACTTTGAGCGCGACGAACGTCACAACCGGCTTTAACGGGACGGCCGAGATAACAGCGACACCCACGGCCGCCGGAGCCATCGTGATTTTGGCCAGCGTAAGCGGATTGAGTAAAGTGGCGACTTTCTTCGAAAATGGCTTAGCCCCCACTGCTCCTGCGCAGCTATCGGTGTTGCCACCGGCGCTGGCGTTCACGGTGGTGCAGGGCGGGGGCAAACCGCTGCCCGCGAGCATCGCCGTATCCAACACGGGTTCGGGCACGCTGCAGTGGAAGGCGTCGGACAGCGGCAATCCGTCCTGGCTCACGTTGGGAGCAACTTCGGGCGCCACGCCCGCCGTGATGACCGCCAGCATCGACGCAGCGGGACTGGCGCCAGGCAGCTATCCGAGTACGATTACGGTGACCTCCGGCAGCCAGCATCAGATGGTTGCGGTGACGCTGAACGTCGTTACTCCGTCGGCCCCGGAGTTCGCACTGACGCCGGCGGCGGTCATCGTGAACGCAGCGGCCGGGTCCACTACGCCGATCACGCGCGTAGTGGAAGTGCCAAACGCAGGTACCGGAACACTTGCCTGGACTGCGATGCCCGACCCAGGTAGCCCCTGGCTTTCGGTTTCCCCCGCGTCCGGCAGCTCCGCTTCCGGCAATGTGCCGTCCACGGTAACGGTACAAATCAATCCGTCCGGCCTGGCTGCCGGGCAGTATCTCGGCAATATCGCTTTCAGCAGCCCGGGAGTGGCGCCGGCCAATGTTGCTGTTGTCCTGAACCTCTCGGCGCTGCCCGATCTGATATCCACGGTCCCGTTGCTCGAATTCCGTGGCTTGGCGGGCAGTTCGTTCGCCCCGCAATTGCTGCCTGTCACAACCACCACGGGTGCCGCAGTTTCGTTTACCGCAAGCGCCAGCATGACAACCGGGATGAACTGGCTGTCGCTCAATGGCGCGAGCGGAGCCACGCCTGGCTCCATTCCCGTATCGGTCAATACCAGCGGCCTCGCGGCGGGTTATTACGTCGCCTACATTTCGGTTGAAAGCCCGGGCGCGGGAAATACGCTGCTGGTTCCTGTTGTGCTGGATCTGGGCAGCGCTACCTTGCCGGGCACGCTCAGCGCGATGCCTGGTGGCGTGTTATTCACTGCACCCGCGAACGTATCCACCAGCGTTCCACTCAGCCAGACTATTGCTTTAACTTCGGATGCCGGACCGTTCTCGTGGAGCGCCGTCGCGCTGACCAGTTCGGGTGGAACGTGGCTCACGGTATCGCCTGTGTCGGGAAGCGGCAACGGGAATATCACAGTGACGGCGAACCTCACTGGTTTGCAGCCCGGCAGTTACACAGGTCAGGTGGCGATAGGCGCTACCGGAACATCCAACGCAGGATTGATTATCCCTGTGACGTTGGTTGTTTCCTCCGGGACCACGGCGGCGACGTCGGAAAATACACTACAACCCATTCAGCCAGCCGGCGACTTCATCGCCAATGTGGGCGTGCCGGTTGCTCTCGAAGCCTCCATCCTCAGCTCGATAGGCTCGCCGGTCACCGGCGCGACGGTGCAAGTTGCATTCACTACCGGTGATGCACCGGTGCTCCTCACGGATGTGGGCGGCGGAACCTATACGGGTGTATGGACGCCGCTACACGCTGGCCCGGTATCGCTGATATTTACGAGCCTCAATTCGCCTGCTGGCGTCGTCACATGTGTAGTATTGGCATCCACTAGCGCGCCCGCCTTTACTGGCGCTGGAGTTGTCAATGCGGCACCTATGGTTTCTAAAGTCCCGCTCGGCATCGGTTCCATCGCGACCATGTTCGGCCTGAACCTGGCATTGAACACCGCGACGGCAGCGACATTTCCGCTGCCGCTGACGCTGGGCGGCGCATCGGTGACCATCAACGGAATCGCCGCGCCGCTGTTTTACGCGTCGCCCCTCCAGATCAACTTCTTCGTGCCCTATGAACTGGCCGGCGAGACCACGGCCACGATTCTCGTTTCAACGGCGACCGGGGTGGCGGAAGTCAGCGGCGTGCCCATTACGCCGGAATCGCCAGGCTTGTTCTTGACGGATGCGGCTGGCGACCCAGCTGTGGTCCATATGAATGGGCAACCGGTGAGCGTGGCTTCGCAAGCGGCTGGCGGCGAGATTGTGGAGATATTCGCAACGGGTCTCGGCCCGGTCTCAAATGCGCCGGCCGACGACGCTGGCGCTCCCACCAACCCGTTGGCGATGGATCAGATTACGCCACTGGTAACCATCGGCGGCGTGAACGCGAAAGTGTTGTTCGCAGGTCTCGCGCCTGGGTTCGCCGGGCTGAACCAGATAGATGTGGTTGTGCCCACGGGGCTGCCCTCGGGGCCAAACGCTTTGACCATCGCCGTGGGAGCGTTGTTCGCTAACACCGCGGTCGTCGAGTTACAGTAGGTCGCGACAGGCCGCAGCGATCCGCAACCTGGTGTTGCAACAAACCAACGTAGTATTATCGGAAATTAATCGCCCACTGCGTGACCTGGACCAATCCGGGCGCGTCCAGGGGAACGATTGGAGCCTGTCGTGATAACGAACCGAGCCATTCTGATTTCCACTGCTATTTTGGCTGGGGTGAGCTTGCCGGCCGTGGCGCAGGCTCCGCCCCCGGATCCGCAGAATCCCCCCGCTTACCAACAGCAACAGCCTCCGAATGGCCCACGATTGTCGCCGCAAGAACTGAGTAACCTGGTGGCTCCCATTGCTCTCTATCCGGATTTGCTGTTGAGCCAGGTTCTCGCAGCCAGTACCTATCCCGCCGAGATCACCGAAGCCCAGCAGTGGATCGGACGTAATCCAGGACTGCGCGGACGCGAGTTGGTGGAAGCCGCCAAACAGCAGCCCTGGGACCCAAGCGTCCAAGCCCTGGTTGCGTTCCCGCAAGTCTTGAGCATGCTCACTCGTGACATCCAGTGGACCACGGACCTCGGCAACGCGTTTCTATCCGAGCAAGCCGATGTAATGGACGCCATCCAGCGGCTCCGCGCTTCCGCTCGCGACAACGGGCGTTTGACGAACACGCCGCAGCAACGGGTCACTTACGAACAGCAGAACGGCCAGAACGCGATCGTGATTCAACCCACCGATCCACAGATGGTCTATCCGCCCATTTACAATCCTGTTTACGTTTGGGGACCGCCTGCGTACGGCTACTATCCGCCGCTCGGCTATCCAGGGGTCGGGCTTGGCATCAGCTACGCTGTTGGCACGTTTCTGGGCGGTCTATTCGCCGGATTATTGAGCTTCGGTGGTTGGGGCTGGGGCCTCAGTTGGTTGAGCCACGGCCTTTTTCTGAACGGTCTGTTCTTCAGCCACTTCGGATTTCACGGTTACGGCGGTTATGGTTTTCACGGCGGCTACGGCTACGCGAGCCGTGCGGCATGGGTGCACAATCCCAGCCATCGGCTGGGCGTTACGTATGGGCATGGATATGCCAGCGCCCGCTATGGTGGTTCTGTGAGCCGCGGTTACTCTGGCCGGTCCTACAACGCAGGCCGCTCTGGATATTCTGGATCCAGCTACCAAGG
The DNA here is from genome assembly GCA_003162425.1 of Bryobacterales bacterium. GTDB lineage: Bacteria > Acidobacteriota > Terriglobia > Bryobacterales > Bryobacteraceae > Palsa-89. The sequence continues at coordinate 42,705 of PMOK01000092.1, read as the reverse complement.
CAGCAGCCGGCAGGCGGAAGCCTATCGCGGTCTCTCCGCCAGCGCCGCGTGCTCGGCCAACTCGTCTAACTATGCTGGCGTCGCATCGCGTGGTGCATCTCGCGGCGGCTATTCAAGCGCCCGCTCGTCCGGCCATGGCTGGTCCTCGCCGTCTTCTCACTATTCAGCATCGCGCTCTTCCGGTGGAAGATCCTCGTCGCCGCATTACTCCGCTCCGAAATCGTCCGGTCACGCGAGAGGCGGCGGACACTCGGGTGGTCACGGCCATTCCGGTGGCGGCGGACACTCGCACGGCGGCTCCCACAAAAAGTAATAGTTGCTAGCTGCGGAATGATCGCCGGGTTGGCAGACGAAAGCGTCTGCCCCACATTGACGTGCAATGGTTAACATTCTTGTGGGGCAGGCGCTTTCGCCTGCCAACCGATTTTTCACAGCTTCTCAATCTCAAGCTCAACTCAGGCTCAGGCAAGAACACTATTGACGAGTCTGCTACCGTGACCTAATGGCAGCGGGCACATCCAGCAAGCGACTGTTGCCGTGGCTGGTCGCAGTCGCGTTCTTCATGGAGTCGCTCGACACCACCATTCTGAACACCGCCGTGCCCACCATTGCGGCGGCTCTGAAGGTGGCTCCGCTCAGCATGAAGGCGGTGCTGTCGAGCTACACGTTGAGTCTCGCGGTATTCATTCCGATCAGCGGTTGGATGGCGGACCGATTCGGGACGCGCCGCGTGTTCGCCTCCGCAATTGGTTTGTTCACGTTCGGCTCGTTTCTGTGCGGGATATCCACCAACATTCACGTGCTGGTGGCGTGTCGCGTCCTACAAGGTTGCGGCGGCGCCATGATGGTGCCGGTGGGACGGTTGACCATTGTGCGGACATTTGCGAAGTCCGAACTCATCCGCGCCATGAGCTTCGTCGCCATCCCTGGCCTGGTTGGTCCAATGTTGGGGCCCATCGCCGGTGGCCTGATCGTCGCTTATCTGCATTGGCGAGTCATCTTCTTCGTGAACCTTCCGATCGGCATCATCGGTCTGTTCATGGTCTATCTGCATCTACCGGACTACCGCGAAAAATCCAATCCGCTCGATTTTGTCGGCCTCACTCTCTTTGGCTCAGGCATCGCGCTGCTATCGTACGTGCTGGAAGTGTTCGGGGAACATACGCTGGGTGTGCCCGCAATCCTCGCGATGCTGGCTACGTCCATTCTTCTGCTTACTGGCTACGGACTGCATGCCACGAAGACCACGTTTCCGTTGTTGAATCTCAGCCTGTTTCGCATTCGCACATTCCGCGCGGCGGTGAGCGGGAGCTTTTTTACGCGCCTTGGAATCGGAGGAATCCCGTTTATTCTTCCGCTCCTCTACCAAGTTGGCCTCGGCTTTACTCCGATTCAATCCGGTTTGCTGATGATGCCCCAAGCCATTGCCGCCATGAGCCTGAAGATGACCATGCCGCGGATTCTGACTCGCTTCGGCTACCGTGTCGTACTGAATTCGAACACCGTGATCCTCGGTCTGCTGATCGTGCTTTTTGCGGCCATTGGCATCGGCACGCCAGTCTGGCTTATGGTGGCGCTGGCGTTCTGTTTCGGGTTTTTCAGCTCGCTGCAATATACCAGCATGAACACGCTGGTTTATGCCGACGTCACCGAGCAACAGGCCAGTGGCGCAAGTTCCATCGCCAGTACGATGCAGCAGATGTCCATGAGCTTCGGTGTCGCATGGGCATCGCTGGTGACCGGATTCTTCATTCCCGATCGCCTTCATTCTAATGCGCCGCAAATGATCCATGGCATACACTCCGCGGTCTTTGTTCTTGGCGCAATCACCGTCCTATCTACCATCGTTTTTCGCGAGTTGAAAAGCACGGACGGTAGCACTACCAGTCAGCATAAGATCCTGCAGCACTCTGAAACCTAATCAAGTCGCGAAGAGTCCTTTAATTCATGATCGTTCGAACGCTCCTGATGGGCGGTGACCGTTTCAGGCGTCATGCTGGCCCAGGAATCTAGCCCTAATACTTCAACTACCCAGCCCGCCCAGACCTCCGGGCCTGAATCTCCGGAATGGCAAGCTCTTAGCGTGAAGGAGAAGCTAAGCTACGATTGGCGGCACTTGTTCGATGTCGACAACGTGGTTTACGCCGGCATCGGTGCATCGTTCGATCAGTTGCGCGATCGCCCGGGCGCGTGGGGCGAGGGATGGGGCCCATTTGCGGAGCGTTATGCTTCGCATTTAGGGCAATACGCGATTCAGCGCAGCATCATGTTTCCGGTGCAGGCGATTGATCACGAGGACACCCGCTATTTCCGATCGAAGAGGGCAAGTTTTCAGGGAAGAGTGGGAGATGCGTTTCTCCACACCATCTGGCGTCACAACGGTAGCGGTGGAATGATGCCTTCCTATAGTGAATTTCTAGGCGACTACGGAGCAGCCGCACTGTCGCGCCTGTGGTGGCCGGATCGCTATCATACGGGGTCGGCGATATTCATTGCCGGATCGGACACCATTTTGGTTGACGCCGGCATTAATGTTCTCCACGAGTTTGCGCCCGATATCAAACGCTGGCTGCATCTGGCGCACTGAGTTCTTTCGCAATTCCACGCGCCAGCTCACCGGGCCGCCGTGAGCCGATCAATACTATTCCTCCGCTGGTCATCTGAAGTTCCACGCCCTGGCCGCCCCCGGCGAGGTAGGCGGTTCCCCGGCGCGTGGATCTGATTCCATAGCCGCCCCAATCCCGCACCACATCGACTGTGACGGCGACTGGCAGAATTCTTTCCATTCACTTTCAGAGCGCATAACCTTCTCGGCCTCCTCCGGTATCTGCGCTGCAATCTTTAAGGGGATGGTCTGCACACCATGGCGGTCGCCGTGGATCAAATCTCCTGGCGTAATCTTCAAGCCTCCAATCGTGACAGGGTCCCCGAAATCTACCAAATGAGCATAGGCGTGAGAGACGGAAACGGTTCCAGAGAAAAGGTGAAATCCGAGTTCCTTGACTGCCACCAAATCGCGCACGGCGCCGTTCGTGACATATCCGATGCAGTTCAATGCCAGCCCGATGACCGCATGCATCTCGCCCACAAATGCACCCAGGCCCGGCCGGTGATCGACGTCTTCTAACACCATGACCCGAGGCTCTGGCAGAGTAGCGAGGTACTTCCAGAAATCCATCCGATCGCAGTAGCATCGGCCGCTCAGGGGAGCGCTGGCGCTCCGGATCCGCCCGGTAACCGCATAGCCAAGCATCGGCTCGAAATTTTGAAAACGGCAGCGCAATGCGCCTGCGATAAATCCTTCGTTCCGCAGCCGTACATTCGACCGCTCTATGGCGTTGGATGCCGTGCAGGTATCCAGAGTTTTTAGCTTGTCGAAGACAGTGTCAGGTTCAGTCATTGCTTGGATATCCGGTTACGACTTCCGTAACAGTATATGCTCCCGGCGCCAGAACGTTACATACCAAAGAGTTGGTATTTCTCAACAGGTTGGTGTCAGAAAGTTGCACTTTCAGTTAGACTGTGACTGGAAGCCGCAGTTCGATGCAAAAAGCCAGCGGGCCACGCGAGAAAGACCGATCCGATCACTTACCCTTCAACAGCCGCCTCGCGTTAGTGGCGGGGTTCGGCAGCGTTCTCGTGATTATGACGGTGGCCGGACTCGATGCGCTCCGGGTGCTGCAGGACGTGCGCCGAAACGACGATCAAATCCGGCGGCAGTTCCTGTTCCAAAATCATGTCCTCAATGACATTCGCTCTCAGGTGTATCTATCAGGCACATACGTGCGCGATTATTTGCTGGAACCTGAGACAGAGCGTGCGGATAAGTTTCGCATCAGCCTGGAGCAGCTTCGGCAACAGATGAAATCGGCGCTCGATTCGTATCGAAGTCAACTTGCGCCCGCGCAGGTGAAGCATTATTCCGCGCTCCGTGCCGAGCTTGGCGAATATTGGCGGATACTTGAGCCGGTTCTCCACTGGGATCCTGCGGAGCGCCGGCGTCTCGGATATGTGTTTTTGCGGGATGAGGTGTATCCGCGCAGGCAGAATATGCTGGCGATCGCTGATCGGATTGCTGCCATCAACGAGCAGCAACTCAGCGCCGGGAACGACCAGGTGGTGGACCTTCTGGGGAGATTTCAAATCCGGCTCGCCATCACGCTGTTCGCTGCCGTAGCGTTCGGATTAGGAATGGCCGCATTTAGCATACGCCGAATCCTCCGGCTCGAAACCCGCGCACACAACCGGTATCAAGAAGCCGCCGAAGCTCGCAGCCAACTCAAAGACCTTTCCGCGCGTCTGCTCCAGGCACAGGAGACGGAGCGGCGGGCACTTTCGCGGGAACTGCACGATGAAGTCGGCCAGTCGCTCTCCGCCGTTCTGATTGAACTGCGCAATTTGTCAACTGGGCTTGCGCTTCCCTCCGAGCAGCAATCTCAAAATCAAGTCGAAACCATTCGGGGGTTGGTGGAGGGCACAATTCGAGTGGTGCGCAACATGGCTCTCTTGCTTCGGCCATCGATGCTGGACGATTTGGGGTTGGTTCCGGCTTTGAAGTGGCAGGCTCGGGAGGTTTCCAAGCGTACCTCGATGGACGTGAGCGTCGCGGCAGATTTGCCGGACGATCTTCCGGATGATTTCAAAACCTGCATCTATCGCGTCGTCCAGGAGGCGCTCCACAATTGTGCCAGTCATGCTCGCGCGAAAAGCGTCCGCATTCGCGTCCAACAGGAGCCAGGGCGCTTAAACTTGTCCGTTCAGGACGACGGCCAGGGTTTCGACAGCCAGCATGTAAAAGGGCTGGGCTTGCTTGGAATTCAGGAACGGGTTGCGCAACTGGGGGGTAAGTGCATGGTCCATTCCGAACCGGGCACTGGAACCATTCTTACCGTCGAGCTGCCCCTGGGTGGAGATGACGGACATGGAAACGGGAACCTACGTGAAACAGATTCGCATCTTGTTAGCTGACGATCACAACGTGATGCGCAAAGGTCTGCGGCTTTTGCTGGAGAGTCAAGCCGAGTTCACCGTGGTAGCCGAAGCCGCCGATGGCAGGCAGGCGGTTGCGAAGGCGGAAGAGACCAAGCCTGACGTTGCGGTTCTGGATATCGCCATGCCCAATCTGAGCGGCATCGAGGCCGCTCAGCGCATCATCTCGCAATGCCCCCAAACCGCCGTGGTGATCCTCAGCATGCATTCCGACGAAAGCTATGTTCTCCGCGCCCTTAAGGCAGGGGCCAAAGGATATCTGCTGAAGGATTCCGCAGAAGGCGACCTGATTGAAGCCATCCGCACCGTCTGCCAAGGGAAAACATTTTTTAGTCCTGAAATCAGCAAAATGTTAGTGGAGGATTATATCCGCGAAATCAGAACGCGAGGAGTGGATGACAGCTACGATCTGCTAACCTCTCGCGAGCGGGAGATTCTACAACTCAGTGCCGAAGGTAAATCGAACAAAGAAATCGCGGCCTCCCTGAACCTCAGCCTTTACACGGTGGAAACGCACCGCAGAAATCTGCAGGAGAAACTAGGTCTACACAGCCCCGCGGAATTGATTCTCTACGCCGTACGAAAGGGCGTTATTTCGTAGTGCTCGAAGCCCGTTTTGCCGCACTGCTCCAGTAAGACCACGCCATTCTCACTGCGCGTGACACTTCATCTTCCCGAAGCGGTTTCCGCACCACCTCGTAACCGCCGTATGTGACAAGTTCACTCCAGAGATAGTCGTCAATGACTTTCGAGACCAGCATGATGCACGCTCCTCCGGATGCCGCGGCGAAGCCGGTCACGAAGCTCCGCCAGTCCGCGCCTGCTATGTCTCGGTCGAAGAGCATTATTTGCGGTTTGAACTTCTGCAGGAATCGCTCGGCTTCTTCCCGTGTTTTCGAGAAGGAGACTCCCCATTGATTGCGATGGCAAACCCCCGTCATTAGCGAACGGTCCGGACCTTCGCCGAGGAGACAGAGTATTGTGACAACCGGGATCGAACTCCGGTGGCGTCTCGGAAGGATTTCGGCAAGGTGCCACATGAAGCTCTCGATTCGATGGTACGGGAGAGGCCGTTGGCATTGAATACCAGGAGTCTGGTATTAGCACAAACCAGCGGTCGGTAGAAAGGCGAAGGCCGGCGCGATGGGCTTTGAAACCCAATACGCCGGCCTTTTCATCACGCCGTTATCGAACAGGTGTTACCGGTGGCCGCCACCATGCGAACCGCCTCCACCACCGCCATGCGAACCGCCGCCTCCACCACCGCCGTGAAAACCACCACCGCCTCCGCCTCCACCATGGAAACTGCTTCCATGACTAACGGAAGGAGCTGAGCGAGATCCGCCACCACTCGAGGACGGAGCAGAGCGATAACTGGGAGCCGTGCGGGCTCCGTTGTACGCGCCGCCGTAGGATGGAGCCGTGCGGGCGCCACTGTACGCGCCGCCGTAGGATGGAGCCGTGCGGGCGCCGCTGTACCCGCTGCCGTAGGATGGAGCCGTGCGGCCTCCGCTGTACCCGCCGCCGTAGGATGGAGCCGAGCGAAACGAGCTGCTCGCGCCATTCGATGGGCTGGACCGATAACTCGGTTGAGATCCGGAACTTCTGAAACCACTTCCCTGGCCTGATCTCGCAGCCGATGAACCCTGTGATGTTTGGAACCTGCTGCCCGCAGCGAAGTTTCCGCGATTCGCGTAGCTACTGCGTCCTGCGAAATTACCGCCGAATCGATTCGCCACTGCTCGGTTCGAATACCCCACTCCCATGCGGTGCGCCGGATTGAATGCCCAGTTCGCGCGGCCGCCGCCATACCCGCCGCCTCTAAAGCCGTAATGGTTGAAGAAGTTGCCGTTCACGAAAACTGAACAGCCGAACCAATTCGGCCCCCAACCCCAGCCGCCCCATCCCAATCCGCCGAAGAATCCACCAATGTAGATCCCCGGCCCGAAGCCGAATCCAAATCCTGGATAGTAGAGCGGAGGGTAGTAACCATAGTCTGGCGGTCCCCAGACATATTCTGGATTGTACGTCGGCACATAGACCACCTGAGGATCAGCCGGCTGGATTTGAATCGCAGTCTGGTCGCCTTGCGTCTGTGTCGTGACCGTCTCTTGCCCGTTCGAATTGAGTTTGCCATTCGCTCGCGCTTCCGCGCGCAAGTGCTGCACGGCATTCATAACGTCCGCCTGCTGAGCCAAGAACGCATTTCCCAAATCGGTAGTCCATCGAATGTCGGAATTCAACCGATTGAGAACATCCGGAAAAACTACCAGCGCTTGTATGCTCGGATCCCAATTCTGTTGGCGCGCGGCGTCCACCAGTTGCGAGCCCTGGAGATTCCTATTTTGTTGCAGCCATTGTCCCGCTTCCACCACTTCGAGCGGATAGGTGCTCGCCACCAGCACCTGGCTTATTAAATTATCCGGGTAAAGCGCGATTGGCGCCACCATGGCGTTCAACTGATCGGGCGAGAACTGTTGTGCGGGCGGCGCAGGCGGCTGTGAGGATCCTTGCTCTTGGTCTTGGGCAGCCAATGGTGCGCCAGCGGAAAACACAAGCAAGAGCATCATACAAAGTATGCCCAGCCCCTGCTGCAAGATTGAATTTTTGTGTTTCATCCCTCTACCTCCTTCGCTACTCAAATAGACGCGCGCCGTCGAAACTCCGATGCTTTCAATATTTCGTTGCATAACGCCTCGCCCAGAAGAAGGCAGCTTCGGGGCCAAACTCCAAGTGCTTTAGCAACAGCGTTTACGCGGACTGACGGCTTGGGGGAGACTGGCCGAATACCACCGGGCTGCTGAATTGCAACCTACCAACTACGGTGTGTTGCTTCTACTGAGCCATCAGTAGGAACTGCTTCTTCAGCCGCCACATCCAATAGATGGAGGCTTAGGGACGTTATGAAACGCTCATGGTCGAAAATGCTTGGAGGGTTTCTCCTGGCCCCACTGCTGTTGAATCCCGCCTGGGGCTCTGGCCCTCCGCAACCCGGAACGATCAATTACATCGAAGGACAAGTGTCCATCGGCGCGCAGGCCCTTACCGAAAACTCGGTTGGATCCGCTAAATTGGCGGCTGGCCAATCGCTCTCAACGCAAAGCGGAAGAGCGGAACTCCTGTTGACGCCCGGTATCATTTTGCGAGTCAACAATAACAGTTCAATCCCGATGGTGTCACCAGGTTTGGCGGATACGATAATGACGCTGAACAAAGGCCGCGCCATCGTGGAAGTGAACCAGATCCGGCCGCAAAACAACATTCGCATTGGTGAAAACAGCGCAAGCACGCAGCTCGAAAAGGCCGGCTTGTATGATTTCGATGCGGACCGAGGCCTGATACGTGTCTTCGACGGTAAAGCTGTAGTTCAACTAGGCGGTCACCAGATTGAAGTGAAGAGCGGGCGCCAACTCAGCCTGAACGCCACCGGAAAGTTGAAGTCACAGAAGTTCGACAAAACCGCGTACACGGACGATTTCTACAGGTGGGCTAGCCTGCGGTCCTCTTATTTGGCGGAAGCCAACGTGGATGCAGCACGGAGATACGCGGGCGCCAGCGGCTTTGCGCCTGCCGTCTGGTATGGCGACGGCTGGTATTGGAACCCTGGGTTCGATGCTTACACATTCATCCCCGGCGATGGAATCTTCTTCGATCCGTTCGGGTGGGGCTTCTACTCTCCCTGGTTCGCGTTTGGAGCTCCGTACTTTGGCTACGGGTACGGCGGCTATCATCACCAGCACTTCGGACCCGGCTACCATCCCGCTTACAGACCTGGTGGCCAGTCAACCGCATTCGTTGGGCACGCGCACAGCGGCGGCGCTGGCAGTACCGGCGGCTTTAGTCGCGGCAGCGGATTCAGCGCTCACGGCTTCAGCAGTGGAGGCGGCGGATTCCATGGTGGCGGAGGCGGCCGCGGCCGCTAAACGTTACTGCATCCAGCTAAGACGCGGCCCGCTCTTTAGACCGTAGCCCGGCGCCGCCGGTGAATGGCGCAGATGCCAACCATTGCCGCCGCTAACACGAGGCCCAGAGATGGTTCGGGAACGGTTGAGCCTCCGCCTGATTGCGAAGTATCGGTCAAGGAAAGCTTGTCGAAGTCAATCTCAGAGGGCTCGAATTGATTGCCACTGCCATCGTCCGTCAGGACGATTTCTAATGCCTGGCCTAGCTGGGCTGGGGTTGAGCCGGAGTTGAAGGTAACCGTGAATGGGACGAACGTGCCTGGCGTAAGGAAGGCATTGACCTTTCCTTCGTTCACTAGTGAGTTAAGCACGGTCCCGTTGGCCTCCAGCGCGACATTGTAGCCGAAGTCCCCAATGCCGGGTGGGATCACACTCGTGTCCTTCCGGATGCCAACAAACCCGGTGAGTGTGTACGTATCGTTGGCCATCAAGTCCGACCCGAGGACTTGTGAGATCGAAACGTTGTACACGTTTGTTGACAGATAGGCCACGTTAACGCCGTCGGGAACACCGCCCGGATACTCAGCCGTTCCAGGTTTGTAAACGCCGAAATTGTTGAATGCGACACCTCCACCGCTGAAGCCGCTGGGGTTGGCTGTAGATGCGGTCCAATCCGTAAGGGTGTCGTCGGTAGCGCAGCCCGGCCCGGGCGAACAAGCGAGGACGTCGGCCTCGAAGCTGGGGTTGAGAATAGTTATTGTGTCGGCCTGCACGAAGCTGGCGGTGCAGAGCAAAGTGGCAGCAGATAAGAATCGCAGAACTTTCATATTTCCTCCGAGCAGTGCAAAAAAGCACGGCAACAGAGACCGCGCAATCGGAATGAAAAACCCATCACGGGCGATGGGTGGGTTGCCCTGAGAGCCGGCCGAGCCGCCGGTGCAGGTCCGCGATCTCCCAGCGCGCGACCGTGCTCCGCCCCTCCGCAGCCGCGAGAGCCTTTTCGAGAACCTTTGCCGCGCCGGCAGTGTCATGTGTTTCCTCGAGCGACTTGGCCAGCTCCCGGTAAATGTTGAGATAAAGCTCCACAGCTCCCCTAGGATCGTTCGGTGGAATCTGGCTGATGGGCGGCATGCGCGATTCCGCCGTCCGTAAATGGCCGATCGCTTCCCTGTATCTGCCCGCACTGTTTTCGGCGGCGCCTAGATGCATACAGGCAATGGTCAAATCCGTTTGCGCCTCGGCGCTGGTGGGTTCCTCTTCGGCCAACTTCTCCATGCGCGCTAATGCTTCGCCAGCCGCCGGGATTGCCTGCTCGCCATCGCCCGCATTGTGGAAGGCCCAACTCAACTCGCCCCATGCCTCCGCGCAGGTTCGGCGCCACTGCGGCCCCGGTTGACTTTCACGAGACTTGCAGAGACCTTCGACCGTCCGCCGGTGCGCGATAGCGGATTCCCCGAAATACTTCCCGTCACCGGTTAAATCGCCCAGGCCCTCCAGAGCAAACCCCACGAACTGGCTGTATTTGCCGGCCAGATCGGCCATGCCGGGATGGGCCGCTTGAAGTTCCTCAGCCATGGCGACTGTCCGGCGGAACTGGGCCAGGGCCCGTTCGAATGCAGTTAAGGTGTATTCGGTGTTCGCTGAGGTCAGCATGGCATAACCCAGCATCCCATTCGTCTCAACGAACGCGGTTGCAGCCGGGCTGCCATCCACTTTGAAATCGCGAGGCGCTTCCATGGCCAGCCGCCGCGCCGGTTCGAGCGTCGATTGGAGCAACGTCATGGCCTGCGGATACTCGCCCGCGCGGATTTCGATCTGAGCGATGGTCCGGCGGGCCCGGACCAGAATGGCAAGCAGGTCCCAGTCCCGCGGGCCGGCGTCCGAAGTTAGAGCTTCGGCTTTGCGGTAACTTGCCAAGGCTCCCGCAGTGTCTCCAACACTCACGGTGAAAGGTCTACCTTGAATGTCCCCGAGTTGCAGATATGCGCCTGCCAGTGCATGCCGCAAATCGGAATCGCCCGGCGCTTCGGCCAGTAACTGGTCAAGATTCCTCCTGGCCCGGTCGACGATCAGCAAGCGGGCTTTCATCGAGCCAGGAAGCTTGCCTACCTCGTTGAGAACATCGGTGAGGTATGACTCGCTGAGTTCGCGAACCTGGACCATGCGTTGCTGATTGCGTCCGTATTGTTGCAAAGCGGAGAGAGCCGTGAAGGCCAGGACAGCGCTCAAGACCACACCCGCAGTCATCCCCCAGCGGTTGCGCTGCGCAAATCGAGCGCTCCGATAGAAAAGTGTCTGCCGCCGCGCCAGAACCGGTTCGCCGCGGAGGTAGCGCTCCAAATCGCCGGAGAAATGCTCGACTGAGGAGTACCGGCGCCGCGGGTCCATGTCGATTGCCTTTTTCAAGACACTGCTCAGGTCGCCTTCCAACAGGCGCCCCAGCTTCGATTTCGATTCGGAGCGGAGATGGGCGGCTTCGTCGGTGATCACAGAGGACGGACGGGCTGGCTCGACGTCCTTGACCGCACGCTCCAGCCCGGTGATCGGAGACTCGGGATCGCCGAAGGGCCATGCGCCAGTGACCAGCTCGTACAACAGCACGCCGAGTGAATACACATCCGTGGCCGTAGTGATGGGCTCGCCGCGTAGTTGCTCGGGGCTGGCGTAACGCGGCGTCATCAAGCCAAAGTGCGTCGCGGCGGAATCCGTTGCGCCTGCGAGCAGCAGCTTTGCTGTGCCGAAATCGAGCAGCTTGGGGACGCCCTCGCTGGTGACGAAGATGTTACCGGGCTTCAGGTCGCGATGTACGATGAGGTTGCGATGCGCGTATTCGACCGCGGAGCACACCGGGAGCAAAAGCCGGATGCGGTCCGCCACTGGAAGTTGCTGTGTGTCGCAGAATTGGTGGATGGGACGTCCGTCCACGTACTCCATCACCAGGTACGGGTCGCCGTCCGCGCTGACTCCGCCGTCCAGAAGCCGTGTGATATTCGGATGATTGAGCTGGGCCAGGATCTGGCGCTCGGTGCGGAACCGTTCCGCGAAAAACTGAGAGCGCAGGTGGGCGCTCACCACTTTCAGCGCCGCCTTTTGCTCGAACTGGCCGTCGGCGCGATGGGCCAGGTAAACCGTACCCATGCCGCCCGCGCCGATCTCGCAGTCAATCCGGTATTCGCCGAAAGCGCCGCGTTGCGGTCCGGCGAAGGCGGGTGGAGATTTGATTTGCCGCGCCTGGTGAAACGCTAGCAGGAGTTGCTCAACTTCCTCCTGGAGCACGGCGTCGCCGTCACAACTGCGGAAAACGAAATCCGGGCGGGCGGACTCCTCGAGTTCGAGCGCCGCGTGGAAGACGGACTCCATTCGGCGCCAGCGTTCCGCTGTCAACGTTGCCACGCCAGTGGGATTCATCGAATAAACTTCACATTATAGTTCGCGAAGTTTCCAGCAAAAACCCCTCACAACGGAGGTTCCAAGCTCCCTGGAAGCCTGAGTTTCGCATAGAGCCAGCTCCTGACCATGGTAAGGTCGCGTTCCGCCGTAGCCGTCGAGATCTCCAGCAACGCTGCCGATTCCGGCACCGTGCAGCCGAGAAAATAGCGCAACTCCACCAGCCGTACCTTGCGCGGGTCCAGCTTTTCGAGCTCATCCAGCGCACGATTAACGTCGATCACGTCGTCACCGTTGACGTTCAACCAGGGCATCTCGTCACTCAGCGGGACGTGCGGTAGGTCGGCCCCCCGCTTGTCCGCCTTGGCCGTGCGGGCATGATCGGTCAGAATCCGCCGCATCATTTTGGCCGCGAAGGTAAAAAAATGCGCGCGATCGCTCCAATCGGCATTTCGCTGCTGAAGCAGTTTCAGGTATAACTCGTTAACCAGTGCGGTTGGTTGGAGGGTATTGGCGGACGGCTCGCGCCGCAAATACGCGGCTGCAACTTGGCGCAAGTGCGGATAGACCAGAGGGGCGAGTTCCTGAAACGCCACCTGATCTCCGCCATGCCAACGTCGCAGGAGAATCGTGATTTCACCCGGATCCCGTTCGGCGTCGCTGATGGAATCCTCCCTGATTACGCGCGTCTGAGTATTATTATTCAGGATAACAGCAGTTGCCTTCGAAATGCCTTCATTGCCCCTTGCTCTCGCTCGGGGACGGGTCGAAGCCGCAACGCCCCCGCATGCCTTGCCGGAGCCGTTCCCGCTCCTCAGGGGTCATGTGCTCCCACCGGTCGGCCATTCGGTCGCGCATTCGACGGCGAAAATTGGAGCGATGGGAACCGTGCCCTCCAAATCCGCCGAAGAGGATCCGGCACAGCACCAGAATTCCTAGTGCTTGCCAGAAAGTAATCTGCCGCCAGCCAAAGAGCGGCGGCAGCAGCCAATTCCACAGTTGCAGCACTATTTCGCCGCCTAAGGCGATAAACAGCAGCAGCGCCAGAATCGCCAGCGGAGCCAGGAAAATCCATTTCCATTTCTTTTTCATGTTCAGTTCCTCATGCCTTCCTAAATTCGTCGTAAATGCTTTGCAATCGCTCGCGCAGATGCAGCACGGCATAACGCTTGCGCGAGAGCAGCGTATTCACGCTCAGGCCGGTCTCGGCGGCCATCTCCTTAAAGCTGCGCCCTTCCAACTCGTGCGCAACAAACACTTCGCGCTGCTCCTCTGGCAGCTCGTCCAGCGCCAACTCGAGTTCGTCGAGCAACACGTTGCGGGCGTACAGCGCCTCCGGTCCGGCATCTGGCGTTGGCAGCAGGTCTTCCAAATGCAGCAGTTCGCCGTCCGCGTCCGCGATGGCCGTATCGCTGAAGCTCTCCGGCTTCTTCTTACGGAAGAGATCGGTAATGCGATTGCGCGCCACCCGAAATAACCAGCCGGTGACGTGTTCGATCGGCATGAGCAGGCGGTTCGCTTCCATCAGTTGATAGAAGACGTCCTGTAGAATGTCCTCAGCGTCGCGGGGATCCATCACGCGCCGGCGAATGAAGTTGCGCAGCCGGGACTGCTCCCGGGTGACCACTTCAGAGATCCGCTGGTCCTGTTCGAGTGCCATCTGCTCCAGGCTCGCCATGCCCTTCACCTACCGTTGTAGACGAATGAGCCGGTACGGATATTGTAGGGAACGCCATTTCGCGGAATCGGCGGCCTGGACGACCTACACATGGGTCTGTATGTGTTCTCGGTGTAAGCCAAGACGGCCTGATGAAACCGAAAGCAGCACCGATCTTCAATCCCAAGGTGTTTCTGGCCAAGGTCGGCCAAGGGAGGACCTTGGCGGAATACAAAAAGAGCCAGAGGATTTTCTCGCAAGGGGACCGGGCTGATGCGATTTTCTACATCCAGAGGGGCAAGGTCAAGCTCACGGTGGTCTCCAAAAGAGGCAAAGAAGCAGTGGTCGCCATTCTGGGACCCGCGGACTTCTTTGGCGAAGGATGCCAGGCCGGTCAGCCGCTGCGCATGGCTGGCGCCGCCGCAATGTCGGAGTGCTCAATTATGCGGCTGAAAAGCAAGGACCTGGTGGATCAGTTATTCAATTCCAGCGAAAAGCGGCTGGCGCGGGTACTTCTGCTCATGGCCAACTTCGGCAAGGAAGCCAAAGCGGAACCCATGATTCCAAAGATCAGCCAGGAAACGTTGGCTGAGATTGTGGGCGCCACTCGCTCGAGAGTCAGCTTTTTCATGAACCGGTGTTCACAACTCGCTGCTGAATGTCGTATTGCACGATTGACGCTCCCGCCAGTTGCATGCAAAACGGTTCTATGACCGATGCTTGGCGATAACGCTCTCTTACGCCGTATTGGCGAGCACTCCGTGCGGATCGATGACGAACTTCTTGGCAGCGCCCTTATCGAAATCCTTGTAGCCCTGAGGCGCCTCGTCCAGCGTGATCACCGTCACGTTCACCGCCTTGGCAATTTGAATTTTATTGTGAAGAATCGCCATCATCAGTTGCCGGTTATAACGCAGCACTGGACACTGGCCGGTATGGAATGAATGCGATTTTGCCCAACCCAGGCCAATCCGGATTCCCAGATTTCCGATCTTCGCGTTGGCGTCGACCCCACCCGGATCGCCCGTCACGTACAAACCCGGAATGCCGATCGCGCCGCCCGCGCGCGTGATCTCCATAACCGAGTTCAACACCGTTGCCGGCCGCTCGACGGACGCGTCGTGCCCGTGCCCACGCGCTTCAAATCCCACGCAGTCCACTGCGGCATCCACAACTGGCTCGCCCACAATCTGCGCGATCTGATCCGCCAGCGTCGCGTCCTTGCGAAGGTCGATGGTCTCGCACCCGAAACTCTTCGCTTGCGCCAAACGTTCCGGAATCATGTCGCCCACAATCACCACCGCCGCTCCCAACAAATGGCAGGAGGCTGCGCATGCCAGACCCACCGGTCCCGCACCAGCCACGTACACTACCGATCCGGTAGTGACGCCCGCTGTTACCGCTCCGTGGTAGCCGGTCGGAAAAATATCGGACAGCAAGGTCAAGTCGCGGATTTTCGCGAGAGCCTGATCTTTCTTCGGGAATCTGATCAGGTTGAAATCGGCATACGGAACCATTACGTATTCCGCCTGCCCACCCATCCAGCCACCCATATCGACATAACCGTACGCTGCGCCCGGCCGCGCGGGATTCACCGTGAGGCAGATTCCGGTCCTGCCTTCCCGGCAGTTGCGGCATCGCCCGCACGCGATGTTGAAGGGAACGGTAACCAAGTCGCCGACGTTCAACATTTCCACGTCGTTACCCTTCTCGATGATCTCGCCGGTGATCTCGTGGCCCAGAATCAGGCCCTTCGGCGCCGTGGTCCGGCCTCGCACCATGTGCTGGTCCGAGCCGCAGATATTGGTGCTCACGATCTTCAGGATTACGCCGTGGGGCGCATCCTTGCCGCCGAACGGTTTGTCTTCCGCCGCCGGCATTTTCAACTTCGGATATTCGATAGTCCGGACCTCC
Organism: Bryobacterales bacterium; assembly: GCA_003162425.1. Classification (GTDB taxonomy): domain Bacteria; phylum Acidobacteriota; class Terriglobia; order Bryobacterales; family Bryobacteraceae; genus Palsa-89. Next base: position 26,856 of record PMOK01000092.1, on the reverse strand, counting down.
ACCTTGCCCGGTTCGATGTACGCCACTCCGCGATTACTAGCCATGTTGAAATTCCTTTCTTCGATTCTCTAAAAGGCCGCCGCGCCCGCTTCCGCCACTGCGTGATCCTGATCGCCCGATCCGCCGCTCACGCCAATCGCTCCCGCCACTTTCCCATTCTTCTTCAACGGAATTCCGCCCGCGAAAATCATGATCTTGCCATTGTTGGAAGCGTGTATCCCAAAAAACTGGCCGCCTGACTGCGAATGTGCCGCCAGGTCCTTAGTCGCGATATCGAACGCCCGTGACGTGTAGGCCTTCTTCTGCGAAATATCGATACTCCCGATCCAAGCTCCATCCATCCGTACATGCGCAACAATATTGCCGCCTTCGTCCGCAACCGCGATGTTCATCGGTTGCCCGATCTCGGCAGCCTTCTTCTCCGCCGCCGCAATCACCCTCCGTGCATCCGCCAAAGTCACCATCGTCTTGTTCCTTCCTTACGTAAGAATCCGTCCTTCCGGACTGAGCCAGTATACATCCAAGCGGCGTTCGAAGACATGCACAGTACTATAAAAGTAGAGGTTATTCATGTCTTTCCAAATCGCTTTGCGTCTCATTGTGACGGAGCTTCTTTTCGTGACCATCACGGTTTTGGCAGCTCCCAAGCCCATTCCGGCTCCATCTACGGATGTTCCGCTCGCCAATCAGGCGGGAAAAGAAACCGCTGTTTTCGCCGGTGGCTGTTTTTGGGGAGTGCAATCCGTATTTCAGCGCGTGAAGGGTGTCCTGCACACCACCGCTGGATACTCCGGTGGATCGGCGAAGACCGCAACATATAAGCAGGTGATCACGGAGACCACTAGCCACGCGGAATCGGTTGAAGTGATTTACGATCCATCACGCATCACGTATGGCCAGTTGTTGCGAATCTATTTCTCGGTCGCGCATGATCCAACACAATTGAATCGGCAGGGCCCCGATGAAGGTACGTCGTACCGGTCAGCGATTTTCTATACGAACGAGGACCAGAAGCGGTTGGCGAACGCCTACATTGCGCAGCTTGATCAAGAGAAAGTTTTTCCAAGGCCGATAGTGACCGAGGTGACGCCTCTTAAGGCGTTCTATCGAGCCGAAGATTATCATCAGGACTACGCCTACTACAATCCCAACAACCCTTATATTCAAGTTTGCGACCGTCCCAAGATTGATGCCCTGAAGCAGCAATTCCCGGAACTGTTTGTTGAATACACGCCCAAGAAGTAGCCCCCAGGGAGCTGGTTGCGAGTGAGGAGGACACTTTTGAAAAAACTGAATCGGCGCAGCATCCTGCGCGGAACCGGATTGGCGGCCTTGAGCGCAGGACTGGGAACGGCCCAGCGCACGCAGGACTGCAACTGTACTCGCGGCTCGGACGGTGAGATGCTGGACACGGGCACGAGCGAACTCCGGGCTATGATCGAACGCTACGAGGTCGATCTGAGCGACCTCGATCGCGTCTATTCCCTACCGGGCTCCAGCGCGCGTCATGCCCGGCTGGAACGGTTCTATTCCGAGCAGCTCCATTTGGTGGAAGCCGTCAACTTCGACGCGCTCAGCCAGGCCGGCAGGATCGACTACCTTCTTTTGCGCGGCCGTCTGCTCCACGATCAGAAACAGCTCGCCGCCGAATCCCGGAAGGAGGAAGACATCGCCCCACTCATTCCTTTTCAGCAAGACATCATCCGGCTGGAAGAAGCGCGGCGGCGGATGGAGACTCTCGATCCCCAGAAGAGCGCGGTCACCTTGAACAAGCTCGCCACCGATATCGAGGCGGCGAAAGCTTATCTCGCGAATTCCAAGCTCGCGCCCGCGGTGATGAATCGTGCGGCCATTCGGCTGGTTCAGCTTCGCAGATACTTCCGCGCATGGTTCAATTTCTACCATCTGTACGATCCCCGGTTCGCCTGGTGGACCGACGCCGAATTCAAGCGCGCCGATGACGCCCTGGATGCTTACGCGAAATTGGTGCACACCGCCTCCGGTGTTGCCGGGCCCATTGAGGGGCTAGAAGGCCGTGGCGGGCGTGGCGGGTTCCGCGACGACGACCCAGAAACGGTCGAGAAAACCGCGCCCAGCAGCACTGGCGCAAACAAAAGTGGCCCGGCCATTGGAAGCGACCAGGAACTGTCGGGCATCGGCCCCGTCGGCAACGAAGCGCTGGTGGAAGCCCTGACTGCAGCGATGATTCCGTACTCGCCCGATGAGTTGATCAAGATCGCCAATCGCGAGTTCGCCTGGTGCGATCGTGAAATGCTGCGCGCCTCCGCCGAAATGGGTTTCGGCAACGACTGGAAGAAAGCCGTGGAGGCCGTCAAGAACAAGTTCGTCGATCCCGGACAGATGATCTACCTGGTTCGCGACCTCTCGCGCGAAGCGATCGAGTTTCTGGAGAAAAAAGAGTTGGTCACCGTTCCACCGCTGGTCAAAGAGGATTATTGGGAGGAGGCCATGACCCCGCGCATGCAGTTGGTGAATCCTTTCTTCACCGGCGGCGAGACCATCCAGGTCTCTTCGCCTGCCAGCAGCCAAACTCTTCAGCAGAGGATGGAAGCGCTGCGCGGCAATAACATGTTCTTCGCTCGCGCCACGGTCTTCCACGAGCTAATACCCGGCCATCACATGCAGTTCTACATGACCGAGCGTTATCGCATCTACCGGAGCTTGTTCAGCACGCCGTTCTGGAGCGAGGGCATGGCGTTCTACTGGGAAATGCTGCTTTGGGATTTGGGCTTCACTCACACGCCCGAGCAACGCGTGGGCGCCCTGGTGTGGAGAATGCACCGCTGCGCGCGCATCGTGTTTTCGTTGAGCTTCCACCTCAAGAAGATGACTGCTGTCGAGTGTGTGCAGTTTCTCATGGACTGGGTCGGCTTCGATCGCGCCAATGCCGAAGGCGAAGTGCGCCGCTCGTTCAACGGCTCCTACCCGCCCATCTACCAGTGCGCTTATATGCTCGGCGCGTTGCAATTTTACGCGTTGCGCCAGGAACTGGTGGGATCGGGCAAAATGTCTAGCCGCGCTTTCCATGACGCCATGTATCGCGAAGGAGACATCCCAGTCGAGATGCTGCGCCTGGCCCTGAATGGCCAGAAGGTCACGCGCGATTATCAGACAAGTTGGATGTTCTACAAGTCTCTAGGCTAGCAAGCCGTGAAAAAATGGCAACAACCGGTCGCTTACGCTCGCGGTTCGGAAAGATGCCTCATGTTTAGAGAGCGCTACCGAACCGGTTGATTCACGACATTTTCTTTCGCGATCGGCTTCCAGAAGCTCGGCCAGCTGCGATTCGCACCTGGGACACGTATTCGACGATGGCCCGCCTCCAACTCATCTGCGCTATTGTATGAATTCAGTGGCTCTTAATTTCGCACCTCGCGGCAAGTAGCCGCGTCTAGCTACAATTCCATCTCTGGAGGGTTCCATGCGATTACTCAACTCATATAAGCCTCGCTTGTCCGGTATCATCGCGCTCGCGACATTGTCCGTCATCACTTCTTCGGTATCGGCTCAAAACCACCCCAATCCCCCCAAGAAGTCTAAGAGCACAGCCTGTTCGAACGACGACAGTGGATTGAAGTTGCCCGCCGGCTTCTGCGCGACTGTATTTGCTGACGGCATTGGTCACGCTCGCCACATGGTGGTTTCCCCGAGTGGAGTGGTTTACGTCAACACCTGGTCTACAGATGACTATGGACCCGCCAAGCCGCATGAAGGTGGATTTTTGGTAGCTCTCGAAGACAAGAAAGGGACGGGGAAAGCGGACGTAATCGAGCGCTTCGGTGAGACGGTTCAATCCGGCGGCGCAGGTGGCACGGGCATCGGCATCTACAAGGGATCGATTTACGCGGAGATCAACGATCGAATCGTGCGCTATTCGCTGCCGGCGGGCGCGCTTGTTCCGGCGAATCCACCTGAAACCATCGTTTCTGGATTACCTCTGGGTGGCGACCATCCTATGCATCCGTTCATCATCAGCGAGGATGGATCGATGTATGTCGACGTTGGCACCGCGACCAACTCCTGCCAGCCGAAAAACCGTCAGCCCAACATACCCGGTGCGAACCCGTGTACCGAACTGGAGACTCGTGGCGGAATCTGGCGTTACGATGCGAACAAAACGAATCAGACATTTTCGCCGGCCGAGCGGTTCGCTACGGGAATACGGAATGGTGAAGGCTTTGCCATCGACTCCGCGGGGCGCATTTTCGTCACTCAGCACGGGCGTGATCAACTGCATGCGAATTGGCCTGAACTCTACAAACCCTCCGAAGAAGCCACTCTCCCGGCTGAAGAGATGATGCTTTTGAAGTCTGGAGGAGACTATGGTTGGCCCGAATGCTACTACGATGCCGGGCAGAAAAAATTGGTGCTTGCCCCGGAATATGGTGGCGACGGAGGCAAGAAGGTGGGTGTTTGCGCGAGTAAGACCGGTCCTGTCGCAGCTTTTCCAGCGCATTGGGGACCGAACGGGATGACGCGCTACGACAAGAAACAATTTCCGGCCCGCTATCGTGATGGCGTTTTTATCGCCTTCCACGGTTCATGGGATCGGGCGCCATACGTGCAAAGTGGCTACAACATTGTCTTCCAGTCCCTTGCCGGAGCACGAGCGTCGGGAAGTTGCGAAGTCTTCGCGGACGGTTTTGCCGGAGCGGTAAAAACTCCGGAGGGCGCTGCGCATCGTCCCTCTGGTGTCGCAGTCGGGCCCGATGGGTCGCTCTATGTATCCGACGACATTCGCGGACGTATTTACAGGATCGTCTATCAGGGCGGCGCCACAGGCGACGCGAGGGGAACTCCTTGCCCGAGTGCCTCGGCTCCGGCCGGCGATATTGTCGAAGCTAAGGCAAACCCGCCCGAGGGGACGAATGTCGACGCGGGCTCGGCTGCGAGCGTCCCTGTTCCCGATGGAGCGACGCGCGACATGGTTGCGTTGGGAGATCGTATTTACCACGGACAAGAGGGCGGAGCGGCTTGCGCGGGTTGCCATGGCGCGAACGCTACGGGCTCACCCCTAGGGCCCAGTCTGACCAGCGGCAAATGGTTGTGGAGCGACGGCAGCCTCGCGGGGATCTTGAAGGTGATCACCGAGGGTGTTCCGCAACCCAAGGAATATCGCAGCCCGATGCCCCCCATGGGCGGAACACAACTCACCGTCCAACAGGTATCTGCGGTTGCCGCATATGTCTGGAGCATCAGTCATCGGAACTGATGCGGGCGAGTTTCTCACAACGGGTGAAAAGATTTCCGGAGAGTCTCACTTCAACTGCTGACGGCAGAGTCATCATCTGTACCATTAGTGGTCGTCGATCGTTGTTGTAAAGCCCGGCGCGGCTCGGAGCGTCAGCCATCGGAACTTGGCTGGGCACGGGCCTCCCCGGAAAACGTGGTTTCCACCCACCTCTCCGCCACTGGCCTCCTGCCATTTCCGCCTTGCCATGGACACTGCCATTGGTTCATGGCACAATGAAACCAGGAGTCAGGTGATGAAGAACTTTCACGTGCCACTGCCGGAGCAAACCTATGACAATCTCAGGGCGGAGGCGGAACGGATGCAGGTACCCGCGACGACCCTGGCGCGTGAGGCTGTCGATTGGTGGCTGCGGCAACAATTCCGAAAGTCCAGGCAGGAGGCGATCGCGGCGTACGCCGCGGAAATGGCAGGAACGCATCTTGATCTCGACTCCGATTTGGAATCGGCCGTGATCGAGCACCTTGTGAAAGGCGGCAAGGCAGGCAGATGAGGCGAGGCGACGTTCACTGGGCCGATCTGGTTCCGCGTTCAGGATCGGAACAGACCGGGCGTCGTCCCGTAATCGTGGTGTCCCACGACGGCTTCAACCAAACGTCTGGATGGAGGTCGATCATCGTGGTCCCAATCTCAACGTCTTCATCTCAAGGCAAGCCGGGGCCTACCGTCATTGAGCTTTTGGGCGGGACAGCGGGTTTGCCGAAGACGAGCTTTGCCGTGTGTCATCAGGTGACCACGCTGGACCGCAACAAATTGACTAAGAAAGTCGGCAGCCTGCCGTCTGAGTCCCTGCGTGAAGTCGAGGAAGGGCTGAAGGCGGCGCTGGATCTCGATTGACCGTCTCTCCTGGCCGGGCAGAGACGGTCAACAAATCAGGCCAACAGTTGGAAAGTTGAGATCCTGGGGCCCATGTAGGCTCCCCACCTTGGACGCGTTTCGAACTTTCGCGGCCCAACTGGCATTGTGCGAACCCGGAAACAGGTGTTGCTCACTGCGGGAGCCACCCGGCGGATACCCGCCGGTTCAGGCTTCGTTCATGGGCCCCTGTTCCGCGGGATCGAGGTGCTTCACAAACCCGATGATCAGCAGTACGAAGGAGAGAATCAATCCCAGAGCGGCAGGTATGTGACAAAGCTTCACGACGAGTTCCTGCCACGGCGCTGCGCCTGCCGCCCCGGCCTGCCCTGCGGCAACGGGTAACATCTGGCTGGTGCCCCACCAGGCGTTGGCCGCTTCGGACAGAGCCATGAGCCAAGTCAACCACGCCGAGACCACCATCACCCGCACCGCTCCGCTCCCCACATGGTGGGGCAACTTGAGCAGCAGGATACCAAGCACCACGAACAGCAGACCGTTCGTTTCAAACTGGACGTGCGCTCCCACGGCGAGCCTCGGATACGGCGTCAGGGGCGGGGCAAAGCCCCAGACCAGCCCGGCCAGAATGAGCGCCAGACCGTGAGTCAGAATCTGTTTACCGCCAGTTGGAATAGTCATATTTGTTTGACTCTCTCCCCAGGCGACCGTCCGAAGATTCCGGCTTTTGACCATGCCCCCAACCAGGGCAAAAGCTCCACCCGAAGCGAGGCCGATAGAGGCCACAATGTTCAGCCGAATATATCACACCGGTTGAGCATGGGGCCCGCCAGGAGTTCGAATCCACTGTGGGACCGCATTCGACGCTCGAACCGGCAATGCAAGAAACAAAAGGGCAAAGTAAGGAAACATGGAAATCGGCTGGCTCCCCAGTCTGGACACGTTTCGAACTTTCGCCGCCCGGTTGGCCCTTTGATCGAACCTATGGTCGCCCATTGTTTTGAGGGCGATCCGTGCGAACTGCTGGCCCGTGTCCATGACAGGCACCCAGTCTGGACACGCCTCGAACTCGCCAAGGGAGCCCAAGATAACTTCCGGATGCGCCGTAATACGGACGCGAAACACAGCCCGTCGAGAATCGGTAAAAACTGGGCCGATCGCTTGCGTGTGCCAGTGGTAAGCTCTATGCGTATGCAAGAACGAACGTTTAGTTTGTGGTGGCCAGGTTGAAGGGCATCAATTGACTCACGGTGGGGGCTGCCATTGTGGTGCTAATCGGCGAAGGACTAAGTTACGCGCAGTCTGGCGACCAAGGACCGGAGCGGCTTCGCGAGACATACAAGGAACTGGTTGAGACCAATTCGACTCTTTCAACCGGCAACTGACCGCACGTTCACGAACCCGTTTCGGACTGAGTCCATCACAGGACGTACTCGCCGCTCGCGACCTGGATTGCGTACCCCCCTATGTGGACAGAGTGCACTTTTCCACCCCGGATGGCAGCGCTGCCATAGATCCGGCTGGGGCGATGGATCTGATCGCCCTGCTCGATCAGAATCTGTTCGCCTGTCCCGAGACGTCCCTGTTTGACAAGAAGAGAAACGAGACACCCTGAGGCGGATCCGGTCGCCGGGTCTTCGCCCTCGGGAAAGATTCCTCGACCCTGAATTGTTCCGTTCTTTTCCCGGCCCGCAAGGGTGTAGCTGTAGAACATAGCGTCTGGATCAACGCGCTCGAGCCAAGGAAGAGCCCTCGTCCAATCGATGGAGATTTTCGAGATCGCATCACGCGACTTCAGTGGAACGAGCACATAGGGCAGGCCTGTGGAGACCAGCTGAATTGGCAGGCTGGTATCGATATCGCCCGACTGGAGTCCGAGCAACGGCGCAACCGCGGAAGGATCGTGTGCAGAGGAAAACTGCGGGTCGGGCTGCTCCATTTCGCCGTAAAGCAAGCCATCGGCTTCCTGCCTGAACGTGACCGGCACTTGCCCCACATTCAATGCCAGACGGACCACTTTGCGAAGCGGCAGGTTTCGTTTTTTCCAGAGAGCCTGCAACGCCATAGCCGTTCCGAGCGAAGGGTGGCCAGCAAAGGGCACCTCCTTCGTTGGCAGGAAGATCCGGACGCGAATCCCCTCCTTATCTTCCACGCGGGGCTCACGCGGAATGACGAAGGTTGTCTCTTGTTGGTGTATCTCCCGGGTGATCGCCTGCATCTCCTCATCGCTTAAGCCGCGGGCATCGGGGAAGACAACGAGCGGATTGCCGGCGAGACGGACCTTTGAAAATACATCCCACTGCACGAAAGGGAAGCGGCGCGAATGTTTCGTGTCCCCTCTGGCAAAATCTGCCGCAAGCAACGCGGCGATGGAACGCAGGATTGTTCTTCGGCTTGCTGTGTGCATGGGTTAGCAACAGAATACCAGGGTTTCTCGACGGGGACAGTCCGAATTGAGCAACTCGATTCTCGAGCGCAGGGTTGAGATGTGCGCCTCCGTCGTCACGCACCAGGAAGCTGGCCAAAAACGGCGTTGGGGGAAGCGTCGTCCGCGCTCCGAGTGGATAATCGCCCATCAGGAAGTTGGCACGCATAGTGGGCCAGCGCCGATTTGTTTTGGGGATGGTGGTCGGATAATAGAGTTCGAGTCCACGCCGGGGTCACTGTCAAAAGTGGGGCCAATCCAGAAGAAACGTCTGAAATTCCCGTAATGAAATCAATCAGATAGCGTGAAGTCGGGAAGTCTCAGATTGGCTCCCCAGGTAGGATACGAACTGTTGTGGCGAAATCGCGGGACAGATCGGCGACGCCGCCGGACTGCCAACAAATTGTGCAGTCGCTTCCACCTGCGGCAGGGCCGCTTATACTTGCACTCGCCGTTCGATTCCGAACCTTGCGTTGAGGCTAGAACATGAATTTCAGAGCCAACTGACACTGCCGGGGCCCGACGGCTGTATAGCTGACCACGCCGAAGTTGGGATCGCCAACATAGGTGTCCGGCGTTCCGAATACGGGGTGGTTGAAGGCATTCTGCGCCTCCAGGCGCAATTCCAGCTTCATCTGTTCGTGTTTGGGGACCACTGCGAATTCCTTCAGGATGGACAAATTGGTGCTGAAGAAGAAGGGACTGCGCACGGTTCCCACCGTCCGCGGCGCATTGCCCAAGGTGTACGGGGCCGGCGCCTGGAATACGTTCGGATTCGCAAAATAGTTGTTAATCCAGTTGGATTCCGGGCCACCACTGAATTCCGGAGTGCCAACCAAATTGGGCCGTTGGGAGCCATACGTGTAAATCGGGGTGCCTCCGTTTGTGACAACAAACTGGAGCGGGAAGCCGTCGTGAATGGTCCAGACGCCCGCGGTTTTCCATCCGCCCACGATAAGATCAAGGGCCCGAGGCATCTTGTTAAAGAAAGTTCTTCCCCTTCCCACCGGCAAATCATAGCTGTACTCGAATTTCAGTTGCTGCGGAACATCGAAGCTCGAGAGGCTCCGTTCGAGGTAAGCTCGGTTGGGGTCCTGGATATTGTATCCTGAGTTCGGGCCATTCGCCAACCAACCCACGTTGCCGTCGTAGATGGAGGAATTGTCGATGGATTTCGACCAGGTATAGTTCGCCGAGAGTTGCAATCCACTGGAGTAGCGCTTTTCCACCACGATTTGCAGCCCATTGTAGATGGAGTTGGCGCTCGGCGGCTCGTCCGAGGCCACGCCGGTGAACTGCGGAAACGGCAACATGAGCTGAAAGGCCTGGACGGTCGGGCTGGTAAGAGGGCTGTTGGCGTAGTAAGAGCCCGTGAGGACCGGCGCGAATGGATTGTTCACATAGTTGCCGAGGTTGCCAATCTGGGTTGGGGTCAGTTTCTCGACCGACGGCGGCAAAACGTCCAGATTATTGTTGCCGGCAAAATACAGATGAGTTCCCTTCTTACCGATGTACTGCACGCTGACCAACAGATTTGGAGTTATTTCACGCTCGAACCCGAAGGTCCAGCTTTGCTCGTAGGGAGTTTGGGCAGCGGCTGCGGTGCGGAGGGGTCCGATGGCGCCGTAGCCAACGTCGTTCAACAAACCGAGGGAGCCTCCCGGTGGCTGGATCAGCCCATTGGGAAAGGGATTGCTCAGATGCAGGTAAGGGGTCGCGCCATCGTTCTGATAGGTCGTGACCGCACTGGTAGATTGGTTGAAGCCCTGGGAGCCGTAGCTCAACAACCCATTGGCCCCGCCGCGGCTTTGGTCGAAATAGATGCCGTAGCCACCGCGCATGACAGTTTTGTTGTCCAATCGCCAGGCGAAACCGAAACGTGGCTGGATGTCTTTCCAGTCCGTTAGCCAGTCGCTGCGCACGCTGGGGCTATTGAACAGTTCTCCGCCATGCAGCGTGCCGAGGCCGGGCACGACGAGCGGAGAGGCAACATTCGGATCGAACCAGTTCATCCGATTGTGGCGCTCGGTTCTCGGCAAGGACACGTCGTAGCGAAGTCCGATGTTCAGTGTGAGTTTGGGAGTGACCTTCCAGTTGTCCTGTACAAATCCGGCATATTGGAAGTTTTCCGAGGCCACCTCGTACTGGATTTCGTAGAAAGCCCCCCCGCCGATCAACTGGCCCATCATGAAACTGGCCATGCCGTCGCCGCCGCACACCGTAATATCCGGGTTCGGGCATTGCGAACTGCCCCCGCTGCCGTAATTGAAGTAGCCGTTCGGAGCGTTGGTCTGAATATAGTTTTGCTGGTGCAAGCGCCCCTCGCCGCCGAATTTTAACTCATGTTTTCCGTGGATCTTCGTAAGAACCCCGGTGAGCTGGCCGGTATCCTGGCCTTGGTGGTAGTTGCCGTAGGGATCCTGCCCGATGCTGGTGAAACCAGCGGAATAGTAGCCGCTCCCGATGAAGGTCGAGGGAACACCGAGAAAACCGTTGGATTGAAGATAGGATGGAAAACCAAGGGTGCCGAGGGGATTCGCGTTTAGGCTCTTATTGTAAGCATCTATCTCCGTCGACCCTCGCGAGAAGCCCAGGGTCATGTTCAATATCAGGGTAGGACTGAAGGTGTGCGTATCATTGAGGGCGAACAGGTGCGCCGCGCCTTCATTCGGTCCGCTGCCGCAGGGATCCGTGAAATTTTTGAAGCAGTTGAAAGGAGTATTGCTATTTTTGCCCCGTGAGTACTTCGCGCTTAGCTGATTCTTGTCGCTGAAGCGGTGGTCGATCTTAATGTCGAACTGATCGCTGGCGCTGGGTGTCGCTCCCGATCCAATCCAGTTGTCGTAAATGCTGCCGCCTGCGATATTCGGCATGGGAAACAGGTTCATCATTTTCTGTGCCACGGGATCGATCAGGTTTCCGGCATGGATGGGCAATTGGTAGGGCGTGCCGTTCAGCTTGGCATTTCCAGGGCTGGTATAGGCGGCGAGGTTGTCGAACGGGATATAGGTGCTGCGGTAGGCGCCTGCGGGTCCGTTGGCCGGCGTTTGGAATGAGCCGGAATAAGGATCATAGAGCTGCCCGGCGATTACGCTACAGAGTCCAGCCTTATCGAACGTGCCGCCATTCGCGCCGCATATTTCGCCAAAGTCGCCAGTGCGTTCGGCGCCACTGGGCACACCAGCCTGATAGGTGCCCAAATTGGAGGAGCGCGTTCCGTCCCAGTCAAAGAAGAAGAAGGTCTTGTTTTTCCAAATTGGCCCACCAATGGTGCCGCCGTAGTTGTTGCGGTGTACGGGAGCAAGCGGAACACCGAACTCATTGTTGAACCAGTTGTTCGCGTCGGTCATCTGGTTGCGAATGAAATCGTACCCGCTGCCATGGAAGGCGTTGGTACCCGAGCGCGTGATCATGTTCACGATGGATGAACCGGAGAATCCATATTCCGCGCTAAAGTTTGACTGCTGTACCTTGAACTCTTCCACTGCTTCCGCGGACGGGGTATAAGTAACGTTGGTGACGCCGCCATTGGGCTCGAAGTTGGTGATGGAAGCGCCATCCATTAGAATGTCCGCCATGGCCCCGCGGCTGCCATTGGAGATGAAGTTCGTTCCCGTGTCGCCGACACCGTTCGAGTCACTTTGGTTGTTGACACCCGGGGCCAGCGAGACGAAATCAAGCACGTAACGGTCAACCAAGGGCAAATCGTTTATGAACCGGCGATTGACCACTTGCCCGGTCACCGCATCCTCGGTATGGATGTTCTCCGCCTGAGATTCCACCTGAATGCTTTGCTTGGAAGTGGCGACCTTCAGACCCAGGTTGGCCGTCACGTTTTCGCTGACGTTCAACGTGATGTTGTTGCGGACCGTTTTCTCAAAGCCTTCCACTTCCACGGACACCGTATACAATCCCGGCGGAATTGATGTGAACACGTATCGTCCGCTGGAGTCCGACGTGGTGGCATGTTGATATCCCTTCTGCTGGTCGACGAGCGTAACCTTCGCCCCCGGCACTACGGACCCGCTTGGGTCGGTGATGTTACCGCTCAGGGTACCGAAGTAACCCTGGCCGAGGAGCAGCATCGGTATCATAAACAAAATGACAAATAGCAGTCCGCTGAGGATTCTTTGCGGGTTGTTTGATTGACGACTTGAAGTGGCTACGATCATGGCATCTCCTTCGCATCCGCGCGGAGCCTTTGCGGCAGTTCACTCCGGCTCACAAGTCTCCTTGGAGACGCCAAGGAGTAGTGACATGGAGAAGCTAGACAATTGCCGCCGACATTCTCGTCGGGCCCCTTCGGTGTAACTAAAGTATATTCCATTGTTCGTTGGTTTGTGTCAAGGCATAACATTACATGTTCGACATGTTGAACGGGTGCGCCGGTTGGCACCGCGAACGCTCCGTCACCGTCAACAGGCAGCGCCCGAGCTGCAGAGCGCCTGCTTACTAGGGCACAGAAGAGTACACTGGGGGGCAGATACCACGAAAGGCCGGCCTCCATTGATACGCAAGCCTCGCTTGATTGATGTCGATGCGGCGAGCTTCGACTCACTGCCCTGTTGCGGAATCAAGAGTCCCACTCATCCTGGGCGCCAGCAGAAGCGCTGCTGGCTACAAGCGAACGCCAAGTTCGGTCTGCGGGCTAAGATGCTTCTTGCCCCGAACGGCAAACCGAGCGGCTACATTGAATACCTGCGAATACCTGCCCGGCGAGTTTGCATGGCGCGGTGTCGAAGCCGGGGGCTCCATGTTTATTCACTGCGTTTGGATATTCTCCAAGCAACATCAGCGAAAGGGCTGGGGGAGGATCATGGTGGAAGGGAGAGCACCAATCCTAACCAGAAGCCCTTTCGAACCACCTGCTACGCCGTCGCTTCCACCTTCGGCAACTCCCGCTTGTACTTGCACTCGCCGTTCGGGCATTGCGCCACCGGTCCGGCCTTGAGCCATTTTTCGATTAAGTAGCTCGATCCGCACTCCGGACATTTTTCCGGCAGCGGTTTACCCCACGCTACGAAATCGCATTCCGGGTAGCGGCTGCATCCGTAAAATGTCTTGCCGCGCTTGGAACGCCGCTCCACCACCGCACCTTCCGTGCAATTGGGACACGGCACGCCAATGGTCTTCTGCTTCACGAATTTGCACTTCGGATAATTGCTGCAAGCCGTGAACTCGCCGAAGCGGCCATGCTTCAGCACCATATTGTTCCCGCATTGCGGGCACTTTTCGTCGAGCGGAACATCGCTCTTCTTCTGCTCGCCACCAATCTGCTTGGTGGTTTTACAGTCCGGATATCCGGAGCACGCATAGAACTGCCCGAAGCGGCCCTTCTTCAGCACCATGGGACGCCCGCAGTTCTCGCAATACTCCGCGGCATCCTGCTCGGTGAGGTCCGCTTTATCGACGTCCGGAAGGTCCACGCTCAGCTCGCGCGTATTGGTGCACTCCGGATAACCCGTGCAAGCGATGAAGCTGCCGTGCCGGCCCCATTTGATGACCATGGGTTTGCCGCACTTGTCGCACACCAGGTCGGTGGGCTTCTCCATGCGCTTGATGTCGGTCATGTGCCGCTCGGCGTGCTCCAGATCCTTCTGGAACCGCCCGTAGAACTCGGCCATGGACTCGCGCCAATCGATCTTGCCCTCTTCGATTTCGTCCAGCTCTTGCTCCATGCGAGCCGTATATTTCACGTCGAAGAGATTCTCGAAGCTCTCGAGCAGCAGATCGGTCACCACCATGCCGAGCTCGGTGGGAGTGAACTTGCCGCCTTCCTTGGTCACGTATTCCCGTTCCTGAATGGTGGAAAGGATGGAAGCGTAAGTGGAGGGACGGCCGACACCGTCGGCTTCCAATTCCTTTACCAGCGTCGCTTCATTGAAGCGCGGAGGCGGCTCAGTGAAATGCTGTTCAGGAAGAATTCCCTTGAATTTCAGCTCTTCGCCTTCCGTCACAGCCGGCAGCCGATGCTTCAATTCCTCATCGTCTTCGTCCTTCTGATCTTTGCCTTCCTCGTAAACTTCCAGGAACCCCTTGAACTTCGGGACGCTGCCGGTGGCGCGGAACATATATGTCGCGCCATCCTTGCCTTGGGCGGCGACATCGATGGTAGTCTGATCGAAGACCGCCGGCAACATTTGGGACGCCACGAATCGCATCCAGATCAGCCGGTAGAGCTTTAGCTCATCCTCCTGCAGGTATTGCGCGATTTGCTCCGGCGCGCGCATCGCGGAGCTGGGGCGAATGGCTTCGTGCGCCTCCTGCGCGTCCTTTTTGCTCTTGTAAACGTTGGGCGCCTCGGGAACGAACTGAGGACCAAACCGCTCCTTAATAAGCCCGCGAACCTCGTCCAGCGCTTCTTGAGACACGCGCGGCGAATCGGTTCGCATGTAGGTGATCAAACCCATGGAACCTTCCGCCCCAAGCTCCACGCCTTCATACAAGCGTTGCGCCAGTATCATGGTGCGCTTCACGCTGAATCTCAGCTTGCGCGAAGATTCCTGCTGTAGCGTGGACGTGATGAAGGGTGGAACCGGGTTGCGTTTCTTTTCGCGCGTTGTGACTGAACGAACGATGTACTTCGCGCTCTCCACCTGATCCACCAGCGCTTTGGCCGTGGCTTCCTCGGCTACCTCAATCGCCTGGTCGTCCTTCTTGGTGAACCGGGCGGTGAGCACCGGGGGCTTCTTGGCGTTGAGCTGAACGTCGATGGTCCAGTACTCGCGCTTCTCGAAGGCGCGAATCTCGCGCTCACGGTCCACAATCAGCCGCAGCGCCACCGTCTGCACGCGTCCCGCGGAAAGGCCGCGACGCACTTTGTCCCACAGGAGCGGTGAGATCTTGTATCCCACCAGCCGATCCAGAATGCGGCGAGCCTGCTGCGCGTCTACCAAATGCAGATTCACCGATCCAGGTTTCTCAAAAGCTTTTTTGATGGAGTTGGCGGTGATTTCGTTGAACATGACCCGGTAAAAAACGGGCCCCTTCTTCGAGCCGTTCAACTCTTCCTGCAAGTGATAGCAGATGGCCTCGCCTTCGCGATCCGGGTCAGCCGCCAGGTAAATGGAGTCCATGCCCTTGGCGGCCGCCTTCAGCTCCGCCATGAGCTTCTTCTTGCCCTCAATGACTTCGTAATGCGGCTCGAAGCCCTTATCGACGTCTACCGAGAGGTCTTTCTTAGGAAGATCCTTCACGTGGCCGAGCGAAGCCTTAACGACGTATTGCTTGCCGAGGTACTTACCGATTGTTTTCGCTTTCGTCGGCGATTCGACGATGACGAGCGATTTTGCCATGTTTTAACCTATTAGACCGACACCACTGTTTACAGCTTTAAGATGATGGTTAGAACCTACCACACTTTAACAAAGTTCTTCCCGGGGAGTTGCCTGACCATGCCGAGCAGTTCCAATTCGAACAGTCCGGCAACTATCTCTGATGGTGTTAGGGTATCAAAAGTTTCGATCAATTGGTCAATGTGGATGGGAAGATCGTGTTTCAACTGGGCTAAAAGCGACCGGCCAGCGGGTCCGATTTCACCGTGCCCGGCAGCGTCTTCGCTGTTTGTTTCCAATGAGATCTGGCCGCAACGGGCCTGCGCTTTCGCGATCAAGGCACGGCGGATATCGGCTGGTAATTCCACCAGCACATCGTTCCACTCCTGGACCAGCTTGGCGCCCTGTTTGACCAGCAGGTTCGGTCCCCAGCTCATTTTGGAGGTGATGTTACCAGGCACGGCAAAGACCTCGCGCTGCTGTTCGAGCGCCATTTTGGCGGTAATGGCCGACCCGCTGTACTGCGCGCCTTCCACGATCAGGACGCCCACGCTCATGCCACTGATGACGCGGTTGCGGATGGGAAAGTTCTGCGGATAAGCCGGCGAGCCCATCGGGAATTCGGAAACCAGCAGTCCTTTTTCGGCGATCTCGGTGGACAGCTTGCGATTCTCGGCTGGGTATATCAGATCGACGCCGCACCCGAATACCGCCGCCGTGTCGCCACCCACCTCAAGCGCGCTGCGATGCGCGGCGGTGTCGATACCCCTCGCCATTCCACTCACGATGGTGAGGCCGGCATGTGCCAGATCGGGTGACAAGCGCTGTGTCGCCGCTATTCCATACGCGGTAGGCCGCCGCGTGCCGACCACGCCCAGCATCACGGAGTGGAGCAGTTCCACGCGCCCGCGCACAAAGAGCACGATCGGAGGGTCGAAGATTTCCTTAAGCCTCTGCGGATACCTCGGATCCGATATGGGGATCAGCAGCGCGCCGGTTTCCAGCATCTTCTGCTGCTGATCCACGGCGTCTTCAAACGTGCAGCCGCTGGCGATAGTCTGGGCCACGCTGCCCGATAGGCCGCTCGATTCCAGGTCCGAGCGCGAGGCCCGGAAGATGCCTTGAGGAGTCCGAAACTGGCTGAGGACCTGGCTTGCTTTGCGGCAGCCGAGGCCCGGGATCAACCGCAGCGCCAGCCAGTGTAGCTCGTCTTCTTTGGTGAAAACCGTTGCGGTCACAATCTTCCTTGGATGTGGTGCGGACATGCCCGCTAAGTTCTCTTGTGGATACACTGGACGTTATGGATACACAGGCTACTTATGACGATGTGAAGCTGATCATGCGGCTCTATGAGATGCGCCGCGAAGAAAAACTGCGCGACGGCCGCCAGTGGCTTGCGAAGTTTAACGCCCGCACGTGGGCGGAAAAGATGGAGCTGTGCCCGCCAGGCTCCGACCAGGACGCCTACTTCCGCATGGTAACCACCTATTGGGAAATGGTCGCGTCGTTCATCACCGCAGGGGTACTGCATCAGGAATTGTTCTTCCAGAGCGGCCAGGAGCTGCTGTTCGTGTGGGAAAAGATCCGGGACATCCTGCCGGAGTGGCGAACAGCATATGGTAATCCAAAATTAATGGCCAACGTGGAAGCGGTTTCGAAATCCGCGATCGAGTTTGTGAATCGCGGGAATCCGAAGGCGTACGAGGCATTTTCAGCGCGGGTGCGTGGAATCCGCTAGTTCGCCGCATTGGCACTCCTGCCAACGCTGGGCCAGATCCCCAAACAATAGTAGCGGCGCAATATCTTCCGATTTTCTCAGCGTAGTGCAAGCCTCAGGCTTGCCGAGGGGACAAGCCGGAGGCTTGTCCTACTTCTACCTAGACGTCCATCCGCCATCGATCAACAGCGTCTGGCCGGTGATCAGAGACGCGGCGGGCGAAGCCAGGAACACGACCGCGCCGGCTACATCCATGGGCTCTCCAATCCGGTGCAGGGCCGCGATTCGCTCCACCACATCGGCGCGGACCGCGGGATTCGCAAGGTACTCTTCGGTTCCGGGAGTGCGGATGAAAGTGGGAGCCACCGCATTCACCAGAATGTTGTGCTTTCCCCATTCGATGGCTAGGCATTTTGTCAGATGTGAGATGCCGGCCTTCGTCATGCAGTATATGGATTCGGTGGGCAGCGCCACGAACCCGGCCTGAGAACTCATGTTGATGATGCGGCCGCCGTTCTGGCGGATCATCACCCGGCCGGCGGCTTGGCTTGCGAAAAAAGTCCCCTTCAGATTGATTCCGACCGTGAGATCGTAGTCCACTTCGCGTACATTCTCCGCTGGATTTTCGGGCGCCACGCCGGCGTTGTTCACTAGAATGTCCAGCCGGCCAAAGTGAGCGGCTGTGTCATCCACGGCCCGGAAAATCTGTTCCAGGCTGGTCATGTCCATCTGCAGCGGCAGCGCACGGCGGCCCATCGCTTCGATCCGCTGCTGAACGTCGCCCGCGGCGTGCACGTCGCGAAGCCCCAGGGCAACGTCGGCGCCTGCATGAGCCAAAGCAAGCGCAATGGCGCGGCCCAGACCGCGCGCCGATCCGGTGACTAGCGCCACCTGTCCCGTCAGATCAAATCGTGGAAACTCGTTCATGTAGAGGCGACCCTTCGAAGATCATACCTCGTGCATGGAACGACACTCAGTTTTGCCGTGCCTTCGGAGCTGGAAACGCACGAGCAGCGCAGCGCCGATCGCGCGCTTTAGGTAACCATGTGGGCTCTCGACTGAGCCCGCCGCGGAAGCGATCAGAAGGTGAAACGACCACCGATCGTCGGAGCAAAGTTGTTGTCGTATTTATAGGGGACGCCGGGGCCATGAGGAATGGCGATGGCCAGACCGCCGCCCACGTAGGAATACGCAATTCCGGCAAAAGCGTCGAAACGCTTGGTGAAGTGATGATCCGTATAGAGCGACCATTCGTTGAGGGTGCCCGCGCAGGAACTGCGGAAACCGGCTTCGGGCGAGCAGGTCGGCGGAAGACGGAAGTCGTTCTGCAGCTGATGATACCAGGACAAAGTGATGTCGGTTTTGCTGTCGATAGCGTATTTCACGCCCGTCCACCAGATCTGCACGATCTTGGGAGAATCAAGATTGTTGTCTTCGACGCCGCTCAAGAGATAACCGCCCTGGTCCAAGGCGCCAACGCCCAACGGGTTCGATGGGTTAGTCTGCCGGATCCATTCATAGCCGCCAAAAAACTTGAACGGGTCCCACGTATACTTGGCGGCGACCATAATGGCATTGTTGTCGGTCACGATGCCATATAGGGTGTTGGTCGTTCCGATCACATTGGCCCCGGTGACGGGGTTTGTATTGATGCTGTTGGTGGTCGACTGATATGGCGCCGTCGGACTCTGAGGCCCCAGCAAGGGGTTCAATACGCTGATCGCCTGGTTGTAATGTTGGTAGACGACGTCGGCGGAGAACTTGCCGTAGTCTCCGCCGAAATCGAATCCATAGGCGTTGTTATGCGCCCCTTCCGGCGTACAGGTGGCGGCAGTCCAGGTTGCGGAGGCCGAGTAGCAGCCGCCAGAACCATCGGCGAATTTATACATCGCGCCGAAATGGACCGGGCCATAGGCGAGGCGATACTTCAGGGCGTCGTCCCAACGGCTGTCCTCGGTGTCGCCGCCGCCGGCCATCGTGCCGTTATACCCGATGTACGAAAAGGCATAGCCGCCGCCGGCCGGATCGTAAACGAGCATCACATCGGTACCGAGAGCGCGCTGACGACCGAAGGTGAGCGTGCCGAGATACGCGGACGATATACCGGCATAGTATTCGTCATTGAAGGGTTGGCCCGCGCGCGCGCCGTCGATGGCTTCCGAATAGCTGCTCCTGGGAAGGCCGTTGTTGGCGATGTTGGTGGCTGACGCGTTGGCGAGCTGGCCGGACTGCGGATTGATGCCAGTTGAAACGTTGAACACAACGGACCAGCCATGCAGAAACTCTTCCTTGCCCCTGATGCCCAGACCCGTCTGCTGCAGGTTGTTCGGTGCGACGAGGAATCGATGTTGATAGCCGTTTCGGTTCACCAGAGATTCGCCTTCATAGTTATAGCCGTTTTCCGGTAAGCCGTGGCTGACCCAGCCGACGCCGACGTCATACGCACCGTACAGCGTGATGCCGTGCCAGGTCAGCGTGCAATCGGTGGTGGCGAACTCGTGGCCGCTCGCGCAGGCGTCGGAGGTGCTCCGCTGCATCTTAATGTCGACCGTGGCGTCCTGGCCAACCGCCAAGCTGATTCCCGTGCGCGTTTCATCGGCGAACCCTTGTTTTGCCGCTCGAATCTCGAAGCGCCCCGGAGGCAGGCCGGACGCCTGATAGTGCCCCCGGCCGTCGGTTGCGATCGTGCGCGTTGCACCTGTGTCGACGTTCCTGATTGTCACCGCGACACCGGGAAGGGCTGCGCCGGTTTTGTCCGTCACCACGCCGGAAAGGCTCGCTCCCGTTTGGGCCCACGCCGGGAACGCCCCCATCGCAAGCCACAAAAGCAGCAGGAAGGGTTGGGCCAGCAGCAGTGAAGCAGCCGTTGGAACGTAGCCGGCGCGAGCGAGCATTGAAGAGGGTGTCATTTAAATATTACTATGTCTTGCAAAAGATCCTAGCGCACTGCGGAATCCGAACGCACGGCGCTGGCGTGGCCGGGGGGCTGGGGGCTAGGGACTCGGGGCTGGACTGCGCCGATCTCTATTTCCAGCGCCGCTCCAGCCCCTAGTCCCCAGCCCCAAAAGTTATAATTCGGAGGTAGTCATGTATACACGACGGTGCTTCGCTTTCGGACTTTTGGCCGCTGCGCTTCTGGCGGCGCAGGATGCCCAACCGTCGCTCCAGGTAACGGGCGCTGTCAAACAGGCGCTGACCCTAACCGCGGACGATCTGGCGAAGATGCCTCGCGCTACGGTTCGCACCACCAACAATGGAATGGAGACTGTCTACGAGGGCGTATGGCTGCATGAAGTTCTGAAGTGCGCGGGTGTTCCTCAAGGAAGCGAACTGCGCGGCAAGGCACTGGCCGGCTACGTCCTCGCCGAAGCGCAGGATGGGTATCAGGTGCTGTTCTCGCTGGGCGAACTGGATCCTTCCTTCATCGACAACGAGATTCTGCTGGCGGACACCGCCAATGGCAAGCCTCTGTTCGGCGCTCAGGGCCGCTTTCGCCTGGTAGTACCGAAAGACAAGCCGGGAGCACGCTCCATCCGCATGCTGACCAAGCTCGAAGTTGTCCAATTGAGGAAGTAACCGTGAAGACACGCGTCGAGAACCGGCTGGCCCAGGTTCGCAAGACCAGAGGCGTTGGGGCGTCCGATCTGGCTCGCCGGGTGCACGTCAGCCGCCAGACCATCTACGCGATCGAAGCCGGGACCTACGTCCCCAATACAGAAGTCGCGTTGAATCTTGCACGCGAACTGGAAGTTACCGTCGGCGAACTGTTCTCACTTCAACCAGGCTCTCAGAAATCGCCCGAGTCGCTGGCCGCCGAAGTATTGAGCGCCGCAGCGCCCGCCAAAGGCCAACCGGTTCGGATCTGCCAGATTGGATCGCGCTGGATCGGCGTGCCTGTCAGCGCGTCGCCCTACTACATGCCGGAAGCAGATGGCATTGTTAAGCGAACCGGCCAAAAGAGCGGCCGAGCTGATTTGGTTGTGTTCGCGAAGGAAGATGCATCCAGCAAGCGACTTGTTTTGGCGGGTTGCGACCCTGCTACAGGTCTTCTTTCCCGAATGGTGGAGAAGCTCAGTGGAGTGGAGATAGTTTCCGCGGCTGCTTCCAGCAAACTGGCGCTCGCGTGGCTTAATCAAGGCAAGGTGCACATCGCCGGCTCGCATCTCGAGGATCCGAAAACCGGAGAGTTCAATCTGCCCTTCATTCGTAAGGAATTTCCAGACGAAGATTTTCGGGTGGTGACGTTCGCGAGCTGGGAAGAAGGGCTGGTGATCGCGCCCAGAAACCCGAAAGGCGTGCACAAGGTGGAAGACCTGTCGCGTAAAAACGTCCGGTTTGTGAATCGCGAGCCGGGTTCGGGAAGCCGCGCTCTATTGGATAAACTTCTGGCGAAGGCCGGCATGCACGCGCGCACGGTCAGAGGATATGATCGCATCGCCCATGGTCATCTTGCGGCAGCTTATTGCGTGCTCTCTCAAGATGCGGATGTATGCCTGGCCACACGATCCGCTGCTCAGACCTTTGGCCTGGATTTCATTCCGCTGCAAAGGGAGCGCTACGATCTGGTGATGCGCAAGCGAACCGCCGATCTTCCGTCAGTGAAGGCGTTTCTCGATGTTTTGCAGCGCGCCACCTTGCGGCGCAAGTTGGAAGTGCTCGCTGGATACGACACATCGAAGACGGGAGCGCTGATTGCTTGACAGTGGGTCACGTTCGGGTGTGGGGCAGGTTGATAACCTGCGCGCCGATTGCCAATCGGCGCAAATAGCGCGGGTTAACAACCCGCGCGCAGGATGGCATCCTGCCCCACAGGCCAAGCGATTCACTCTCGGACTCGCGGTGGCGGCTAGCTTGACGGCTGCTTCGTTCGATTGGAATCTTCCGCAAGATTTCCCTCGTCCGGCTGTCCCGGCCGATAATCCCATGAGCGCCGTCAAAGTCCAACTCGGCCGCTATCTTTTCTACGACGGCCGGATGTCNNGCCCAAGGTACTACCGGCCAACTTCATCCGCGTGGCAGCATGAGCCTGGTGAACGTGGCCTACGTTCCGTTCTTGACCTGGGCGAATCCAACCATTACATCGCTCGAGGCCCAAGCGCTGGTTCCGATGCTGAGCGAAGAGCCAATCGAGTTGGGCCTGAAATGGCACGAGGCGGCGTTTCTCGAAGCCGTGCGCCGCGATCCTGTTTATCAACGACTGTTTCCGGAAGCGTTTCCCGGCGTGAGCGATCCGTACACAATCCCGAATGTGACAAGAGCGATCGCGGCGTTTGAGCGCAGCATCGTCTCGATGCGGTCGCCCTATGATCGCTACCGCTGGCGTGGCGATTCTTCGGCGATCTCCGATGCGGCGAAGCGCGGCGAGCTCCTGTTTTTCTCGAGCGAACGGGCAGGATGTTTTCAATGCCACGCCGGATGGAACTTCAGTGGCGCGTTTTTCAATACCGGTGTATCCACTTACGACGCGCCTAATCGCGGCTTGTTTGAACCTACAAGGGTGACCGAAGACGTCGGAAAGTTCCGCGCGCCCTCGTTACGGAACGTAGCCGTCACCGGGCCCTATATGCACGACGGGAGCCTGGGCACCCTCGTAGAAGTAATCCAGCATTACGCAGCCGGCGGCAAGCTGGATCATCCCAACAAGTCGCATATCCTGCGGCGGCTCAACCTGACCGATTCCGACAAGCACGACCTCATCGAATTCCTGAAATCGCTCACCGATGAAGAGATGCTGCATGATTTACGCTGGAGCAACCCGTGGCTTCACGCCGAGTTTCACGTCATTCCTGAATGAAGCCGGTCGTATAGCCAGGTGCGCGCAAATCGCAAATGTCTTTCCACAGTCGCATCTGAAACGCCGCGCAGTTCGCAAATCTCTGGCACCGTACAGCCCATCAGATACCGCAATTCCACCAACCGGACTTTGTCGGCATCCAACTTCTCCAGGTCCGTCAAGGCCCGGTCCAGATCCAGCATGTCCTGGCCTCCCACGTCCACCCAGCTCAAGTCCTCCGACATCGGAATCCGGCGCTGGCTGCCCTCGCGCGGTCATAAGCGTGCGAATCCCCGGCCTGCCATCTCCGCAGCAACGTGGTGATGTCCGTCGGCTGGGTCACATCCGGCATTTATGAACAATTATGGTCCGACGGCAGCCGTAGGGTAAACCTCCGGCTTGCCAGGGACAAGCCGGAGGCTTGTCCTACACAGGCTAAAATGCTAAGCATGCTTCGATTGACCTGCGCACTGCTGCTGACCTCGATCGCGCTCCCGGCCTGGGCGGGATTGCGCGCCGGTGTTGCCAAAACCGATATTACGCCCACCACTCACGAAGTGATGTGGGGATTTGAGGATCGTCTGGCCCCGGCCGAAAGCACGCTCGATCCGCTGTATGCGCGAGTGCTGGTGCTCGAAGCGGGCGGCCAGCGTCTGGCCATCGTTGCTGTCGATCTCGGCCGGAGCTTCGGCGAAGCGTCCCTCGACCGGTTGCGCGAATCGGCGCGCAAGTCGAGCGGCATTTCCTGTTTGTTGGTAAGCGCCTCCCATACGCACAGCGCCCCGATCATCAAGGATGAATACACCGGCGCTCCGCCTGCATGGGAGCAACGTGCTCTTGAGCGTATCGGCGCTGCCATCGCCCAAGCCGCCAGCCATCTCGTGGACGCGAACATCGGCACCGGAACAGGCTCGGTTTATATCGGCCATAATCGTCTACCGTTGCGGCCAGACGGAACGTTCGGATGGTTCGAGCGCAATCCAACCATGCTGCCAACCTCGCCAGTGGATCCCACCGTGACCGTGCTTCGCGTGGACGGCTCGGATAGAACGCCGCTCGCCATCCTGGTGAACTATTCCTGTCACCCGGTGGTTCTGGGACCCGACAACCGCCAGTATTCAGCGGATTTCCCAGCAGCGATGAATCGCACTGTCGAGGATGCGTTTGGCGGCCGCGTGATCAGCTTTTTCCTGCAAGGCGCGCCGGGCGACATCAACCCGTATCATGCCGTTACTCCAATTCAAGAGGACGCCGTCAAAATGCGAGATTGGACCGGTCAACGGCTGGGTGTTGAAGCCGCCCGCGTGGCGAAAGAAATTCACACGGAAAATGTTCCCGCGGCGAGCATCGACTTTCGCGAGGAGACATTGAATTTCAAGCTGCGCTGGAGCCAGGAAAAGTTCCAGGCGGGACTGCTGAAGTTCCTGGGGCCCAAAACGCTGGATCTGATGGGTTCGCCGATTCATCCCGTGATTGAGAGCCGCGTCACGGCCGTTCTGATCAATCATCAGATCGCAATAGCGACCGTTCCTGGAGAACCGTTCGTCGATTTTCAGAAGAACTGGCGCGATCGGTGTCCTGCAACCACGGCTTTGTTTTTTGGTTATACCAACGGCTACCACGGCTATTTCCCCACCATCTCGGCAACCTCGCGCGGCGGCTACGGTGCGGCGAGCGCCAGCACCTGGGTGGAACCGGGCGCCGGAGAACGCATCGTGGACTGGGCGGTGGTGAAGACTTACGAAATGTTAGGTAAGTTGTCCGACTTGCCGGACGATCTGAAGCGCGATGTTTATAAGTGATGTAGTAACCTTATATCCACGAAAGAAGTCAAACGGAGGGGAAGGGACATCAAATGCCAACTAAATCACTTACAGCCGGCTTGACACTGGCAGTTTTGCTAGTGGTTCCAGCAAGCTTCGCCCAGAAACATGACAAAAACCACCAGGATGCCTTCGTAGGCGATCCGGATGAGACCGAGATCGCAAAGCACGTCCGGCACGAACTCGTGATGCTTCCGTATTACAACATCTTCGATGATCTCGCATTCAAACTCGACGGCGGGACTGTGACATTGTTGGGCGCTGTCGTCAAACCCACGCTGAAAGACGATGCCGGGCGAGTGGTGAAAAAAATTCCGGGTGTCCTGCAGGTGATCAACAACATCGAAGTACTGCCGCTCTCGCCTATGGACGACCAGATCCGGATGGCGGAATACCGAGCCATTTATGGCGATCCCTCTATATCCACGCGCTATGGATATCGCGCGTTGCCCTCCATTCACATCATCGTCAAGAACGGGCACGTGACTCTGGAAGGCGTGGTGGCCAACCAGGGGGACAAGAACCTGATTGGCATAAAGGCCAACGGTGTCCCAAGCGTCTTTTCAGTGACCAACGACCTGGTAGTCGAAAACGAGAAGTAGCGTTACTGTGGGTCATTTGCGGCTATCTCGCCGATGTACCCTATGTTGTCGCCTTTCTTCATGGATGGCACGGCGCCGATGTAAATCACGACGCCCGATAGCGGCGCCGTAACATCCCACACCTTGTTTCCGAAAAAGTCCGTCATGTACCCGATCGTGGTTCCCTGTTTGACATAAGCTTCCGGCACCACCAACGGAAAGAATACGCCGTCTCGATCGCTAGTGACCACCGCATAGCGGCCGATCCACAAAGGGTGCTCCACACGCGTCGCAACACCGGGCAACATCTTAAGGTGGCGCATTACCTGCCAGCAGCCGCCCATCAGCGCATCCACATCTTCTGCGTGCGTGGTGCCGGCATGGCCCGCCTCGACAGCGATCGCCGGTTTCCCAAGGTTCTGCGCCTGCCGTGTGACCGTGGTGACGCCGGGAGTCCGAGGATCGGTGGGGTGGTTGTGTTGGATGATAATGTGATCGAAGCCGAACGCAAGCACCATCCCGCGCGAGGTTTGATCCAAACGGTCGTTGCCGGTGTCTGGCCAGTAGGAATACTTGCGCATGTTCTCGTCCAAATCTCCTCCGTGGAAGTCAATCAGGTAGTCGCACGTTTCGAGCACCTGTTTGGTGATCGCCCATAGCGCCCGCTCGGTCTGCGTACCGTCGGGCTTTCCCGGATAGAGCCGGTTCATGTTCTTGCCG
The DNA here is from genome assembly GCA_003162425.1 of Bryobacterales bacterium. Taxonomy (GTDB): domain Bacteria; phylum Acidobacteriota; class Terriglobia; order Bryobacterales; family Bryobacteraceae; genus Palsa-89. The sequence goes on along the minus strand of PMOK01000092.1, from coordinate 458 downwards.
TCAATGGGATTAAGATGGGGCACTTTTTGGAGAAACGACGCGACGTTTAGAAGCGGGACCACGATCAAGGTCCCCGAGACGGTGGCCGGATCGGCTGCCTCCGCCAGTTTCATCAACGCGATAATCGACGCATACTCGGTCCCATGCGCGCCGGCCAGAAGCGCCAGCGTGGGACCGGGCTGCGATCCATTGACAACGATGACCGGAATGTCCAGCGCCGCATCCACTCCGCCCGGCACCTGAATAAACCCGGTGGCCTTCTGTCCCGATCGAGCAACGGCCGTCCCCACCGCAACGTCCGCCGCATGCAATAGTCCCAAACTCAGAAATAAACCGGCAATTCGCACTTGTCGCCTCCTTCTCGCTTCCCGCGATTATAGCCAAGTGCCATGCATCGCCAGGAGTGGCGACGCGGCACGCAACGTGCGTGCGCTGCGCGCGTGGCGCGAACACTCGTG
>PMOK01000048.1 GCA_003162425.1 Bryobacterales bacterium | reverse complement strand
AACGAGGCCGGGCACGGTTTCGAGCAGCGCTATTTTGAGGCGCTACAGCGCGATCCGGACGTGGTGCTGGCGCATGCGAAAACGCGCAAGCTGGTGGCGAGTTTGGGATAGCTTTTACGCCTGCTGGCGTTCGGCCTGCTGGAGTTCAATGGTTAGATACATGGGGCCAGCGCCCAAAGCGAGCACCATCCACCAAGTGAAGCGGCCCGCCCTATTGAGCACGTTATAGGTGACGTGTTCTCCCTCGGCGATGCGAAATTCGATTGTTTTTTTGACCCAGGTGTTGTCGAAACGAAGTTGATGCGATCCAGGCTCAATGGCGCGGGTTACGGATTGGCCGAAGAGCAGGACGGCGAAGGGTTCGCCGTCCAGTTTGACGATCACTTGCCGCTGTTTTACATCGGTGGGGTAAGTGCGAGTGACGGTGAGGCTAGATTCCACGCCTTTCACTGTAGCGCACGCATTTCAGGCCGACGTGGGCGTCGGCTGCGGACCTGGGGGTCCGCCCCACTAGGCGCAACTTGCAGCGCGCGCCCTTTCGGCCATGGATTCGATCTGGGCGCGCAGGCCGTCGCGCAATTTGACGCGAGGTGAGTAGCCGAGGATCTCGCGGCTTTTCGAAAGATCGGCGCCTGTGTTACGGACATCGCCCGATTGCGGCGCCTGGCGTTCCACATTGATACGGCAGCCCGAGATTTCTTCCACCAACTCGATGGCCTGATTCATGCTGACTCTTCCGCCACCGGCGACATTGAAAATATCCGTATGGGCGGGAACATGACCTGCAAGCGTCATTGCCTCCGCGACATCTTGAACGAAGGTGAAATCCCTCTGTTGCCAGCCGTCGCCGAAGAGTACAAACTTCGATCCGGTGAGAGCTGCCTGGATCAAGCGATGAAACGCCATATCCGGGCGCTGGCGGGGACCGTATACAGTGAATAGCCGTAGCGTTATCACTTCCAGGCAGCTCTGCTTGGCATACACCGAGCACAATTGTTCACCAGCGAGTTTGGTAATGCCATACGGTGAGACGGGATTGGTGGGATGCTCCTCCGTGACGCGCTCCACCGGCGTGTCGCCGTAAACCGATGAGGAGGACGCGAACACGATCCGCTTCGGAGTCTGGGAAAGCGTGGCGCGTTCCAGCAGGCGTTGCGTGGTAAGAACATTGTGCCGCAGGTAATGCTGGAACTCCGGTCCCCAACTGGTCCTCACACCGGGCCTCGCGGCCAGATGGAAGATCAACTGGGCGTCGTCGACCAAACGCTGCTTTAACTTCAGCACCTCTGTGTGAACGAAATCGAACCGGTCCGAGGTGCACAATCGATCCAGGTTCCGAAGCTTCCACTGAGGATCGTACGAATCGGTCAGGGCGTCCACGCCGGTGATGTGATGGCCGTCGGAAAGAAGGCGCTCACACAGATGGGATCCTATGAAACCAGCGCAGCCGGTGACCAAAACTTGCACTCACACGAGATTAGCATTTTATTTCAACTGCGTTAATCCTCGACGACATGCCTCTCGAAGTCTTGCCGGTGCGATCGCCAGCGGTCCCATTGAAATTCTCCGGCGCTGTTCAGACAGTCCACCGCGCAATAGGCCATGTGGAGAGCGTGATGCGCGTTGTCATGCGCGAAGAGTCCCTGACGGCCGAAGGTGACCAGATTTTCAAAACCGCCGACCCAATCATCGAGCAGCGCGAAGTCGTTCTCGAAACCTCGCTTATATATTGGATACGCATGGGCCAGACGGCGCGTTATCACCTGAAGTGGCGGCGCGCGGAGCGGGACTCCGGCGGCGCTCAACGATTGACGAACCAATTCGCCCAGCTCCGCGTCGGTCTTGGTCCACGTATCTGACAGAGGGTCGCAAGGCAATTCCGCGCAAAGCACGGTTCGATTGCGCGGCTCAGATGTAGCGCTGTAGTTTTTGGGTTCCGACAGCCTGGAGATCGGGATGTCTTCTTCCGGGAAGTAATGCGCGTCAAATTCGGAGAAGCGATCCTGCTCCAGCACCAGATAGATCAGGATCATGCCGCGGAACAGCATTCGGCCGGCGGCATCCAGGATCGGCAGAGGCGGATTGAGGCAACGGACCAAGTGGTTGATTGGCAGAGTGGACAGCACCAAGTGGCAATCGAGCGAGCCGGATGACTCTGCTGTCTCGTAGTGAACGCTTGAGACCCGCTGTTCGTCGTGCTCGATTGCTTTGACGCGCGAGTGGAACAGGAACTCGGCACCTTGAGTTTTTGCGGCGTCGGCTAGACTTTCGAACAGTTGCCCGTAACCCCGGCGCGGATAGTAGAAGAAACGTTTCCCTGAAGTCTTGCGAAGCATTTTGGCCGGGGTATTTGCAGATACGCGGCGGCGGGCCTGAACGGGGGAGAGCTCGAAGGGGTCTAGTCCCCACAACTTTCTGGCGAAGGGGAAATAAAAGTCGCGGCAGACGGTGCGTCCTAAGCCGGCTTCCAAAACCGATGCGAAACTTTCGTGGACGGGTTTGGGGACGAAGCGTTTGCGCACCACGTCGGCGGTGGCGCCGAGTATAAACGACTTGGGCAGGTGTAGCGCGAGATCCAGCGGACGGAGCGGGAAACCGATCCAGCGATTTCGAAGAAGGATGCGACCGTGGCGGGGACGCTCGAGCAGGTCGTCACCCAGCAGCGCTTTCAAATCGGCCAAGACGCGAGGGTCGCAGGTGGGGTGCAGGCGATGGCTGCCGTAATCTACTCGAATGCCAGCGATGTCGAAGCTTCCGGCGTTGCCACCGGGAGAATCGCGCTGCTCGAAAACCACCACGCGGCCGAGCTTTCGGCGCGCGGCCTGGAACGCTGCGCCGACACCCGCGGGCCCCGCGCCCAGGATCGCGAGCGTCATGCTTGTCGCGCTCCCAGCAAGTAGAACAATTGCGCATGCGTGGGCACGATCAGGTAGCTGAAGGAGTGCTCGAAGAAGTGCGCGCAGATGACGGCGGTCCAGTCGGCGGATTGGGCGTGGTGACGGGCGCCGGTTACGAGGACGCCGGCGGCTAGGTAGATGGAGATTGTTAGAAAGGCTAGGACTGGTTTCCAGTTTAGTTCCGGGCGTTCACATGAGTGTGAACGCGGCACGCAAGGGTGCGTGCGCCACGTCAAGTATGCGGCTAAAGGGATTGTTACTAGGGTGTGAGTGAATAACTCGCGGGCCTGGTGGCCTAAGTAACGTGGGTCGATAAAGGAGTCGCTGCTGATGCCGAACACGATTGTCAATGCTGCGAAGACGGCCCAGGCCGTTACCAGAACGCGATTGTACTTGATTAATACAAAGATCAATGGGAGGAGCATTAATGCGGCTTGGCTGAGGAAATGATAATGCCAGTGGCTTCCGTAGACCATCGGCTCATCATCGCGCGTGTGGAACTGGAATAGATACGACGCCGGCGTTTTTGCTCCGGCGATGATTATCGCGTCGAGGGCCACGCAGATTGCTATGGGTATTCCGAGCGGGCGAGCGGCGGACGCAGGGAACGCGCACAGCATCGCTCCCGCTACGGCGGCGCTGAGCAGCAAGTCGAGCGGAAGCTCTCCGGCGGCGTGGTCGAAATAGAAAATCGTATCGAGCAGCGTCCGGCGTCCGTCCTCGTGCACCACCACGTTCCATGGCCAAACGGTGGAATGGTGTACGCAGAGGATCACAAATGCAGCGCTCAGCACGGCTAGTGGAAGATAAAAAAGACGGGTCACTTGCTTTGCGCCAGGCTCGCGATTTTGGAGATGGCGCCTCCCACCAGGCTGCCTGTAATGAGCACTGCGTCCCACGCGAGCCCCACGCTGGCCGCCGCCGCGCGATCGGCTCCAAAGGGCGCGAGCAGAGCTGGAAGCACCAGTTCGCGGCTGCCGATGCCCGCGAGCGTCACCGGAACGAAGCCCGAGAGTTTGGCGAGCGGCCAGGCGAATAGCCAGGCTCGAGCGGGTAAATGCAGTCCGCAGCCAACTCCGAGCCAGGCGCTCAGTGCGATGAGTCCGGTCTGCATGGCCAGGCTGAGAGCGAGAACGGCCAGCGTTAGCCAAGGACGATGCCATGAGGCGGTGAACGCTGCCACATATTTCTCGGCGTGGCCGCGAATTTTTCGTCGAAGGAGGAATACGGCGAGGCAGGCGAGAATCGAGGCGCCGATCACGACGATCAAAACCAGTTGAATTAGCTGCTGACCGGCTCCATCACGGTCGCGGTTCGGTAAGGGGAAAACGAAGACTGACAGGCCTACCAGCAGCGCTAATGCAGCCAGGTCGATTATCCGATTGGCCAAGGTTCCGGATACCACTTGTTCTGCTTTTCGAGTTCGTGAAACGCCCAACGCGACGGTTACAACGTCGCCTCCGATTACTGAGGGAAGGAAGAGATTGGAAAACAATCCACCGAAGTAACAGCGCACGGACTCGAGAAAGGTCAGAGGCGCGTCAGGGCGGTTCACCATCAATTGCCACTTCAGGCTGCCCAGAAAATGAAGCGACAGATATATAGGAAGAGCGGCGGCAATGGTGGATGGCGGAATACTGGTGAGGGCCTGCACCAACTTGTGCCTTGGGAAAACCAGCACCAGCACAACCAGCAGAAGCGCGCTGCCTGCGATTCGAAGAGCTCGTTTTCTTCCCGCGAGACGCGGAAGCGCGGCAGCCGTGGTCATCGTTTGGATTGCCGGAGCCGAGCGTTCCGCCAGGAGACCAGAGCGACGCACCAAATCACAATACCCTCCAGCAGAATGATGGCGGCCGAGACGGAAACGCGTGCGGCGCGAAGATCGAACGCGAGAATTACCAGGCCCGCGAGAATGACGAACGATCCCACGGGAACCAGAATTCGCATCGGGCGGAACAGCATGATGGTCCGGAGGATCAGGAATGCGAACTTGAACGCGTGAAACGGCTTGATTTTGGATCTGCCGATTCGTTTGAAGTAATCGATGGGAACGTAGGCCACCGAGTATCCGCAGCAAATCAATGCGAGGGTGATGGTGCTTGTGAACGAGAATCCGGACGGCAGGATACCAGAGAACTTCTGGACTAGGGATTTTCGAATCACGCGGAGGCCGGAATTCAAATCCGGAATTGCTTCGCCGGCCAAAATGCCTGCGAATTTGCGAAGCATCCACTTGGCGGGCCGGCGCGCGAAGGGATCGCGCACCTGGCTACCGATCCGCGCACCCACCACCATGTCGTTGGATTCCACGCGCTGCAGCAGCTCGGGAAGCGCGATGGCGGGGTAAGTTCCATCGGCGTCGATGATGGCCACCCAATCGAATTTCGCCTGCGCGATGCCGGCTTTCAGCGCTGCGCCATAGCCTCGATTGGCGCCCAAGCGGACCACTTCAGCGCCGTGCTCGGAGGCGAGGCTGGCAGTAGCGTCCGTGGATCCGTCATCCACAACGACGATTTCGTACATCCATCCAGAAGATTTGAGCGCATGCTCGACGGCGTCGAGCGAAGCCGCAATTCCGCCTTGCTCGTTGTAGGCCGGGATTACGATTGTTACCGCGGGATCATGAAGCATCAACTAGCGCGCCTTGCCGACCACGGTGGCGGGATCGGACATGTCGGCCAGCGCCAGCACTTCGTAATGCGCGTAATTGTAGACGGGCGACATGGCCAGCAGCAAATCGAGCTCCTCATTGGATTTGACGTTGTAAATCCACGCGCCTCCATGCCGGCCGATGAGGTGATAGCGGCACTCCAGCTTTCCATCGGCTTCCAGCTTTTTGGCGTAGCCGGGCGTTTCGGCGACAGCCTTGATGACATCGGGGCCAGGGCGTCCGACATCCAGATGCCAAAGCACAAGAAACTTCATGGGATCCTCTCTTTCTTAATTCGGAAATGATATACCAGGGCTCCGGCTGCAACGGTGAGCGCGGCCAGACCGGAAATAATGGGGCGGAGCTGAATAGCGCGGATGGTGATCCAGATGCCCATCGCAACGAAAAACGCAGGCACCAGCGGATAAGCGAAGCTGACTACTCCCAGCTTCTGCCAGCCGGGGCGCCGTCGAAAGATAAATAGGGAACCCACTGACATGACGGCGAAGAAATTCAGTAATAATCCGATGTATAGAAGCAGATTCACGAATGGGCTAACGGTCATCAGCATGGTGCAGACGCCTTGGGCGACAATCGCGACCACGGGAGTGTGCCAGCGCGGATCCACTTTCGCGGCTGCCGAGAAAAAGGCTCCGTTCTTCGCCATGGCGTAGTACACGCGCGGCCCGATCGTAACCATGGCGTTGATGGTGGCGAGCAGAGACAGCAGCATGGCGGCGCTGAAAACTCCAGCCACGGCGGGGCCGAACAGGTGCGTGGCGGCGAGTGCGCCGATGGAAACCACACCCTTCATCGATTCCATGGGCACGGCATAAATGAAGAGTACGTTCAAGCCAATGAACAACGCCGCGACCAGCAGCGTTCCGCAAGCGAGCGAGACCGGCAAAGTGCGCGCCGGCTGCTTCAGCTCCTCGGCAACGTAGGTAGCGGCGTTCCATCCGCTGTAGGCGAAATAAATGAAGAGCAGGCTCACGAAAAACTGCGAGTAGATGGGCGTGGTCGAAACGCGGACTGCGGGATGCGCGAAGTTTTCCCAACTTCCGTCTCCGAACGCGAATCCGGCGGCGATGAACACCAGAATCACGAGCACTTTCATGGAGGTCAGTACGTTTTGCACGCGCGCGGTACGCTTGACGCCCAGGCAGTTGAGGATGGTGAAACCCGCAATCAGGCCACACGCGAGCAATTGGGCCGGGCCGAACTTGAATTCCCACGCGCCGGAGCCGGCAAGGTGTTGCGAGTTCTCAAGCTTCAGGGCAGGAACAAAATGTCCGAAATAATCGGAGAAGGCCAGAGCCGACGCTGCGATGGGCGCCGAGAATCCCGCGAAAAACGAAACCCATCCGGTCATGAAACCCCAAGTCGGACCATAGGCCTGCGTGAGGTAAACATACTCGCCACCGGAACTGGGAAAGTTTACACCTAGCTCGGAATAACAAAATGCTCCCGCCAGGGCGCACACCGCGCCTACGGCCCAGATGAGCAACACCAATTTTGCCGAACCCAGGTCACCGGCCAGATAGCCGGTGGTGGTGAGGATGCCACTTCCGATCATGTTCGAGATGACCAGCGCGGTGGCGCTGACAATGCCGAGCTGCCGTAGAAGAGTTGCGCCGCGTGTGGTCAATGGGTTTCCGTCGTCACTGGATTTCCGTTAATGACAGGCTGGAGCGCACCAGGGACTGGCCGCCGTCGCACACATAGACCGCGCCCGTAATGTACGCGGCTGCCGGGGAACAGAGGAACAGCGCCAGATCCGCCAACTCGTCTTTTGTCCCGAAACGCCGGAGCGGGACGCCTTGTTCCACACGATGCCGGATCTCGGGCGTCGGCGCCAGCCGCCGCATGCCTTCGGTGTCGTCCGTGGGACCGGGCGTGATGCAGTTGGCGCGGATTCCATCAGGCCCCCATTCGATTGCCAACGTTCTGGTCAAAAGATCCACGCCCGCTTTCGCTGCGCAAACGTGGGCCTGGTACGCGATGGGGATGGAGGCATGGCTGGCTGAAATACTGATTACGCTGGCGCCGGGCTTGCGCAGGTGCGCGTAGGCAGCGCGGCAGGTGTTGAATGTGCCAAGCAAGTCGATATCGATAACGCTCTTAAAGCCATTCGCCGACATACCCACGACGGGCGCTGGAAAATTTCCGGCCGCGCCGCACACCAGGATGTCGATTTCTCCGAATTGGTCGCGCGTTTTTTGGAGGGCTGCCTCGACGGCGGCGTAATCGCGAACATCCAGGGCGCAGGTCGCCGCGGTCCCGCCGGACGAGCGGATGACGGCGGCGGCTGCGTCCAGTTTCTCCTGCTTGCGGCCAGCCAGAGTGACGCTCGCGCCATGCTCGGCAAAGCGCTCGGCCATACGTTGGCCGATGCCGCTGCCACCGCCCGTCACGAATGCGTTCTTTCCCGTAAGCAGGTGATCGCGAAAGACGCTGGCCATCGAACGAAATGTATCATATTCGCTGTAGCATAAGCCTCTGGCTTGTGCGGGGCAAGTCGGAGACTTGCCCTACGTGTTCGAATTCGGACAGTAGTGCGGCAAGAAGTGCTTTCCATTCAGTGAATCCCAGCGGTCTCGGAATTGCTAGCACTTCCACATGATCACTTTGCTCGAAGACGTCCGCTATGCCTTGCGCGGACTCCGGAAAAGCCCGCTGTTCACCATCGTGGCCCTGGCCTCGCTCGCCGTCGGAATCGGCGCCAACACGGCTGTCTTCAGCTTGATGGATCAAGCGCTGCTGCGGTCGCTTCCCGTGCAGCATCCCGAGCAACTGGTGCTGTTCAGCGCGCCTGGACCGCGGAGTGGAACTATCAACAGCAATTACAACGACCTGGTGACGTTTTCCTATCCGATGTACCGCGAATTCCGCGATGGGAATGCGGTTTTCAGTGGCGTGATGGCGAGGTTTCCGATCAACTTCAGTATAAGTTGGCACGATCAGACCGAGCGGGTCTCCGGCGACCTGGTGTCCGGCAATTATTTCGACGTGCTGGGAGTACAGGCCGCGATCGGAAGAACGTTTACCGGCGAGGATGACCGGAAACCCGGAGCAGAACCTTTGGTGGTGTTGAGCTACGGGTATTGGAAACGGCGATTCGCAGCGGATCCGGGCGTGTTGAACCAGACCATCATCTTGAATTCGCATCCGATGACCATTGTGGGAGTGGCGCAGGCGGGGTTCAAAAGTGTCGGCGTGGGCGAAGCCGCGGACGTGTTCGTTCCGATGATGATGCAGGGCCTGATGATGCCGCGCGGGAACGATCTGGAGAACAAACGTTCGATGTGGCTAAATGTTTTTGCACGATTGAAGCCGGGCGTTTCGCGCCAGCAGGCCGAGGCCGCGATGAATGTCTTCTGGAAACCGATCCTCGAATCGGAAGCCAAGGACGTCGCGAACATGTCGCAAAATGAGCGCACCAGGTTTTTGAATCGTCATCTTTCTTTGCAGGAAGGCGGACAAGGAATTTCGGGCGCACCTCCGGAGTTCAGCGCAGTGTTTGCGGTGCTTATGGGAATGGTGGGATTGTTGTTGTTGATAGCGTGCGCGAATGTGGCGAACCTGCTGATGGCACGCGCCAGCGGCCGTCAACGCGAGGTTAGCATTCGCCTCGCGATGGGTGCGAGCCGGCTGCAATTAATCCGCCAGTTGTTGACCGAAAGCCTGGTGCTGGCCGTGGGCGGCGGCTTGCTGGGATTATTGGCCGCGGATTGGACTGGCGGCGGACTGCTCAATTTCCTGCCGGACGACCCTTCAGTACACGGTTTGACAAGCCATCCCGATACGCGCGTGTTCCTGTTCGCGTTGGCGCTCTCGGTGATCACGGGCCTGCTGTTCGGGCTGGTGCCCGCCATCCAGGGAACCCACGCGGAATTGGCGGCCACGCTGAAGGATCAGGCCTCCGGGGTGGTGGGCGGCTTTGGGCATCTGCGCTTCCGAAAGGGGTTGGTGGTGACGCAAGTGGCGCTCTCGCTGGTGCTGCTGATCGCCGCGGGGCTCTTTACGAGGAGCCTGTACAACGTCAAGAATATCGATGTCGGTATGCGTACGGATCATCTGATCCAATTTACGATTCAGCCGTCGTTGAACGGCTACAGCCAGGCGCGCATGCTGGCGTTGTTCGAGCGTCTGCGCGACGACATTTCGAAGTTTCCCGGCGTCCGGGCTGTTTCGATGGCGGAGGAACCGGTGCTGGCGGGCGACGTCGAAGCCGGAACGATTAAGGTGGAGGGCTATCACGCTAAAGACGACGAAGACATCGTCGTGTCCGAGAACTACGTCGGTCCCGGATACCTTGCGACTATGGGCATTCCACTCCTGGCTGGCCGCGACTTTACCAAAGCGGACGGCCCCGGAGCGCCGCGCGTAGCCGTCATCAATGAAAAGTTGGCCGAGCACTTCTTTGGAAAAGAGAACCCGCTGGGGCGCCGCATTGGATTTGGGCGGGGCAACGATCAGATGGAAATCGTGGGGCTGGTGAAGAATGGCAAGACATCCGATCCAAAGGAAAAACAACGTGAATTCGTGTACGGCTCTTATTCGCAACGACCGATGAACCAGTTGACGTTTTACGCCCGAACGGTGCAGGACCCCTTGGCGATGGCGCGAGCGCTGCGCGACGAAGTGAGAGGGCAAGACTCGAACATGCCTATCTTCAACGTCAAAACGCTGCAAATGCAAATCGACGAATCGCTATTTATGGACCGGCTGGTGGCGATGCTTTCGGCGGCATTCGGTACGCTCGCGACGCTACTGGCTGCGATTGGGCTTTATGGCGTCATGGCATTCATGGTGGTGCGGCGGACGCGCGAGATCGGAATCCGCATGGCCCTGGGTGCAAACCGGCGAAGCGTCCTTGGCTTGGTGATGCGGGAAGTGCTCGTCCTGGCCGGAGCGGGGATTGCGATCGCGGTATTGGCGTCGTTCGCGCTGGGCCGCGTTATCCAGTCACAACTATTGGGAGTGAGCGGCCACGATCCGCTAGTGATGGTTTGTGCTGCCGGTGGGCTCGCGTTGGTGGCGCTACTGGCAGGCTACATTCCGGCATTGCGCGCTACGCGGGTGGACCCGTTGTCGGCGCTGCGGTATGAGTAGTTCGTAGGGCAAGTCTCCGACTTGCCCGGACAAGCCGGAGGCTTGTCCTACGTGCTTACCCGATACTTCGGGATCGCCGTCACCGACGCGCGCTGGACTCGAACCAGGTGACGGCGCAGCAGGCAGCGCATGCCGTTCTGGACCATCATCTGGAGGCTCAGGCCAGTGCTTTTGACGCGGCGCCCAATCGTTTGGCCCCAAAGGTGGAGATAAACCAGGAACGCAGCGGGCGAATGGTCGTGACCCACCAGATCGCGCATGAGCACCTCGACTAAGAAGCTTGGTTTCAAAATTATGACGGACCAGCCCTTCGACGGCAAGCAGCGCTGGATCGAACTGGGCGTAAACGGCGGTGACCCCGTGGTGTTCGTGAGCGACGATGTGGAGAAGACTTACAACGAGCTCAGCGCGCGAGGAGTGGAGTTTCAGCAGCCGCCCGTGAAAGCGTCCTGGGGGACTTCGTCGGTATTCAAGGATCAGGACGGGAATCTTTTCGCGCTGTCGTCGAAGTAATCTGTAGCGCACGCACTCGTGCGTGCCGTGTTCGCACTCCTGCGAACACAAGGGTTCGGGCAGGATCGGAGCGTTCACACGAGCGACGAGCGATCCCTG
>PMOK01000060.1 GCA_003162425.1 Bryobacterales bacterium | reverse complement strand
GCCTTCTGCCGCCTGCCGCCTGCTTCCTGCCTCCTGCCTCCTGCCTTCTTACCTTAGCCACCTACTGAAAACGCTGCGGTTGTCCGAATTAATAACAGGAGCAAGTGCGTGACAAGTCTGAATGACCTTCTGCAGGGCGTAACGGCAGAATCCCTCCCCGTGCCCGTGGAGGGTCGAGCCAGCAGTTTTTCGGCTTCGTTTTTGGCCGAGACCATCGCCATCCTCGAACAAGTGGATACCGGCGAGATTGAGCACATGGCTTGGGGCCTGGCTTCGGTGCGCCAAAGCGGCGGACGCCTGTTCATCCTGGGCGTGGGCGGTTCAGCCGGCCACGCAGGCCATGCGGTAAACGATTTTCGCAAGCTATGCGGCTTCGAGGCTTATGCCCCCACCGACAACGTGGCCGAACTTACGGCGCGCGCCAACGACGACGGCTGGGAGAGCTGCTTTTCGGGGTGGCTCGAAGGCTCGCGGATCAATTCCAAAGACGCCGTTCTGGTGTTTTCAGTGGGCGGCGGCAGCATCGAAAAGAACGTGTCGGTAAACATTGTCAAGGCGCTGGAAACGGCCACCTCGGCGGGCGCTCATGTGTTCGGCATCGTGGGCCGCGACGGCGGATTCACGCACCAGGTCTCGGAAAGCTGCGTGGTGATTCCAACCGTGGCGCCGGAGCGCGTCACGCCGCACACCGAAGGGCTTTGCGCGGTCATCTGGCATCTGCTGGTCAGCCATCCGCAGCTCCAGCGCAAGGGGACCAAGTGGGAGTCCGTACGATGACGGATCGCCGCTTCTTTCTGGCGGGTGGCGCGGGCTTTATCGGTAGCCATTTTACGGATCGGCTGCTCGCCAGTAAAGACGTGGAAGTAGTGACCCTGTTCGACAACTTCTCGTCCGGCCGGGAATGGCATTACGCTCACCACCAAGGCGATGCGCGGCTGCGCGTGATCCACGGCGATGTGAAGGATCTGGCCGCGCTCGAGCGCACCATGGCCGGTCATGACGTGGTGATTCACCTGGCTTCGAATCCGGACATCTCGCGCGCGGTCACCGAACCCGACATCGATTTTCGCGAAGGCACTTTCCTGACGCAACAGATCCTGGAGGCCATGCGGCGCAGCGGGACCAAACGTCTGCTTTATGCCTCCGGCAGCGGCGTTTATGGCGACCTGGGCGAGCGCGAAGCCACCGAGGATTTTGGCCCATTGACTCCCGTCTCTACCTACGGCGCAAGCAAGCTGGCAGGCGAGGGGCTGATAGCATCCTACTGCGCGATGTTCGGCTTGACGGCTTGCGCTTTCCGCTTCGGAAACGTAGTGGGACGCCGTCAGACGCACGGCGTTGGGTTCGATTTTGTCCGGCGTCTGCGCCAGCAACCGGACCACCTACGAATACTGGGCGATGGCCAACAGAGCAAATCCTATATTTACGTGGAGGACGTGGTCGAAGCAGTTCTGTTGGCGCATCAGAAGGCCTCGAAGAGCTTTGAAGTGTATAACGTCGCCACCGCCGATTACATTACGGTGACCGACATCGCTCGCCTCGCAATGGCAGTGTCCGGACTCTCGGAAGAAGAAGTGAAGCTCGAGTACACCGGCGGCGACCGTGGCTGGAAGGGCGACGTACCGGTGGTGCGCCTGAATACGGATCGCATCCGCGGTCTGGGCTGGACTTGCGGCCGGACATCCGAGCAGGCGTTGTGCGTCTCCATGCACTCCATGCTCGAGGACGCCCGCGCAGGCAGATTATAAGTGGGAGGTTGTAACTCATGCGGCGCGCTGTCTTTCTGGATCGCGACGGCGTGTTGAACCGCGCCATCCTGCGCGAAGGAAAACCGCATCCTCCTGAGACATTGGCTGAACTGCGGGTGCTGGCCGGGGTCCGCGATGCCTGCCGCAAGCTCCGCGAGGCCGGCTTTGCGCTGATCCTGATCACCAACCAGCCGGATATCGCCCGAGGCGCCGTCACTGCCCAGCATGTGGCGGAAATCAACGGACGGCTGCAGCGGTACCTCCAATTGGACGACATCCGGGTTTGCCCGCATGACGATGACGCGCACTGCGTTTGCCGCAAGCCGCAGCCGGGCCTGCTGCTGGAAGCCGCGCGCGGGTGGAATATTGACCTGGCATCCAGCTACATCGTGGGAGACCGCTGGCGCGACGTGGAAGCCGGGCACCGCGCGGGCTGCCAGGCGGTCTTTGTCGATCACGGTTATCGCGAGCGCCAGCCGGACGGTCCGTACCTCAGAGTGCGTTCTCTGCGCGAGGCAGCCTATTGGATTATCGAAACGGCCAACCGGGAGTGGCGCCGCCATGCCTGATCGGGATTCCCTGCGGAGCTTGGCGGCCAGCGTGTCCCAGCCCGTGGCGGCTACTCTCAAGGTGAAGATATTCGCAGACGGCGCGGACTTGGCATCGATTCTCGAACTGGCCAAGAACCCTCTGATAGCGGGCTTCACCACCAACCCGACCCTGATGCGTAAAGCAGGAGTGCGGGATTACGAATCCTTTGGACGTGAGCTGAC
>PMOK01000082.1 GCA_003162425.1 Bryobacterales bacterium | reverse complement strand
CCCATCAGCCGGTAGTCCACTCTTTGTGCAATCGGCCAGTCGTCGGGATGCATCGCTTTCCAGCGGCGCTCGAATCCGGAAAGATCGCCGCGCTGTTTGGCAACGGCTGCTTCGGACCAGTCGCGCACTCCGGCGGCCCGCTCCATGCGGGGAATGTCGTCGAAGGTGAAAGGCCGGTAGATCGCACGCCAGGCCCAGAAATCGGAAGCTAGCTGGCCAAGGGAATCGGGTTTCTGCTGTGTGAAAGAAATGGCAGGGAACAACAGCATAGCTAAAAACATTGGACGCATATGGCTGGCAGCATAGCATGCGGAAGCGGGCCCGCCGCCCAAGCTAGCGCCTCCAAAGGCTATTCTGGTTCTAGGATTATGAGCTCTCCGAATGCGACGCTTCCGCTACAGGAGCGTGTGGAAGCACAGGGTCACCTGATTGACTCGCACATCATGGAGCAGATTTTCGACAGCGTGGTGGAGCACGGCGGACGCTTCGAGGTGGAGCAGTTCCGCATCGGGCGCACCAACAGCGAACCGTCCAACCTGCGCCTGAAAATCGAGGCCCCTGATGCTGAATCCATGCAACGGATGCTCTCGCAGTTGTTGGGCCTGGGCTGTTCGATGGTGGATTCGAGCGACGCCGAGCTCCGCACGGTGGAACGCGATTGCTGTGCTCCCGAGGATTTTTATTCCACCACGAACCATAAGACCTACGTGCGCCGCAACAATCAATGGGTGGAAGTGCAAAACCAGCGCATGGACGCGCTGATTGTGGTGGCGGCGGAAGGAGCCTGGTGCCGCCGGCTGCGGGACATTCGCGCGGGCGATCGGGTGGTGACGGGAATGCGCGGCATCCGCGTGACGCCGGAATCCAAAGAACGCGATCGGCTGGCTTTTGCATTCATGAGCAATGGAATTTCCTCTGAACGCCAAGTAGAAACGGCGGTAAGACAAACAGCGGCGCTGATCGAACACTCCCGAGCGGCGGGACTTAAGATTGTCGCAGTCGCGGGACCTGTGGTAGTCCACACCGGCGGTGCGCCTCCGCTTTCGAAACTGATTCGCGAAGGTTACATCAACGCCTTGCTCAGCGGCAACGCGTTGGGCGTCCACGATATCGAGGCTGCTCTGCTCGGCACATCCCTCGGCATCCGCCAGAGCGATGGACGCCAGGAAGAACATGGCCACCGCAATCACATGCGCGCGATCAACGCCATTTATCATTGCGGAAACATACGCGGCGCGGTGGAGAGTGGACGGCTGCGCAGCGGCATTATGTATGAGTGCGTAAGAGCCAACGTGCCATTCGTCCTGGCTGGAAGCCTGCGCGACGATGGTCCGCTGCCGGATGCGATCACCGACATGAACCAGGCCCAGGACGCTTATGCGGAGCAGTTGAAAGGAGCGGGGCTGGTGCTGTGTCTCGGATCGATGCTGCATTCCATAGCCGTTGGTAATATGCTGCC
This sequence comes from Bryobacterales bacterium, assembly GCA_003162425.1. GTDB lineage: Bacteria > Acidobacteriota > Terriglobia > Bryobacterales > Bryobacteraceae > Palsa-89. Next base: position 86,129 of record PMOK01000082.1, on the reverse strand, counting down.
GAGTTGGGTGAAAATCGTGTGCGTGGATATCAACCCGGCGGTGGCCACCAAGGTGAGCGATCGTGGAACGGGCCAGGCTGTCGGTGTAGTGACCGATGTCGGCTTGTTCCTGGACCTGCTGGCCAGAACTTTGATCCCAGCCAAATGAAGCGCCTCTACACGGACCAACAGGCCAGCGCGGGCGTTCACGCCCCGCTGCCCGACATCGAGACCTGGCCGAATCAATATCCCGGCTACGAAATTGAAATTGTGATGCCGGAGTTCACTTCGGTTTGTCCACGCACCGGCCTACCCGATCACGGCGAGATCACATTGAGATACGTCCCCGATAGACTATGTTTGGAGTTGAAGTCGCTGAAGCTGTACATGCTGGCATATCGCAATCTAGGAATCTTCCAGGAGAATGTGGTCAACCGTTTTTTGCGCGATATCGTGAAAGCGTGCCGGCCTGTCTCGGCCACTGTGATCGGCGAATTCACGCCGCGCGGCGGAGTTTATACCAGGATTACGGCGGATTGGAGCAGGCCCTCGCGGGACAAAAAGCTGGTTAAGAAACATGGATCCAAAAGGTGAAGAGTTAGCCGCGGTTCTCGCGGAAATCCGCCAGCGTGTGCGCGCGCGTCATCCGAATGGACTGGCGGCGGGCGACGTGCCCCTTCCGGATCTGGCTCCGCTCCTGCATGCGCGAGATGCCGCCGAAGGTAAAGTGGCCAGCATCGGTTCGGTGAATCCGCGCCCCCCGGGACTCGGAAACTCCATCGCTCAGACCATCAAACGGCTGGTGGGGCGCGCCCTCAACTGGCACGTGCGCGAGCAGGTGGAGTTCAATCGCGCCGTGATGAGCTGCGTCCAGGCCACTATCGAGGCATTGAACGATTCGAATCGGGCCGTCGCCATGCTTTCCGCGCGGTTAGCCGCGGATGGGGATCCAGCGCAACAACTGAAGGACCTGCGGACGCATTGGTCCCACTGGCGCGTGGAGTGGGAGAAGAAGCTGGCCGGTAACGAGATTGTTTTCCTGAGAAGCGTTGCCGATCAACAGAGCGCCTTTCAATATCGCGTCACTGCGATAGACGCTAATTATCGGGAACAGATGCGGACCCAACATGCGAATTTTGAAGCCGCATTGGAACGGTCCGCAGGCTCAATCCAGCAGAGGATCGGGGCCGATATCGAAGAGCTTCAGAAGCGGTTCTGGGCCGACCTGGAGCGCATCCGGCTGGAATACGAAACCATCATTCATGCGGAACTGAGAGCCATGCGCCAGAGGGCTTCTTTCTCTTTGCCCGCCGGTCCGGTGGCGCCGCCCGCTCCTGCCGATGTTCAGAATATCGATTGGCTGAAGTTCGCCGAGAAATTCCGCGGCTCAGAATCTGCCATCAAACAACGGCAGCAGATGTACGCCATTCGATTCCGTGGGCACGCTCCTGTGCTGGACATCGGGTGTGGACGGGGAGAGATGCTGGATGTCTTCCGGGAGGCTGGGATTGAAGCGATTGGTATCGACCTGAATGAAGATTCGCTCGCGCTCTGCCGCGGCAATGGGCTGCAAGTGGAAGCGGCGGATCTGTTCGCTTATTTGCGTGCGCTGCCTGAGTCCTCACTGGGCGGAGTGGTTTGTTCGCAAGTGGTGGAGCATCTTCCGCCAGAGCGCTTACCGGAACTGATCCAGTTAGCGCATGCGAAGCTGCGAACAGGCGGATTGCTCGCGATCGAAACTCCGAACCCGGAATGTCTTGCGATTTTTGCCACGCACTTCTACCTGGATCCTACGCACCGCCACCCTCTCCCGCCTGCGCTCATGAGCTTTTATCTGGAAGAGGCGGGGTTCGGGCGGATCGAGCTGGAGCGGCTGAATCCCGCAATCGAAAGCATGCCGTCGCTGGGGGAGTTGCCGGGAGCCTTTCAGAAAGAATTCTTCGGAGCGCTGGACTATGCCGTTTTCGCACGCAGGCTAGGGGTTTGACCGGACGGTCAAGCCTGTCCCCTTGCTGACGCGCGGGGCTACATCCCCGAGACCCGAGCATGCGCGGTTGGCCCGAATTGTAGCCCCGCGCGTTAGCGAGGGGACAGTTCTTCATAGAGCTGCTTCTGACGCCGCCCGACTACATCCCAATCGAACGTGTGCTCAACTGTTAATCGCGCCTCGCGTTCCATGGCCTGCCTCTGCGCCGGATTATCGAGCAAGCCTAGAATTGCTTGCGCCATTTCCGCTCCGGTATTCGCAATCATTACATCCGTCCCCGGATTGAGATCCAAGCCGTTGATACCAGCCGGGGTACTCACGACGGCTTTACCCATCGCCATCGCCTCCATGATCTTGATGTTGGTGCCGGCGGAAGCCACCAGCGGAGCCACCACCAAAGTCGCGCGCTCGTAAGCCGGACGCACGTCCGCTACGAAGTCCTCGATCTCGATGCCGCGTTGCGCGAGATCCGGTTGGACGCGGTCGCGGTAGCGATCCAGATAAAACTGATGCCGCGCACCCGCGATGATGTGGAGTGTTACGCCGCTCGCTTTCAGTTGCGGCCAAGCCTCGCGCAGGAAAAAGTCGACAGCCAGCACGTTGGGCAAATGGGCAAAGGACCCGATGAATAGCAGACGGCGCGGATCTGGAATTCCTCCCACCGGACGAAACCGCTCCAGGTCCACTCCATTCGGAAGACACACCACATCCACGCGCCCCGATACCAACCCGCGGTCTTTCTCCGACATAGTGACCACGCGATCCACCCGGCCCCAGGCCGCGGTCTCAAACCGGACCCAACGTTCCAGCTGGCGGCGCAACTCCCAGTCGTCGCCTTGCGCCAGCAACTGCTGGTAAAGATCCAGCGTCACATCATGCTCCACCAGGACAGTTTTGGCCGGGGCGCAATCGGCTGCATACTGGGCCATTTGAGTGAACTCGAGCTGCGCTAGCGCCGGTTTCCACTTGCGAACTGTCTGGCGCAGCGCGGCGTGGAAGGCGGGCGAATCGAACTCTTCGACGATGTCGGGCCGGCTGGTGGAAGGCAGCAGGTGGGTCCCCGGACGCTTCACCAAAACCACCTCGCAACAAATATCGAGTAGTTCGGACGGCGCCTCGCGCGAATCGCCGGCGAAGGAGACCAGCACCTGGTCGTAATCGGGGGCGGCGCGGCGCATCAGGTTGTACATTCGGACAGCGCCGCCGTGAGCCAGCGGGAAAGGAAGGTAGGGAGTGGCCACCAGAACTACGGGTTTATTGAGCGGCAGGTGGCCAGGGACCACCGTGACAGCGCCACTTGCGATGGCGAGGATGTGGTTATCGGGGAGCGCCGGTGAAGGAATCCGAGCGGCCCAGAACGGCGCTCGCCAGGCTTGCGCCAAAGCCCATAGCGCGGCCGGATTGGGGTTTGTCTGCGCGCTCAGGAGATTGAGCCGCTTTATCGCTTCGCGCCAAAGCCGGCGGAATACTGGTCTGCTACCGATGGTGCGCACGAGAAACCGCAGGTAGTTCAGTTCCAGAATCCGATCGAGGATTTCGGGCGTGTAGTAACGCGACGTAGTGGCGCGATGCTGGTGCACCACACGGGCCCCGGCCACGAAAACGGATGGCCAACCTTGTTGCCAACCGCGAAACCCAAGATCGAGATCTTCCACGTAAGCAGGCTCGTATATCTCATCGATGCCGCCGAGTTCGAGCAGCTTCCGCGCATCGAACAGCGAACAGCCGCCGCTTCCGTAAAGAACGTAACTCAGATCTTCCCCGGGAAAGGGAAGCTCGCAGCGCACCGGAAAATCGATGGGCTTGCGCTCGGAGGCAATCGTCATCACGGCCTTCCCCGTTTCTTCACGCCGTGCGCCTTCTGGAAAAAAGATTTGTGCAGTGGCTGAGAACAGGTCAGGCACCGAGCGGAACGCCGAACCAAGCGCCGCGAAAAACTCTGGTTCCACCAGCATGTCGTTATTCAGCAAGCAGACTTGGGCATAACGCGACTTCCGGATACCAGCGTTGATAGCGCGCGCAAATGACAACGCGGCCGCCGACACCTCCAACACCACGCCGGGATATTCGTTCCTGAGAAAGTCTGCTGTTCCGTCATCGGAGCCATTGTCGACAACGATGATCTCTCCTCTCAGCTGCTCCACTTGGCGAACCACTTCCGGCAGCATCGCGCGCAGCAGATCTTTACCGTTTCGCGACGGTATCACTACCGAAATACCCGCAAGACGCGGCTCAGACGGATCGACGGCGAGCGACCGCGTCGGGAGAACGGATTTGAGTATTCCAACCTGTAGGCCGGCGCATTTTGCAAACAAGTTCAACAATGGCCGGCGGAACGCGCGCGGGTGCGCCAGCCGCCAGAAGAAGGTGTACGCCGTTCCTCCCGGCGAGAAATGCCAGACCAGGAAATTCCGCGTCCGCCAGAGGATGTGACGAAGAATGGTTCCGGCTGATACGGGCCGCAACATAAAGTGCCCGAAACTTTCATTGAATGCGAGAAAATTCCAGGGCGACAGGAAAAAGGCGACGAAGCGCATGCGCCAGTAGGGCATGCGCGGTTGCAGAATGACGGCGGAAATGCGAATCTTCCGGCCGCGAAAATGCCAGCGGAACAGTGCGAGGTTTTCCCAGAAGCCGCGCGAAACCGGATATGGAATCCAGGCCACCCCCTGCGGCGGGAATTCGGAGACGACCACCAGCGGGATCTCCGGAAAAATCTCCCGCATATGCTGGATCGCCGTGGGAATCAGGTCCTCGGAGCCCGAAGCAAAGAAAACCTTGACGGTTTCGCTCAAATCAGTACGTGGCGGCTAGCCTGGAACGCATTGTTCTTGCGTTCGTCCCACTGAGTTAGCGCCTGCACGCAGAACGCGGTAGAAACCGGATTTACGTACGGCAAAGCGGCGGCGCCTTTGCGTCCGAACAGGAATCCGCCGGCCTCGCGGATATTGGACGAATCCAGTTGAAAACCGGCGGCCTGCTCCGCCTCGTGCGCAGCCGCTCGCAGGTCGAGCGGAATTCTGGCCAGGCTCTCGCCGTACAGCCGCGCCCGCAGCAGTTGAGCGTAAACATCGGACCGGGCAAAGATTGGAGCTATTTCCTCAATGTACGCCGCCACCCGCTCAAGGCCAGCCCGAAAGGCTTCGACGCAGTCCGAACGGTTCAGAACGGGTAGCAGCCCTTCCAGGAAGTAAAGATAGGCATGCAGACGATCCATAACCTGCTCGCGGCTGGAGGCGCCGGGCAGAAAATCACTTTCACTCACCAGCGCGGACTCAACGGCAGATTCGTAAGCGCGCAGAAATTCCATCTCTCCGGTGGTCTCAAAAAGTTCGTACCAGGCCATGGCGGATTTCAACTGGTAACATCCCGGCATGGCTGACCAACGAGGCTGATAAGCCAATGGATGTTTGTCCGGCAAAGCGAGGATAGGATGGATGGCCGCCGGCGCTCGAAAATCGGCTGCCATGGACCGGCCTGCGGCAATGGCTGTGTCTCGCAACCGGTCGTCTTTTGAGACACGCCAGGCGGCCAGCAGTCCGCGCACGATAATACCGCAATCGAAGAAGTAGGCCAACGCTCGCGGCTGTTCGCCGTTCTTCGAGTGCTCGAAGGGAAACGTGGCGAGCCGAGCATCCCAAGCCGTGTTCGCCAGGAATCGAGCGGCGCGCAGTGCGGCTTCAAGATATTCAGACTGGCTAGTCTGGCGGTGTAGGTACAGCAGGGTACTCACGGCGTAGCCGGTTATTTCGGTGGAAACGCCGGCGTTTGCTCCAAGGTCGGACCGGTAATATCGCGCCACCCCTCCGCTCGAATCCTGAATTCCGGAGTCCAGAAACCAGCGGCCGGCCCGTTCCAGCAAACTATTCGTCCGAGTAGGCAAAAGAAGATTGTAGCACCCAGCCCCGTAGCGCAAACCTCCGGCTTGCTCGGGACAAGCCGGAGGCTTGTCCTACGAAGATTGACTGGCAGCCGTCGTGCTTTAGAACCGCCAGTTGTTATAGAAGCGCCGTGATTTGGGCGGGATAGGTGTGCGCGGGCTTCACGCCTGTGGCGGCGGGTGCAACACCCTCGCCTTGAAACGGGAAGCGCGAAACCGGAGCCCGCCTGAATCCGTCACGAGGTTGTTATACTGGGTCCTTAACCCGCGAAGTTCAATCTAATGAAGCTCTGTCTACTAGCATTCGTCACATCCGGGGCCATGTTTGGGGCCACCGCCGTGGATTTCATGACCGGTCAGGCCGCCCGTATCGTCATTGGCCAGGTCAATTTCACCCAACAGGACATAGGCACCCCCACTCAATACGTGCTGGGAGCGTGCAGCGGCTTGGCATATGCGAACAACATGCTGTTCGTCGTGGATTCCAACCACATCCAAGCCAGCCCTGAGCAGAACCGCGTTCTGATCTACCACAACCTTTCGACTCTTGTTCCGCTAGCCACCGCCGAGATCCCGCAGGGAACGCGTTGCGCGGTTTGCGTCGGAAACAATCATAATGGCAGCGCGAGCGTGGTTGTCGGGCAGACGGATTTCTCGGGGTACCTTCCTAATTTGACGCAGGCCGGGTTCACCACCCCAACTGCTGTCGCCACCGACGGCAACATCCTGGTGGTCGCGGACACCGACGACAACAGGGTCCTCATCTGGAAGAGCATTCCCACCAGCAATGGGACGAACGCCGACATCGTGCTGGGTCAGCCGGACTTCACCACAATCACACCCGCAACTAATAACAAGGGTATGCGCGGCCCGCAGGGCGTCTGGATTCAGGGAACGCGGCTCTTCGTGGCGGATACCGACAATAGCCGCATCCTGGTGTGGAACACCATTCCAACCAGCAATTACCAGCCTGCCGATTACGTGCTGGGAGAACCGGATTTCAACACCGCACCTCCCAACACAACACTCGATCTGCCCGCCACCGCGAGCAACCTTTTTTCCCCTATCTCTGTGACATCCGACGGCCAGCGGTTGTTCGTCGCGGACCTGGGCCATGCCCGTGTATTGATTTGGAATTCGATCCCGACACAAACCAACCAGGCGGCCGACGTGGCCATCGGCCAGCCGAACCTGACGACCGAGGTGGATAACAACTCCGCTGCACTGTGCAAGACCAACGGCAAGGACGCCAACGGCAATCCGACCTATCCGGCCAGTTGTTACGCCACCTTGAGCTTGCCCAGATACGCGTTGTCGAACGGCACGCAACTGTTCATCGCCGACGGGGGCAATGACCGAGTTTTGGTTTTCAACTCCATTCCCACTCAGAGCGGCCAAAAGGGCGACGAAGTGCTAGGCCAGCCCGACGAATTCACCGATCTGGTCACCGACAGCACTAACACTTTTGATCCCAACAGCAATGTGCTGCGCTCCAGCCCAGCCCAGATCCGTACGCCCATGTCGCTGGCGTGGGACGGCTCCAATTTGTACGTGAGCGATCCGTTCGACCGCCGCGTGTTGGTGTTTACACCGGCTCTTCCGGTAATCCCGGTGAACGGTATCGTCAACGCAGCCAGCCGCGTGGTGGCCGCCACGGGTTCCATCACGTTCGGCGGAACCGTCACAGCCACTGACACTATCACGGTCACAATCAATACTGCGACCTACGAATACACGGTAGCCAACAACGACACGATGGCGAACATCATTCTGAATATTACGAATCTGATCAACGGAACGAAGAGTGGCAAACCGGATCCTAACGTCATCGCATCGTCCAGCGTGGCGATCAGCGAAATACTGTTGACTTCCAGAGCGTCCGGCCTGCCCGGCAACAACGTCACGTACTCCGTAGTGGTGGCGGCCGCGTCCACCACCGGCACTCCCACCGAGACGGCTAGCGCGGCGGGCGCCAACCTCAGCGGTGGGCAAGATGCCGGCTTCGTCGCGCCCGGGACGCTGGTCACCATCACGGGACAGTTCTTGACCGACAGCGACAAACCTGTGACTGCCGTTCCCAATGCCCAAGGTTTCTATCCCAACAAATTAGCCGGCGTGCAATTATACTTCGATGGGATTCTCGCCCCGCTCCTGTATGTTTCCCCGACTCAAATCAATGCCCAGCTCCCGTTCGAAGTGAGCGATGCGAACGGCGTCACCGCGTTTGTCCGGACCGAGCGCGCCAGCGGCGAAACCACCGCCACCGTCAACATCTCGGTTCCTGTGGTGGCTTCCAGCCCCGGCATATTCGCGATGGAAGGCAATGATCCCAGGCCCGCAATCGCTTATCACACCTCCGACTATGGACTCGCGGTGGTGAGCGTGGATGGATCCATCCAGGGCGGCGATATCGCTACCATTGGGATCGAAGATCGCACCTATAACTACACCGTGCAGGCCACCGACACTCTGGAGACCATCCGTGACGGTTTGATCACATTGATCAATAGTAACGGCGATGAGAAGGTCACCGCACAGCCGGCCGGCCAGTTTACGCGTATCGTGCTGACCGCCAAAGTACCCGGCCCTCCCGGCGATGGGATCGCGATTACGGGCTCAGTCAGTTCGGGCGCTTTGGTGATTGTCACCGTGTTGGCCACCCAGACCACTTGTTGCTCCAGCGTGGCGGGCGCACCAATAACGCCGGATAATCCGGCGGTGCCGGGCGAAGTGATCACTATTTTCGCCGCAGGACTTGGCCTGGTAGCCGGTCCTGATGGCGCAATCGTGGGGGTGACCGGCCAAATCTATAATGGGCCCGCGTTCAATACGCCGGTCACTCCAGTAGATAACGCTCAAGTGGGTGGTCTAAGCGCGAATGTTCTGTTCGCCGGCCTGGAGCCGGGCACGCTGGGAAAATACCGGGTCCTGGTGCAGCTTGATCCGAACACCCCGACCAATGCGGTGTCGCAGATGTTCATCGCGCAGAGTGTGTTCACAAGTAATATTGTGATCCTGCCGATTGTGGCGCCGTAGCCTGCAGCGACGGCGACGACGCAGGAAGTGCGCTGAGGGACCGGGAAGTTAGAATTCATCATCGCGCCATCGCAGCCATCGTGATACGCCCGTAGCACGTAGTCTCTCTACCGTGCGTGGGGCCGAACAATCCTCGTGTCCCGGATCACGCCCCACACATTCAGGATGGCCCAAAAGATCAGGGTGTAGAGTACTAGTGAGGACAAGATGAGGACCACAATTTGAATATCTCCGTGTCCTGGAAAGAACTTGTCAACGAATAGGCCTGCTGGCTTGCTCAGACTGTCCATCAGTTTCTCGGCAGAGCTGGAACCGGGTTGCCAGTGAGGATGAAAGAATGGCTCGGCGAACAGGATCACATTCAGGACGAGCGCGGCGCTTATGGCTAGCATGATGCGAAATGTTTGCGAGTTTCTGGTCATCTCATCCCCTTCTCAGTCTCACTGGCCGCGGGCTGCAGGATTGCCCAATGCGCACTGCCTGGCGGAATCCTTTTCAGCTTCGGTAAAGTGCGGATTCAAGCGAATAGAACCATTGAACATAATCCGAATTCGCAGGGGGGCGTTCATCCCCTATTCCTCTCTAGCGTCCGAAAATGAATCTTGCCCGCCGTGGATCTGCTCCGCCATTCAGCACTCCATCGTGCACCCAAATCACGGTCGGCGCTGAGGAATTGCTCCATTCGCCCGCCACCGTAACCCGATGGCCTAGCGCTGTCAGAGCATCCGCTGTGGCGCGTGGAATCCGTCCCTCCAGATTCAATTTGGCCGGCACGAATTCGTGATTGCCGAATGAGCTGTAGAAATGCTCGGTCTGGAATCGCGGCGCTTCCACGGCTTCCTGCGGCGTCATGCCGAATTCCACGATATTCAGGAAAACCTGCAATAAAGCCTGGTCCTGATTATCGCCACCCGGCGTGGACATTATCATTTCGAGTTTGCCGGCGTGCGTCACCAGCGTTGGGCTCAGGGTAACGCGCGGACGCTTGCCCGCCAGCAACTGGTTGGGATGGCCGGGCGTCATCACGAACGATTGGAGCCGGCTGGTGAGCGGGATTCCCGTGTCGCCCGCGATCACCGACGGCAACCACGCGCCGCTGGGCGTGGCCGAAAACGCATTGCCCTGCCGATCCACCACATTGACGCACGTGGTATCGTTCACCGGGCCGGCCGCTCCCTGCGTGGTTGGAGGAGTGATGCGCCTGCCGAACCCGCCCGGACGGTGCTCGATAGAAGCATGCTCCGGATCGATCAGCTTCCGCCGCTCCGTCGCGTAGTCTTTCGAGAGCAGAATTTCCTCGGGAATTTTGCTGAACTTGGGATCTCCGTAATATTCGTCGCGATCCGCAAACGCCAGTTTCACTACCTCCACCACGGTGTGCAGATATTGCGGGCTGTTGTGGCCCATGGCTTTCAGATCGTAACCTTCCAGCATGTTCAATGCTTCAATCATCACCGGCCCCTGGGTCCAGAAACCGGGCTTGTAAATCTCGTAGCCGCGATATGTACCCATCTTGGGCTGATCCTCTTCCGCGTGGAAATTCGCCAGATCATTGTATGTGATTAATCCACCGTTTTTTTCGCAAAACTCGGAAATGCGTTTGGCGATTGATCCCTTGTAGAACAAATCGCGCACGGCGTTCAGCTTGGCGTCGCGCTTGCCTCGCGCCTTTTTTTCAGCGGCCACCAGCTCGAGCAGGGTCTTCGCTAATATCGGCTCGCGGAATATTTCGCCGCGCGGCGTAGGCACGCCCTCCGGATAAAAGAACTTCATCGAATCCGGCCACAAGGTAATGATGCGCTGGTACCCTCGCAGCATGTTGCCGAACTCTTCGGGCATCGGGAAACCTTGTTCGGCGTACTCGATGGCGGGCGCTGCAACTTCGGCGAAGGACTTAGTGCCGTATTTTTCAAGCGCCAGAATCAGGCCGTCGAACACGCCCGGCGTGATGGCCGAAAGAATCCCCTGCATCGGGACCGGGGGCATGTGACCGGCGTCCTCCCAGGGTTCGGGCGAGCGGTGCTGATAGAATTCGACGGTCGCCTTGGCCGGCGCCACCCCGATTCCGCTGATCGCGATCGGCGGCCTGCCCGCCATTTTTACCAGGAGCGGCATCTCGCCGCCCAGCCCGAAGCGGCTCAATTCGGTGACGCCAGCGGCCAACACTGTCGCCACCCCCGCATCCACCGCATTGCCGCCCTGGGTAAGGATACGGTAGCCGGCCTCCACTTCGAAGTTGTTCGCGGCGCCCACCATCTCATGAATGCCGCGGACCGGCGGCGCCATGGTGGAAGGCGGCTGTGCCTCAACTAAAGCCGTTGCCAACCCGAAGAGACCAACGAGAAACAAGAAACGAGAAACGAGAAACGCTTTCATCTTTTAGCATTGTCTAACATTCGCCGATACTTCCGCAGAAGCTCGTAGATCACCACGCCGCCCGCGGTGGCTACATTCAGCGAATGTTTGCGGCCCAGCATCGGAATCCGCACGTAGGTGTCGCACAGCTCCAGCAGCCCAGCGCCCAGGCCTTCCACCTCATGTCCGAACAGGATGCAGACCGGAAAACGCGGCCGCCAGTCGAAAAGATCCACCGAGTGGACACTGGTTTCGACGGCCGCAATCTCATAGTTTCGCTGCCGCAAGCCCTGAATCACGGTGCCGGCATCGGCGTGATGTTCCCACGGAACGGTCTCTTCGGATCCCAGCGCAGTCTTGGCGATTCCCGGCTTCGGTGGACGGCCGGTGATCCCGCACAGATAGAGCTTTTCGCAACCCGCGGCATCTGCCGTGCGGAAGAACGCTCCGACATTGTAGAGGCTGCGAACTTGATCCAACAGTATGGCGACAGGGATCGGCGTTATCCCTTCGTAAGGAGCCGCGCTCTGCGTCGCCAGGTAGGGGAGCCGGTCAGTCACGACGCACCGGCCGTCCATCGGTTCAAGCGCTCTAGGCTTCGCAGGAACGGCTTCAACCCGCCGCCGAGCAGGATCGCCGCAAGCGAAAGCGCCACCAGATGCACCACCAACAGCGAGTAATTCACGGCATCGTCCCGCCGGAAAATGTATTGCGTGCAAACGGCCACGGCGGTCGGGCCCAATCCAAGACCGATCATGTTGATGATGAATAGATACACTGCGGACGCCTGGCCGCGCATCGGATTGGGCATCATCTGCTGAATCGCCGCGGCCGCGATACCGAATGGAGCGGCCGCCACAATACAGCCGGGCGCGAGCCACAGCGTGGCCCAGCCGGCCGAGGGCGCCAGATACAGCAGGCAACTTACCGGAATCCCGATCAGCGCGACCCACATCCCCACCAGCATGTTAGCGTGCAGGATTCCCCGCGCCCGCAGCAGGTCGGCGATCTTTCCTGCGCCAACGATGCCCAGCGATCCAAAGATGATCACTAGCGATCCGTACACAATTCCGGTATGCGGAATATCCCAATGATAATTGCGCCGGAAGAATTCGGGCACCCACGCCCCGCTGGCGTAAGACGTGAGCGACAGCAAACCGAATCCGAAGGTATGGCAGAGAAACGTCCGCTTGTTTTCCAGCATGTAGGCGAACGACTCGGAGGCTGGGACTGACGAGGCATGCCGGGCGATACCGCGCCGCAGCGGCTCCCGGATGGAATACACTAGCGGCGCTACCAGAATGCCGGGCAGTCCTACGGCCAGAAAGATTACCTGCCACGGCCGGACGGCGCCCACCAGCGGCAAAATCCAAGCCTCCTGCGCCGATGCGAAACGGACCACGATCCCGCCCAGCAGGTACGACATTCCCGCTCCGATGTAGATGCCCATCGAATAGACGCTAATGGCGGTACCCAGCTTTTCTTTCGGAAAATAGTCGGTGATCAACGAATATGCCGAGGGCGAGAGCGCCGCTTCTCCCACGCCCACTCCCACACGATACAGCAGCATTTGCGCGAAGTTCCTGGCCAGACCGCACAGGCCGGTGAACGCGCTCCAAAAAACTAGTCCTGCCGCGATGATAGATCGCCGGCTGCGCGTGTCGGCTAGTCGGCCCAATGGTATCCCGCAGAACGTGTAAAACACGGCGAAGCTGAATCCCATAAGAATGCTCACTTCGGTATCGGTGATTTGCAAATCGCGGCGCAGCGGCCGGACTAACAGTGAGAGAATCTGGCGATCGATAAAGGAAAAGACGTAGACCAGCGTGAGAACGCTCACCACGTACCAGGAGTAGCGCGGCGCGGGATAAGGGGCTTCAGTTTGCTGAGGCGCTGGAGCGGGCGCGGGCTGGGCGGACATAAGTAGAGCAATTCTATCGCAGATTTTCGGTGACGGTAGGTTTTCAAGGAATTGCAATCGGGAGACTGGAAGACGTTCGCCGGCCGTCGGTCAAGGAACAGCATTTCACAGGAGAAATCTGCCGCAATCGCGCCTGAGGTGGCGGAATCTGAAACGGGTGGCAATATACCTAACGGAGGCTGTACATGAACCAAGACCTGACTGAAACAGACGAAGGCCGGCAAAGGGCCGTCATTGAGGAGATCATCGAGCGAACGAGACCTGGAGTCGAGTTTTGCTGGGCCTCGGAAGGAATCACCGAAACACACATCCTGAAGATAAAAGGACCTGGGTACCGCATTCGGCTGAGAATTAGCCAGGACTCCTTGGAGGCTACCGATGACCCTGCCAATATTCCGCAACTGGAACAGGAGGTTGAGCGGCAGTGGAAGATCTCGGAGTCGGGGGGCGTAGGGTATGTCAAATTCCCCGCGTGAGCGTTGACGGCCTGAGCGCGAACGCGTCGGTCCGTATCCAGCTCAGTAAATCTCAAAGCAGAAAATTCGATTGTCTCCGGTGGGCGCTAGCGCATACTCGCCCTCTTCTAACATCTCGCTGGCTTCGATCTTATAGAGATGCCCTCCCAGAGGAGTGATTCTCAAATGCAAAGGCTGCGAGGCGCCGGTGTGGTCCTTGTTGGGTAACGACACCTCGCGGTTACCATCTTTCACTTCCAACCGGAAAAGCTCGATCTTCTGTGGCTCTAGCTCGCGGGCATCAAGAATGAAAATCGGCTCAGGCAGCGGCGTTCGGGCGGACGAACCTGGTCCGGCGATAATTGAGACGGTGTCGTCCTTGCGCCGCTCCTGGCGCGCCTTTCCGATTTCAACTTCCGACAATTTCTTGGCCTGTAACAAGTAGGGCAGGTCGGGCTTAGGCGGGACAGGGCCGCTGTACTTCTCATCACAGCTCAGCCAGCCCGCGCCCAGAAGCAACAAGCACAATGTTTTTGTACCCATTGGTCCCAGTGTCTCACCAGCCACCAGCGACCAGCCACCAGCCCCCAATCCCCAGTCCCTAGCCCCGTGCAGCAAGCCCCGCCCGCTCCTCCACCGCGCGGCAAATCCGCAGCACCTCGGCTTCGTCAATCGGCTTGCTCAGCACAAATCCCTCGCTGCCCTGAAATGCGCGCGCCAAATCGGTATCGAATCCATCCGTCAGCAGAACAAAGCCGCCCACTTGATAGCGCACGCGTTCGAAAAACTCCACCCAGTTCAGCCCAGGCTGTCGGACCGCGCACAGAGCCATGTCGAATCGCATGCGCTGGACCAGATCCACACCCTCCTCGGCGTTCGATACTGGCACCACGCGATCGCCGCGATCGCCCAGTAACTGCAAAAGCTGGCGCTGCACTTTCGCGTCCGGATCCACCACCAGAACGTTGAGATGCCGGGTTCTTCCGCCGAGCGCTGCTCCCGCCGCGACCCCGCTCGAGCGCGGCTCCACCACCTGCAGCTCGATATCGAACCGAGCCTGCACCGGTGAAACGCGGACAGCGCGAAATTCGCCGCCGTGACTTTGAATTATACTCCTGCACGCTCCCAGAGCCAACGCTCCGCCGCTTAAGTGATCGCCGTCCGCGGCATCCAGTCTCTGAAACTCGGTGGAACGGGTGGAATACGAAATTTCCACCAGCATTCGCCGAGCCAACAAACTGCTCGATACTGTGATGAGCTTCTCGCGTGCCTCGGCTGCCGCTTTCTCGGCGTCCACCAGCAGGTTCAGGAGCACCTGTTCGAGCTGGCCCGGAGATCCCATGATGATGGTCGGTTTTGCGGCCAACTGGGATCGAATCTCGACGCCTTTGGCCTTGCACTCCGGTTCCCGGAACTGTACGAGGCCCGTCAACAGTGCCGTTAGATCCACGGCTTGCACCTCGGTCTGTTCCACCTTGGCGAGCGAATCGAGCCGGGTCACGATCTGCGATGCACGCTGCGCATCGGCCGCGATGGTTTCCAATTCTTCGCGAAAATCATCCGTCCGCCGCGATCTGAGAGCAGAGGCCCGCGCCACGATGGATTCCAGCGGAAGTCTCAATTCATTGGCGATCTCTGAAATCAGTTGCCCGGCCGCCGCCAGCTTCTCGCTGCGAAACAATTGCTCGCGTACCGAATGCTGCTCCTGAAGTTTCAGCGCTGTTGCCACCTGATTGGCCAGATGTTGCATGGCAGCTTGATCGGCCTGGCTGTAATAGCGAATCCTCTCGTCATTGTGCAGTTCCAGCACTCCCACCAGTTCGCTCTGAGCGAACATTGGAACAAAGATGGCCGCGCGCGGGCTGCTTCCGCCCGTCTCTTTGCGGAAAAACGGACTGCGGCGCGTGTCTGGAATGGCGATCAGGGTGCGGTTCCGGAAGCAGGCTGCGATACCGGCAGCCATGCCGCTCCTCGGGTTGTCCAGCTCGATGGATTCCGCGCCGGTAGCCTGTACGCTTTCGAGCGACTTCGTCCCTCGGTTCAGCAAATACATGCCGGTTCCGGAGGAGGCCGAAACTTTGGGCAGCGTCATCTCCAGCCGCCGCAGAATTTCCGCGGGCGAGGCGGCGCCGATCACATCCTCGCCCAGCGAATTCAAAACGCGCATGCGGCGGCGCAGCGCGGCCATCCTGCGCTCCCGAAACCACCAGATCGCAAGCAGAGCGGCCGCCAGCATCACGGAGGCCAGCAGCAACGGAGGGGGAATCATCCAGGCTTTCTCCACCACGGTTATCGAGGCGGGACCTAGCGCCAGGATCTGGAAGAACCGATCGTAGGGAGGCAGCCTGCAGAACTGGCTGTCGATTCCGGTAACGCGAATCCGGTCACCCGCATGGAATCCGTAGGGCTGTGGCGAGGAATCGTGCCGCGTCCGGGGCAGGACGACGTCGATGTAGCTGCCTCTCTCTCCGATCGAAATCAGGTCCCCACCTGCGTTGCCCTTTTCCTGAGCCACCGCGCTTTCAGTGGTGACTAGAACGCCCAGGTATCGAAATGATGCGAGCTCCGAGGGCCTGAGGATTTTCGCTGCCGGCGGCTCCGCGCGGCTGGTTCGCCGGAGCGTGCGAGGGATCAATACAGCTAGACCTGCATGCCGGGCGATGGGCCCTTGCGATTCCACCCAATCGCCCGGCGCAAAATCACGAAACTGGCGCTCGGAGCCCTCCAGCAACAGGCCATAGCCGGCCTGATCCTGAATAGCCAAGTACAGCGACTCGGATACCCACACTGGAGCCGCCGAGACTTGCCCGCTCACTAGCACCTCTTTACCATCGTAGACCGGTGTCCAATCCGGCGCCATACGCGACCCGGCTTGTTGTAGGGTCAGGCGGGTTTGGGCTGAGAGAGAGGCTGCGAGGCAAAGGCAAAATATGGCCACGGATGGACACGGATGAACACGGATAAGGCTTTTGTTTTCATCTGCCTTCGTGCGTTGGCCTGGATTGGGTCTCATGCCGTTGGACTTACCTTACTAGATCGGCACATTCTAAGGAAAAGCGGAGGATAGCCGCCCCGCTCGGCTGCGAACGTCGCCGATTGCGTCGATGAGTATTATAGGCCCAGTTAGTGGGAGAAAGCAGTTGTTATGCAGCAATTGAGCATCGGGAAAAAGATCGGTATCGGAGTTTTGGGAGTCCTGCTCCAGGCGCTAGCCGTAGGATGTTTTGGCGTCTGGATCACCGCGAGAACGTCGAGCAATCTGGAAGTTGTAACCTCCAGCTACCTACCTGTGGGTGAGTTGGCGACCCGGGTCGAGAGCGAATTCCTCAACGCCCGGATTCACTTCATCTACTTCGTAACGGTACAAAAGCCAGGCGCCTTGGAAAAGGGCTGGGGCCGATTTCGAAATGCTCAAAATGAGCTACCTAAGCTACAGCGAATAATAACGGAGTCGGATGCGTTGACCGAGCTTAGACCGGAGGTTGAGCAACTTCGCCGCGATTTCGAAAGTTACAAACCAGTGCTGGAGCGCATTATTAGCGTTGTGCAAAAAAATGAAAACCATGGCCCTGAGTTCACCGCCTTATTGAACGAATGGGCGCGGCTCGGCGGCGCGATGGTAGACTCCGCGGGACGGCTCAGCCATGCGGGAAGGCAGCAAACCGCTGACTCGGCCAAGCAGGCAGGAACGCAACTTCATCGTGCCACGGTGACGCTGGCCGGCGCTTGTTTGGCGGCTCTCCTCACGGGCGTGCTCCTCACGTACTTCATCACGCGAGGCATTGGCAACGAGTTGAAGGAGATCGCAGAGACGCTCGGCGATGCAGCGCGTCAAGTGGCCGCATCCGCTACTCAGGTGTCCAGCGCCGGCCAATCGCTGGCGCAAGGCGCATCCGAGCAAGCCGCGTCTCTCGAAGAGACCTCGTCGGCAAGCACACAGGTGAATGCCATGGCGGGCAAAAATGCGGCGAATTCCAAATCCGCGGCCGAGAACATGGTCGAAGCTTCCGAGCGGGTGGACCAAGCCAACCGGAATCTGCAACAGATGGTGGCGTCGATGAACGAAATCAACGACTCCAGCGGCAAGATTTCAAAGATCATCAAGGTTATCGACGAGATCGCGTTCCAAACCAATATTCTGGCATTGAACGCGGCGGTGGAAGCCGCGCGAGCTGGTGAAGCTGGGATGGGATTCGCGGTTGTGGCCGATGAAGTTCGAAATCTCTCGCAGCGTTGCGCCGGCGCCGCCCAGGAAACGGCGGGATTGATCGAAGAGTCCATCGACAAATCGAAGGACGGCCGGGCCAAGCTCGATCAGGTAATTGGAGCAGTGCGATCGATTACCGAAAGCGCTACCAAAGTGAAGACGCTGGTTGATGAGGTGGAAATTGGAAGTAAAGAGCAGGCGCGCGGCATCGACCAGGTATCCAAAGTGATTATGCAGATGGAGACCGTTACGCAGGCGACGGCAGCTCAAGCAGAGGAGAGCGCTGCCGCAGGCGAGGAATTGAATGGCCAAGCCGAGGCGCTCAGGGATATTGTCTTGCGGCTGGAACGTATGTTGGGTGCCACTCGCTAAGGCCGAAGGTTATCGCCGGGCATACATTCTGCAGGCTGTCTAGCGTGCTGTCTGGTCCTGCGAAAGCATCTTTCCGAGCCCCGCGAGCCAGGGCAGGTTCCCCGCAAAAGGCGAGATAGAATTAGGCCGTGAGTGCACTGGCCGGAATAGCAGCCGCGACCGTGGTCATCGCCTGTATATTGGTTTGGCTAGGCGTACGACTGGCGGGAGCCGCAAGCACCAGCGCGGTTCGAAGGGCGGCGCTATTTGTACTCGTCGCATATGTGGCTATTTGCTTTTGGCGCCCCTCAGCTTTCTTGGTCGCGGACATGTTTGTCCTGGCTACGGGGACCCTGGCAGGTTCGGTATTGGGGCAGATGCTACGTTCAACTCCGGCGCTGATCGCGTTCGCCGTTGCGGCAGGCATCGCCGATGCTATCTCGTTTACCGGCGGCGTAACAAGGATGATTCTCGAAGCCAGTCACGCGAGCAAAAGCTCACTGCTGGTTTACCTTTCCCTCAGCGTACCAGTGCCGCACCTAGGCTTGACGGCAGTGGTCGGCGTGGGGGACTTGTTCGTGCTCGCGGTCTTCATGGCGGCACTGCGGCGTCTTGAGTACGGCCGGGCCGCTTTCATCGTGCCCTCGAGTGGACTCCTCATTGCGCTCGGGGCCGGACTCGCGTTGGGCGGTGTTCCGGCCGTGCCGATGATGTCCGCCGCCGTGATCGTATTGGTCGGAATCACGAAGTTCAGGCAGTCACGCACAGTGCCCCTCCGTACCCCTTGACAATCTAGGAGAGAGCCGGTTACAATCTCCCCTAGATGATCTAGGAGGTCGTTCAGTGAGCAAACAACAAGACCTGCTCCAGGGCACGCTCGAGATGCTGATCCTGAAATCCATTTCGCTTGAGCCCATGCATGGCTACGGCATCCTGATCCGCATTCAGCAGCTATCCCAGGAGCGCCTACAGATTCAACAGGGGTCGCTTTATCCGGCTTTGTACCGGCTGGAGTACCGCGGCTTGATCAAGGCCGAATGGGGCGAGAGTGAGAACAATCGCAAAGCCAAGTATTACAAGCTGACGGCCGAAGGCAGGCGCCAGTTGAAATTGGAAACCGAAAACTGGAATCGCTTGAGCGCGGGAGTGGTTGGCGTGTTGAACGCGGAACCGGAGAAATCATGAGCGTCCTGGCGCGTGCGAAATGCATTCTGGACGGCGCACTCCGCCGGAATCGCATGGAAGGCGACATGGACGCCGAGTTGCGCTTTCATATCGCGAAATACACCGAGGACCTGGTTGGTTCTGGCATGCCCAGAGAAAAAGCCGAGCGTCAGGCGCGCATCGAGTTTGGACATCTGCAGCCGGCGATATTCAGCGTTGTGAACGCCTGGGTGCTGAAGCCGTTGCCCTATGCGAATCCCGATCAACTGGTCGTGATTGATTCGGCGGATGTCAAGGGCAAGTGGACGGGCGTTACTTCCGCCGGGGATCTGGATGATTGGCGGACGCAAAACAACGGCGTCTTTGAGAATATATGCGGATGGCAATCATCGGTCTTCACGCTCGAGAACGGGACGAGCCCATTGCCGGCGCACTCGTCAGCGCAGAATTCTTTCGCATGCTGGGAGTAACACCGCAACAGGGTCGAGGCTTCTTCCGGCAAGAGGAACAGCCCGGCGCTCCCCACGTGGCTGTGCTGAGTTATGAATTGTGGCAGAACCGTCTCGGCGGAGATCCGGGGCTGGTCGGCAAGACAATTCAAATCGACGGGGCGGGCGTCTCGATAGTTGGAATCATGCCCGAAGGATTCCACCTGCCATTGATGGGACCGGTCAAACTGTGGATGCCCCTCACGCTGAGTGATGACCGGCATACTCGCTACTTGCGTGTAATCGCCCGCATGAAGCCTGGCGTCAGTCTGGCTCGTGCTACGGGATATCTCAAGACAGTTGCCCAGCGGCTGGCCGATTCTTATCCTGCGACGAACGCGGGACGCAGTGTTCAGCTCCGCACCCTGCGGGAAGAAATTGGCAGAGATGGCGGCAGCCAGGAAGCGTTGATTGTGTTCTGGCTGGTAGGATGCGTTCTGGTTGCTGGCGTGCAGCAATGTCGCGAACCTGGTGGTCGGCCGCGCCGTGGGCCGGCAAAAGGAAATGGCCGTGCGGCTAGCCATCGGTGCTGGACGCGGCCGCCTGTTGCGCCAACTTCTGACAGAAAACCTGACGCTCTTCCTGATGGCCGCCGCGCTCAGCGTGCTGTTCGCCAATTGGGGCGTGAGCTGGATTGCGCAAGCCATTCCGCCAGAAGTCCGCGGCTATCTGCCAAACTCCGCCGTTTTGCGCGTGGACGCGTCCACCCTTCTCTATACACTCGGCATCGCATTGTTCACTGGCCTTCTCTTCGGCATCGCTCCCGCTCTCCATTGCGGACGTATCGATGTCAACCACGTCCTCAAAGAGAACACCGCGCGGCTTTCGGCCGGCGGCGCCAGCGCACTTTTCAAAAACTGCCTGATTGTGTTTGAAACATCGTTGGCTTTGGTTGTTCTCGTAGCGGCTGGATTGTTGGTCAAGGGTCTGGTGCGCATGCACGCAAGGGATCCGGGATTCAACCCGAACGGTTTGGTGACGGCCCGCGTCGAGCTTCCCGATTCTCAGTACACCGACCCGAAGCGAATCGAGGCATTCAAGAAGGATGCTCTGGAGCACATCCGAACACTTCCCGGCATTCGCGCTGCGGCCGTGGGAAATTTTATTCCTTATGGCGGAAGCGATGGCTCCGCGGCGTATTCCGTCGACGGGCGCCCCGTTCCCGCTCCCGCGGACCGTCCCTTCACGTTGATCGATAGCGTCTCCCCGGATTATTTCAACGCCATGGGCATCCCGCTATTACGTGGGCGTGCGTTTTCCGAACAGGATCGCTCCGACTCGCTCGCGGTCGGCATTATCAATCAGGCCATGCTGCGGCGTCAGTTCCCGGGTCAAGATCCTTTGGGACAGCGCATTCGTCTCAACCGCATCGTAACCATTGTGGGTGTGGTTAAGGACATTACCGGCCAAGACGACACCGACCGCCCGTATCCCCAGGTCTACTTTCCTTATCAACAATATTCCACTAAGAGCATGACCTTCGTGCTGCGAACAGACTCCGAATTGCAAGATATCGCTTCCGGTGTCCGCCGCGCCATTCGCGCAGTGGATAACGGCCAGGCAGTTTTGGGCGTAAGAACAATCGAGGAGCTCATGGCGAACCAGCGCGCTCCTTGCATCATCGTAGGCCAGGTTAGCTCATTCTTCGCGGCGCTTTCCCTGTTTCTGGCAGCGCTCGGAATTTACGGAGTGATGGCTTATTCAGTAGCCGCACGGAAACAGGAGTTTGGAATCCGGCTGGCGTTGGGAGCGGCGCAAAGAGATTTGATTTCGCTGGTTATGAGCCAAGGTCTGAAACTCACTGCCATCGGCCTGGCCATTGGGCTGGTAGCGGCTTTTGGCGTCACCCGCTTGATGTCGACGATTCTCTATCAGGTCAGCCCCAACGATGCAGCAACTTTCACGGGATTCAGCCTGCCAACCCGCGCGCTTCGTTGCGAATAAAATCCATACGCACTGGTGCTTCAGAAACGTTTCGATGACGCAGCCGAGGTGGTCGCGCGGGCCGAAGCAGCCGTGCCGGACGACGTCGCTCCGTATGTTCACGCAGCGCGTGCGATGCTGCGCGAGGGAGTCGAGTTGCCGAAGGCCGAGGCTTACCTCAAGAAATATATCAACGAGACCAAGGAACCCGAGCCGGATTCACCGATAATCGCCGGAGCGCATTGGTCGCTCGGATTGGTATTTGAAAAGGAGGGCCGCAAGGCCGAAGCCCGATCCGAACTCGAAACCGCCGTTCGCTTGAAGCCCGACTTCGAGCAAGCCAAGCGAGATTTGAAAAGACTCAAGTGAAGACCTAAATCTGAGTTCCAGTTGCCGATTGGTCGGGTGCAAGGAAGGTCTTCGGTAGATTACCATGGCCACACAATTTGAAGGATCGGAAATCCTTAAACCAAGGGCCATCGGGAACTTCTGGGTTGGAGGCTATCCAGAGCATCAGCTGGGCAAGATCTTCTTTGGTGATGTTCCGGTCGTGCATCCGATCGATCAAATGCTGCCGGATCGGCAGCGGAAGATTCAGCCAGCTTATTTTCGGCATTCATTCGCCAAAGACCATACGGCCCAGCTGATCGCCTAACCGCGCGACTTCCTCGGGATTGTCAGTCGCCCGGAAACGGTCGATCAGTTCAAACAAAGCTTTCCGCTGTTGTTTTCGTGCCTGAACGCCTTGATCGACGAGGGTTACCAGCATTCGACTGGCACTTAGATGTTGACGTTTGGCCATGTTCTGAACTTCTTTTGCAAGAGAAGCTGGTAACGTCACGCTTTGGCGAACGACCTTTGGACGAGCAGGCATAAGGTCATTGTACACCAGAGTGGTGCAGAACTGGGTATTTGATTACAGTGGAGCAGTTGGAGTCGGCAAGCTACACTGAAGCTTGTCACAGCAATACGTCATCGGAATCGATCTCGGAACCACCAACTGCGCCCTGGCCTGCGCGCCGGCCGCTGGCGACCCACGGGAAACCCCGCCAGTCACGGTCATCGAGCTTCCTCAATTGGTGAATCCGGGCGAAGTGCGCGATCAGCCGCTGCTGCCGTCCTTTCTCTATATCCCCGGCTCGGCCGATTTTCCGGCTGGCTCTATCGCGCTGCCGTGGGACGAAACTCCGCGCTACGTCGTAGGTGCGCTGGCGCAGAAACGTGGCGCGGAAGTTGCCAGCCGCCTGGTCGCGTCCGCAAAATCCTGGCTGTCCCACGCCGGCGTCGATCGCACGGCACCCATTCTGCCTCTCAACGCGCCGCAAGGTCTCGATAAAATCTCACCAGTCGAGGCATCGCGGCGATATCTGGAGCATCTGCGCGCCGCCTGGGATCATAAGATGCCGGACGCGCCGTTCGCGAAGCAACAGGTCCTGGTAACCGTGCCGGCCTCGTTCGATGCGGTAGCGCGCGAGCTTACGTTGCAAGCAGCCCAAGAGGCCGGCTATCAGAATCCGTTATTGCTGGAAGAACCGCAGGCCGCTTTCTACGCCTGGATCGAGCGGCACTCTGACTGGCGCGAGCGCGTGCAAGTGGGCGACCTGATCCTGGTGGTGGACATCGGCGGAGGCACCACCGATTTCACGTTGATCGCGGTGACAGAGCAAGCAGGCGAGCTGCAACTCGAGCGCGTCGCGGTGGGCGAACACATCCTGCTCGGTGGCGACAACGTCGACCTCGCTCTGGCACGCCATCTGGAGCAACAGCTCGCGGCGCAAGGCACCAAGCTGGATGCCATGCAGTTGCACGCACTGTGGCAGCAATGCCGCCTAGCCAAGGAACGCCTGCTCGAGGAAGATAGCAAAAAGCGCGAGCACCCCGTGACGATTCTCGGACGCGGCACCGGACTGGTGGGTGGCACCATCAAAACGAAACTGCTGCGCGAGGATATCGATCGCATCCTGGGCGAAGGATTTTTGCCCGTAGTATCCAGCCAAGACATGCCGCAACGCAGGAAGATGGGCCTGGCCGAAATCGGATTGCCCTATGCCGCCGATGCTGCCATCACACGCCACCTGGCGCGATTTCTGCGGCAGCAGGCTGCGCAATCCGAGCATGGTTCCGTGCGGAGGGGATCCAGTGGACTCGCCGCGCCCACGCATGTCCTCTTCAACGGCGGCGTACTGCGCGCTGGATTAGTGCGGCGCCGGATTCTCGAAGTCCTCAACGGCTGGCTGGCCGAAGAGGGTCTCGCGCCCGTGGTCCCCCTGGTCGGCGAGGATCTGATGCACGCCGTGGCGCGCGGCGCTGCTTATTATGGATTGGCCCGCGAAGGCCGAGGCGTGCGCATCCGCGGCGGAGTGCCGCGCACTTATTACGTGGGTATCGAAAGCGCCATGCCCGCTGTTCCCGGCATGCCTGTCCCGTTCAAGGCGCTCGCCGTAGCTCCCTTCGGCATGGAGGAAGGCAGCTCACTGCAGTTGAAGGATCGCGAGTTTGGCTTAACCGTAGGCGAGCCCGCCGAGTTCCGCTTTTTTCAATCCGCCATTCGCAAGAACGACGCTGCCGGCGCCATGCTGGACGACATCGCCGGCGATCTGGAAGAGCTGTCGCCGATCGAAGTTTGCCTTCCGGCGGCAGGCAACGCCGGCGAATTTGTGCCGGTCACTTTAGAAACAGTAGTAACTGAAACGGGGATGCTGCAACTCTGGTCCGTCGCGCGGGACGGACGCCGGTGGAAGCTGGAGTTCAATGTGCGGGAGAAGGTGAAATAACAAGTTAAGTAACCCTCTCCCGCGGAAATCTCCCTTAGAACATAAACTTCAGCGCAAGCTGCAGAATGCGCGGATTGTGCGCGCTGTTTGCACGCAGGAATTCGCTGTTCGCCAGACAACTCGAATCGCCCGGAGTGTTGGTCGCTCCGGCGAAGCAGGTCGTGGAAGCGTTACCGCCCACGCTACCCCACTCCGTATGGTTGAACACGTTAAAGGCCTCGGCTCGGAATTCAAAGTACCTCAACTCCGTAATCGAGAACCTCTTAAATAGCCCCATATCCGCGTTCCAACGGCCAGGATTGTTCAATACGTTGCGCTGCGCCGTTCCGAAGGTCAAACCTTGCGGCGCGGCGAATGCTGCGGGATTGTAGAGCAGCGGACCGACCACTCCCGGCTGGTTGTTCAAAGCTCCCATACCGGAATTGGGGTTGCCGACCAGATCCAGCAACGCGCCCTGACCATTTCCATTAGCCACGCCGGAGCCGTAGAGACCATCGGTTACGCTGAACGGTGTTCCTGTTTGAGCAGTAAACAGTCCCGACCACTCCCAGCCGCCGAGCGCCGTGTGCAACCAACCCCTCTGCGTGAAGAACGGAAGGTCGTAAACGTAGCCGAGGTTGAATATCTGGCGCTGGTCGAAATCGGAGCTCGCGCGGCTTATATTCAAGTTATATGAATCTACGAAGTTACTGGTGCCGTAATCGGAGGCATTATCCAGCGAATGGCTCCAGGTATACGCCAGGTCGACGCTAAGCCGTCCCATATGGCGGACTAGCGAAACCTGCATTGCGTTATAGGCCGAGTTTGCTCCGTATCGAAGGGCGCTGATCGACCCGAAGCCTTGGTATGGCCGGTATGAGTTCGGATTCGCGCCGCAAGCCACGGCGAACTGGGTTGCCGCAGGTCCTGTAGGCGCGGCGCCGTTCACCAGGCCGCTGCTGCAAATGGCCGAGGTCAAAGGCTGGCCCGGCAGGAATGGATTCTGCGAGGCTGAAATCGGATAGAGCTGATTGTAGTCCGTTGTAACGCCCAAATGTGTGCCTTTGCTTCCAACGTAGGCCACCGTCATGACTGTCGATTTAATTACCTCACGTTGGACGCTGACGTTCCATTGCTGGACATACGGCCATATGGCAGCATTCGGAATCGATTTGACCGATAGAGGGAAGTTGGGCGCCGCACTGCCTCCACCGCCGATGTTCGTGTAACCGGCGATATTGTACTGCTGGGACGTCAACACGAGTGGCGGGCTGCCTTCCAATGATTCGGTATTCCCTTCGTTCCCGTTGGTGTGCTCGTAGAAGATGCCGTAGCCGCCGCGAATGGAAGTTTTTCCATCACCAAACGGATCGTACGCGAATCCAAATCGAGGCGCGGGGTTAAACAAATGCCCGGCCACGCAACCGCGAGGAGTACCGCCCTTGCCGCACTGTTGAATGCCGTCGAACTGACTGCCGGTACCCGGAATCAGCGCGCCTGCGAAACCCGTAACGCTCCCGGACACATCGATCTGCGGCGCATTCGCCAAGCTGTAAGCGACTGGATTGAAGTTGTACGCTTGGTAATACTTCTCGCGATAAGTCCCAAACCCGCTCAGACGGAACCCGAGATTTAAAGTCAATCGCTTGGACACGTGCCAGTCGTCCTGGATATATGGCTCCAAAATCTTGTAACGGTTGTAGTATTTGACCTTCGAATTGGCCTGACTGTATTCGGAGAAATTTCCGACCAGGAGATCGGCGAACGCGTTTCCCGTACTTACCGGGGATGTATGGCTGGTATAGAGAATTCCTTGAACATAAGGACTGTTCTCCTCGTTCTTTTGACCCGCGACGTAATAGGCGCCGAAGAGCAGGTTATGTGACCCGACGATCTTACTCACTTGGTCCTTGTAGGTGAACGTCGGATTCGCATTGTTCCACGGGAAGTATCCCGTGTCCATGGTGAATCCGCCTTGGTCGTAGTTGACGCCGCCTCCCACGCTGACGGCCGGAAGCAGCCCACCGAAACCGTTGTTGTAAAGCCCGGTCATGGTCATGCTGGATGGCCGCTGCGCCGGACCAACCGCGTTCAGGAAGATGTGATCGGTGGTGTAGCTGAAGGTGAACTCATTCAGCAGTGTCGGCGAAATATTCGCCGCCAGATTCGCGACCACGCTCACGCCCGGACCAACAAAATTGGTCCCAATGGTCGGGAACGAGGCGCCGCTGCCCCACAACGGTGTGGCAGTTTCGGTGCTCCACGAATCGTGGATGAAGTGCCCGAAGAATCGAACCTTGTCGCTGAAGTTGTGATCGATCCGGACCAGTTCCTCGCGCCAGTTGGTAAGTTGCGCCGGTGCGGCGATATAACGCGAACTCAAACCGCTGCCCGAATTCGGTTGCGGTAGAAGATTGCTAATGATCGCCTGAGCATTCGGATCGATGGGAACAATATTGTTCGGGAAGTACGATCCGGCCTTGCGGTTTATGGGACAGTCAGGAAAATTGGTCTTGCTCCCCGTACTAACCGGCGTTCCTGCCCCGGGGCATACATCCGAGAAATTGCCGAGCTGCTGCTGTGCGTCCGGCAATAGCTGGTTGAAGTTTTGGCCGGGAACCAGGTCCTTGTGCCACTCTTCGGAGAAGAAGAAGAACGTTTTATCCCTGTCCTTGTTGTAAACCTTCGGAATGTACACCGGCCCGCCTAGCGTATAGCCGAAGTCGTTTTTCCTGTATTCAGGCACTGTCGAATTGAAGAAGTTCCGCGCGTTGAAATCGTTGTTGCGCACGAACTCATATACATCGCCGTGGAAATCCTTTTGGCCGGACTTGATAGAAGCTTCAATCGTTCCCGATCCGTTGCGCCCGTACTGCGCACCGTTGTTCGACGTCACTACCCTGAATTGCCCGATCGCATCAGGACTCGGGTAGACATTGAGCGTCTGGTTGCTGCCGTTGTCCATGTTGTCGCCGCCGTCCAGCTCCCAGGTGTTGTTCTCGGTACGGCCGCCATTAATGCTATATACGACGTTCCCGTAGACACCTACCGTGCCTTCGTCCTGGCCAGTCTGATTGCTCACGCCCGGCGCCAAGGTCACTAACTGAGCGAAGTCGCGGCCATTGAGAACGATCTGCGTGACCTCTTTGCCGGTCACGACACTGGACATCTCGGGGGATTCGGTTTGCACCTGAACCGCAGTGCCCTCAACCGAAACCTGCGTCGCCATTTCGCCGACCTCCAGCGTCGCGTCTACCTTGGCCTTCTGCGAGACGTCAAGCGTAACCGGCTCCGACAGCTTGAACTGCTTGAAACCAGTCTGCGTGACCGTGACGCTGTAATGGCCTGGCGATAGCGCTCCAATCAGGTAATCGCCTTCTCCGTTGGTCTTCGTGGAAACCGACGTGCCCTTTTCGACGCTGGTCGCAACCACGTTAGCGCCTGGAACAACGGCGCCCGTTGCATCGCGGACCGTGCCCGTGATGGAACTGCTGTTTTGCGCCGACAGGGACGCAGTCAGGATTACGATACAAGCTAGGTATCTTACTAGTCGACCCATGTTACCCCTTTCAAACCTGATGGGTTCATACTATGCCGTATCTGGTTATTTGTCAAGATGATGTCGTAAAATTACGAAATCGTAATTCAACCGCAAACAGGTTCGTGGCGCAGCACTTCACATACTGAGCTTGGCCGTCTCGGCGTCCCAAAAGACTCGCTTCTTTTGCCGGTATGAGATGTTCGCCATATGGCAAGCCACCGCCGTGCCACAACCGAAGCTGACGTTCTCCGCAGGCTGCTGGCGAGTTTGCATGCACTCGAAGAGATTCCGCATATGCTCCAGGGTGCCCTCGTGGACCTGGCTGAAAGTTTCCACTTTTCGCTGCGGCTGTTTCCGTGCAGTCCCAATGTCCGCTTCCGGATCGTTCTTGTGCTCAGCCATGAACTTGTCTTTGGTGTCTTTGGGCCAGCTCTCCAGCGGATATTCGTAATCTTCCACGGGATTGTATGGAATCAACTTGGCGCCCTCTTCAGTAAGCTCGATGGTCCCGCGATCGCCCATGAAGCGCACTATCTCGCCGCCTTCCCAGTTCGAAACCAGATTCGCGCTCACCTGTGCCTGGAACTTGCCGTAATCGTAAAGCGTGTTATGAATGTCCGGCACATCGCGGTCGCCCTTCCATTTGTAAATGCCGCCGTACGCCACCGCGCTCAGCGGGTATTGCACTCCCAAAACGTAGTGCACACGGGAGAGCAGATGGACGTATTCGTCGCCGGCGATCCCGGTGCCATAATCCCACCAATTGCGGAACTGGAAGAAACGCGCCGCGTCGAACGGCCGTTTCGGAGCGTTGCCCAGGTAGCGCTCCCAGTCGATGGTTTCGGGCGAAGCATCCGGCGGCACCGGATATCGCCAGGCGCCAATGGCGTTCGGCCGATAGATGGAACACTGCGCCATGAACACAGTCCCGATCGCGCCCGAGTCGAACCATTCTTTGGCTTTATGCGTGGAAGTCATGCTGACGCTTTGGCTGCCCACCTGCACCAGCCGGCCGGTTTCTCGCGATACCGCGGCCATCTCCAGCGCCTGCGGAATGGTGTGCGCCATAGGCTTCTCGCAGTAGACATCCTTGCCCGCGCGCATGGCGGCAATGGCTACGGGTGCGTGCCAGTGGTCGGAGGTGGCCACGAGAACTGCCTGAATATCCGGCCGCGCCAGCACTTCATGGAAATCCCGCGTGGTGGGAGTACTCTTCTGCAGTTCCTGCGCGCGGCGAAAATGGCCGTCGTAAAGATCGCACACCATCGCCACCTTTGCGCCTGCCTCAAGCGCCACTCCCATCAGCTCTAGCCCACGGATGCCCGCGCCAATGATGCCGATGGTGACATTCGCTCGCGATTGCGCGGCCGCGCTGCCCATGCTTGCCAGAGCCGCAGTCGCCAGCGTGCTTTCAAGAAAATTTCGACGAGTCTCTTTCATAGATACCTCACCAGTTCATCCACGACGTTTTGAACGCCGGTATACGCATCGCCCGTGCCTTCGTATTCGACCGAGAAGACGCCCTTAAAACCTGCTTTTTTCGCCGCCTGCATGGCGCGCGGAAAATCGAATGCCCTTTCTATCCCGTGCTCATCGAACTCCAGGCCTTTGGCGTGCGACACCGTGGGCGCATAGGGATAAAGCAACGGCAAACCGCGCTGCCGCGTGGCTTCGTCCGGAAAATTGCCCATGTCCGGAAGCGCGCCGCAATGCTCGCCCACCGCCTGGAAGACTTTCACCAGATCCTCCGGATGTTCCGATCCCACACCACCATGGTTTTCGATAATCACGTACAGGTTCTTCGAGCCCGCGTAAGCAGCCAGCTTTTTATAGGACCCGATAGTGTTCGAGAGGTCAGCTCGATTCATTTCGCCCGGATCGCAGCGCACCGATTTCGCGCCCAGCTCCTGCGCGATGTCCATCCACTTGGTGCACGCTGAAATCGCGGTCTCTCGGATTTTCGGATCGGGATCCGAAAGCCCGCCTTTGACGCCGAGCTCGTCGATGTCCACCGGAATATTCACCAGATGCGAATGAGCGCGCGCCAGCCGGCTCTTCACTTCTCGCACGTAGGAGAGCTTGGTCGATTCAAAA
Organism: Bryobacterales bacterium; assembly: GCA_003162425.1. Taxonomy (GTDB): domain Bacteria; phylum Acidobacteriota; class Terriglobia; order Bryobacterales; family Bryobacteraceae; genus Palsa-89. Next base: position 55,995 of record PMOK01000082.1, on the reverse strand, counting down.
TGCGGCGCCACCATCTCGAGCTGATGCACGCGATAGCGGTCGGCGATCATTTCCGGAAAATCGCGAAGGTCCCACGATTTTGTCAGCTTCGGCAGCTTCTCATCGAGCGTGGTGGAAAAGAAACTGTGGAAGCTCCAGCTCGAAATCCCGATGCGATCCGAGAGACCAGCCGGTGTCTGCGCGCTTAAGCCGGCGGCCAGCGACTGAATCAAAAATGTGCGGCGCTGCATCCGAGGTCCACTATATACTACTTCTGTTCCACATTACTTCACTTCTACCGGAAGCTGAGGATCGCGATATTTTCCCCCACTGATATCGCGCTCCAGCTTGCCCGCCTCCTCACTCTGAAGTCGGCGCACAGTTGCAAATTCCGTTAGCGCTTCGGCTTTGCGGCCCAGTTGCATCAGCACCTGCGCGCGCAAATAGTGAACGCTGGCGCTTTTCGGATCGATTGCGCCGGCCGAATCCAACGCTTTGAGGGCCTCGGCGTAACGCTTCTCCGCTTTGTCGATCTTCGCCAGCCCATACCAGGATGTTCCAATCTGCGAATTGTGCCGCAGAGCCTGCTCGAAGTAGCGGCGCGCCTCAATATTCTGTTCCGAGGCCAGGCACATGGTTCCAAGTTCGTCGTAGTTGTAAGCCACGTCCGGTTCCACGGCAATGTCCTCGAGAAATTCTTCCTTGGCTTTGTCCAACTCGCGCTTGCGTTTATAAATGATGCCGATATTGTAATGAACCATCGGCAACTTCGCGTCGGCCTGCGCAGCCTGTTCCAGCTCCGCCAGCGCCTTGTCGTCGTCGCCGCGATTCAAGTACGCTTTGCCCAGCAGCAGATGCAGCGCGGGCGAATTCTGGCCCACTTCGAGTAACCGCGCCAGCGCCTTTTCTTCCAGATCGTGCCGATCGGCATTGCCGGCCGCGACAGACAGCACGTAGAGATAGCTCAAATCGCCGTTCAACGAAGGCCACAACGGCTCCAGCGCAGCGGCCGCATCGGCATAGCGTTCGTCGAACATATAGCACAGGCCCACCAGATGCCGGGCTTGCTCAGAATCCGGCTGATCCCGCAGCACCGATTCGAACGGAGCGATCGCTTTGTGATACTCGCCTTCGCGATAGTAGACCAAGCCGATATCGAGACGGATTCCAGGAATTTGCGGAGCCAGCTTCTCGGCGGCGTGGAGTTCATCGAGCGCGCGCTTCCATTTTTGCTGGCGCATGTAGATCACGCCGAGATTGGCGTGCGCGCCCACATCGCCCGGCGCCATCGCCACGATTTCTAGAAATTTCTTCTCCGCCTCAGCCCACTGGCCGCGGTGCATAGCCGCTTCGCCCGCTTCGAAAGCTTGACGGCGCCGAGCTTCGGGGTCGGTAGTCTGCGCGGCCAGAGCGGCGATGGCGCAGATTGCCGCCGCAATCGTTCGAGATCCGGATGCGAGCTTCAACTTAAGATGTTAGCGCCGTGGCAAGGTACTTGATAGAATCCTCCCTATGAAGACAATTGCTGGAACCGCGATCGCGGGTTTTCTCCTATTCGCCGTTGCGCCCTCGCGGAGCGTGGTAGCCCAGGATGCGAAGAAGACGAAGGCTCCGGACGCCGGCGCCATCGAGCGCGGCAAATACATTGTCGAATCGGTGGCGATGTGCGGCCGCTGCCACACGCCGTGGAACCAGAACGGGGAAGGCGAGAGTAGAAACAAGCTGCTGGGTGGGCCCACGCAGATAAAAGCGACCTATGATGTGCCGAAATGGGCGGTCGTGGAACCGCGGCTGGCCGGCCGTCCGCCGGGCACCGATGAAGAGTTCGTCCGCCTGCTCATGACGGGAATCTCCCGCACTGGCGCTCGCCCCGACCCTCCCATGCCCCCCTTTCGCATGACGCGCCCGGATGCCGAAGCGGTTCTCGCGTATTTGAAATCGCTTAAGCAGTGATCGGATCGAAGCGCCCTTGGCACTACACCCCGCCGCGCTCAAATACGCTTGGCTGCTTCAAAAGCTCCGCCAATCGGCGCGAGGGACGGTGAGGCGCAGCAAGAGCCGCCTGAAAAGCTCCCCAATGCCCAGCGCTCAAGCCGAAACGCTGCCGATCGGGCAACGTTTGTTCCGCACGCGCAAGCGCACTTTCCAGCACAAACTCCCTCACGGACCGATTAGCGGCTAAGGCCGCGGTTTCGAGCGTCCGTTTCGCGGATGGCGTCAGACGAAGATCGAGCCTTTCATTACGGGTTTCAGTATTCGACACGCTTCGTTCCTTTGCTGCGCGGAAATCATTTCGGATGGCGGATGATGCCCTGGAGTATGTAGGCGTCGTCTTTAATGATGAAATAAAAACGCCAGTCGTCGTTCACCATGGCCTGCCATCGATCCTTGCTTTCGTCGTACTTCTTGGCGCGGAGTGATGGGGGATGGAGGTTCTGCAATAAGAACGAAGATTGCTTTGTCGAACGCCTTCTGGATTGCATTCGGTGCTTTTGCGTAACTCCGCTCGAAGTGCGTAGTGATGAGAAGCTTCATCAGCCAGGACGCTTGGTTTTTCTTCCGTTCACCTTCTTGGTTTCCTTATGCAGCGAAGTAATGAACTCTCTGTGAGTGGAAAAGGGGCCGTGAACACGGCCGGCCTTTATGTCTTCATCAGCCTGATCAAGGCGCGCGTCGATGATGCGTCGCTGTTCCGGCGTGTACTCGTCGCCCGCAGCCGGAGATTTTGGAAGTATGGTGATTACGCTGCCGGAGACCCTGAATTCGATTTCCTGGCCGCTCTTCAGGCCGGCCCGCCGCCGGACGGCGAGAGGGACCACGAGCGGTTTCTTGTTCTTGACGGTAACGATCATCGTGATTGTCTACAACCGCATAGGCTGCGAACTTTCTACTTCAGAATAGCAGGGTCGTCGATGGATACAGCCTTCGGCACCCGCTGATTTCAAAATAGAATAATTGGTGCTGGAGGAGAGGGTCGTTCCTTGTCCGCGAGAATGCGGTCCGTAAGTTACAGATTCCACAATGCCGAGCATGCCATTTTTGCCACGGTCGCCAGGATTCATTGCACTACCTTGCACTACGGTTCTGTTTTTTTACGCGGGCGGTCTTACGCAACGCCTTGGACAGCATGAGCGTCTTGATCGTCAAACGTGCAGTTGGCGCATCGCAGTTGGAATGGCGCCAGCTCCTGCCATTCGCACAGGAGGTCAAGCTCTGGTTCCCCTGATCTGAACGCTCGCCAGGACCGTGGGCGTCTTCTCCGTCGATATTGATGCAGCACTAAGCGGCTGCGCCGCGTCGTCTCGAACGGGAGGCGCCGTTTAGTTGATTGTCATCTGAGGCAGGGCGTAGACTGAGGGCGGTCCTAGCTGATGAACCTGAGAATGCTGGCCGGGCGGCTCGGACTTTGACAACAGCATGCGATTTCTGGCGATGACTCAGGAGCCCTGTCGGAGCTTCGTTGAGCAATCGGGCGGCGAATCGCGCAAGGAGCTAAACTAGGAAGTGTGAAGCTTCCAAAGGCCAGGAATCAGAGGCCCACCGAAGATCCGCATCATGCTGCGGCTGTCGAGCGCGGGAGGGCAGCTGTACGCAAGCTTCAGGAGCAGGGCATCATTGACAGCCAAGGTCGCCGGATTCGGACAGATCTTCCCGCCGACATGCAAGAAGGTAAGGATCGCGATTTCGGCGGTTGATGATCCCCAGAATGATAGTGGTCGCCGGTCCTCCTGGGAGCGGCAAGTCAACCCTATATCCGGTTTCCAGCTTTGGAGTCTCCTACTTCAACGCCGATGATCGCGCCGCCGAGCTAAACGGTGGCTCATATGTCGGCATTTCGAACGAGATTCGCAGGATTGTCAACCGCGAGTTCGAGGCATTCGTCTTAGGGTCGATTGAGAAACGCATCGGTTTTGCGATCGAGACGACGCTCCGCAGTGAAGTAACATTCGATCAGGCGCGCTTCGCCAAGCAGGCGGGATTCGTGACTGAGATGCGATACCTTGCTCTTCGTGATTTCGCTAGCCACTTTGAGCGAGTCAAGGCCCGCGCAGACGCTGGTGGACATAGCGCTTCAGAGGCCACGCTGAGGCGAATCTATGAGGCTAGCCTACGAAACCTCCGGCGAGCCGTTCTGGAGATGGACATCCTTTGGGTCTACGACAATACCTCCACTGACGCGAGCCATTCCCTTGTTCTTGAGGCGCGTAATGGCGAGATCTGTTTCCTCGCCGATGAGGCACCCTCTTGGTTAACCGCGACTCTTGACCTATTCTGAAAAGGCATTGGTATTCGTCAATACGATTAAAGAAGCTGCGCTCATACGAGCCGGTTTTCAACTACCACGGCGGCGGATCTTGGGCGTCCCTTCTACAAACGGCTCGACACAGCGCCCACCTTATTGAGAAGCGCGGCGACTCCATGCGAAGCGTCATGGTGTCTTGGTCGGAACGTTAAACGGTACTGAGGAAACGAGTACCTCCGATTCTCATGGTTGCGTGGGTAGCTCGTGTGTCGCCGGCAAAACCAATTTAGCGGGAACTGACCCTTTGGCCCCGAATCCATTTTCAGATACGTTTTTTGAAAACCGTTGGGTGGACGATGGGGTAGTAGTGTCGTAGGACTAACCAGTCGTCCAAAGACCGCAGACCAGCGATCCGTAAATGGGTTGCTCGTTGGTATTGACATCTGTTCGGATGTCAGCCAATCTCCAGGTATTCTGGCGCTAACATACTGATTCTAATGTGGCGGAGAGAGAGGGATTCGGAGTATCGCGAGCCTTGAAATTATCTTAACCTACGGATTATTGGTTGCCATCGCAGCGAGCCTTGCCACGGTTGCCAAGGCTCCTTGGCCCATATTGGCCCAGAGGGTTCTTAGCCGCCAGATGGTCTTTCGGCACCAAATGACACCGAATCAGCGGGCCGGGGATCGAACCCATAAGAACCATTGAGCTGTCGCAAATTATTGATTTTACAAAACAGCAGAAACGCCAAAACCGATCCTTCCGCCGAATGGAGGTACACGGCGGGTACACGCACCAGCCGCTCTCTCATACGCGGCCACGGCTTTCTTGCAAGCCTTGTCACTGCGTGCTCTCTCGAACGCCGTTACTGGACAACGAGCGGGCACAAATCAGCAATACCGACAAGCGGTCAAAGTGGAGCGACAATCGTGGTTTTTCGGCCACTCCTAAGTCTGGCCTATCGCTTGAACGGCAGTGTTGCAAGTTTCGGAGCGGAATAAGAGTTCGCAGAGAAGCCGTCGTTACTCGGAAACTCAGGCGGCCACTTCGAAGAGTTCGTTGATGAATCGATTCTGACGCCGCACGCCACTCCCGCTCAGCCACCGCACTTGGCGCTTCCGATTATGTTCATCGCCTCATAGCCCTGAACCGTTCGCCGCGCAGCCTGGAACTCGCGAAACCTTGCTTAGCGTTCACTCGCCGTTTGATCGCGCGATGGTCTTGCTCGATGATGTTGTTCAGATACTGGACGGGTCGGTGGCGGCACCGGCCGCGGAGCGTCGCTTCCTTCTCTATGTCTGCGATGGCCGAGCGGTAGATCGGCGCCAGATCTGTGTTGATGACGCGGGGTAGAGGATGCGATCGGTCACTTAGCGCATTGCGAAACGGCCGTTTGGCCGCATCGGCATCGCGCAACGCCGACAATAGGAAATCGATGATGGCACCTGCCGAATCGATCCCCCGATGCAGATAGCACCAGCGGCCTTTTGCCCGGATGTAGGTTTCATCGACCCGCCACGACTTGTTGGTCGGCTTCAGGTACCGGCGCACCAGAGAATGAGCGCCGGTTCGGTCTGACGCCACTTGAAGATCGTCGGTCGCCTAGCCATTTCACGATTCTTTCACGTTTGAAGCCCGGGGCCTACCGAAGTTGCAACACAACCCATTACAAGAAATAGAAATGGGCAAGCGTCTCCAGAGAGTCTGTAAGCCACTGAATTGAAAACCACCTCGGTAAAATCGGTCACGTAGAAACCGCGGCATTCGGGGCGGACGAATCTGTGCTTCGATGTACTGCTTGGGTAGCCGAGGATACGCGCCTAATGCGAGTTGCGCACCTGCATCGGGCAAGGAAATGTTTGACGAATGTGAACAGCGCCAGCATCAAGACTTCTGATTGCAGACTCCGGCGTTCAAGCAATCTCCTGGCGGTCGCCGGTATCGGACCTCCAGAGAAACAGACTGGTGTCTCGTGACAATTTCACAATCTGCAGCGAGCGTCTGTCTATGCGCTCTTGATGATCATCGCGAGTGGGGCGCCACTGAACTAAAACGGAAGGCTAGGCTAAGAGCTGCCTTACGACGTTCCCGTGGACGTCAGTGAGACGGAAATGGCGACCCTGATACTTGTACGTCAGGCGCGTGTGATCGATGCCGAGGCATTGGAGAATAGTTGCCTGCAAGTCGTGGACGTGAACCGGGCCCTGCGTAATGTTGTAACCGTAGTCGTCCGTTTCTCCCATCACGATCCCGGGCTTGATTCCCCCGCCAGCCATCCACACCGTGAAGCAGCGGGGATGGTGATCGCGCCCATAGTCTTCCGCGGTTAAACGACCCTGGCAGTAGACCGTTCGGCCAAATTCGCCGCCCCACACCACCAGCGTCTCGTCCAGCAGACCACGCTGCTTCAGATCCATCACGAGGGCGGCTGAGGCCTGATCCGTTTCTTTACAGCGCTTCGGCAGATCTTTCGGCAGGTTGCCATGATGGTCCCAATCGCGGTGGAAGAGTTGGATGAAGCGCACGCCGCGCTCCGCGAGCCGGCGCGCCAGCAGACAATTCGCGGCGTAGGTACCGGGCTTGCGCGCATCGGCTCCATACATTTCGAACGTCTGCGCAGGTTCCTTTGACAGATCGGTTAGCTCGGGAACCGAACTCTGCATACGGAACGCCATCTCGTATTGTGAAATGCGTGTACCTATTTCCGGATCGCCATAATCGTCCAGGGCCAATTGGTTCAGCTTGCCCAGGGCATCGAGATAAGTACGGCGATCTTGGTGGGTGAATCCGGCGGGATTCGACAAATACAGTACGGGGTCGCCGACCGAACGAAATTTCACACCCTGATATTTCGTGGGTAAGAAACCACTGCCCCAGAGACGGTCATATAAAGGCTGCCCCCCGCCGCCCGAGCCGGGTGAGATCATCACTACGAAACCCGGCAGATCCTGCGTTTCCGAGCCGAGGCCATAGACCAGCCAGGATCCGATGCTCGGCCGTCCGGCGATCTGCGATCCGGTTTGCAGAAACGTTACGGCAGGATCATGGTTTATCGCGTCAGTATTCATGGAACGGATGAACGTCAACTGGTCGGCGATCTTGGCGGTGTACGGCAGCAGCTCACTTACCCAGGCTCCGGACTCGCCATATTGGGCGAATTCGAAGCGCGAAGGTACCACAGGGAACGTCGATTGAGACGCGGACATGCCGGTAAGGCGCTGGCCGTTTCGAATGGACTCGGGAAGTTCGGTGCCTGCATAGTCCTTGAGCTTGGGTTTGTAATCAAATAGCTCCATTTGGGACGGTCCACCCGACTGGAACAGATAGATCACGCGCTTGGCCTTCGGTGCGAAGTGAGGAAGGCCTGGAAGAGCGCCGGTGGCCGAGGCATCGAGTTCACCGGTAAGCAGGCTTGCCAGCGCCGCGGTGCCGAGACCGAAGGCATGGACGCCGAAGAAGTGACGTCGAGTGAGAAGTGTCGTGGTGTCCATAGCTACTCCTTCGTGATCGTTTCGTCGAGGTTCAACAGCAAACTCGCGGCGCTGGTGTAGACAGCCAATTCCAGGATGTTAAGTTTGGGATTGTGAGGAGACTCGCCCTCCGCGACCAGCTTCTCAGCTGAGGCAAGATCGCCCGCATACCGTTTCCGGAACTCGTCGAGTGTGGCTAGGAGAATCTTTTCCTCGGCCGGCTTCGGAGCGCGTGCCAGGACCAGCCGGTATGCGTAGGTCAGGCGTTCGATGGGTGTGTTGCCGCCTTCGGTCAGCAAACGCTCAGCGAGCTTTCGGGCCGCCTCGACATAGGCCACGTCGTTCATCAGATCGAGAGCCTGCAACGGCGTGTTGGTGCGTACTTCGCGCACGGTACAGGTCTCGCGTGTGGAGGCGTCGAAGTTGACCATCGAAGGCGGCGCCACGGTTCGCTTCCAATAGGTATAGAGGCTGCGGCGGTACAGTGCCGAGCCGTGGTCCTGAACATAGCCGCTGCCGCCGGCCAGTTCCTGCCAGAGCCCTGGCGGTTGATACGGTTTCACGGAGGGCCCGCCCGCTTTTTCCACCAACAGGCCAGAGACGGCCAAGGCTTGATCGCGGATCATTTCGGGGGAAAGACGGAAACGCGGACCGCGTGCCAGCAGTCGATTCTCGGGGTCAAGTTGCCAGAGTTCGTGTGTTACTTTCGAAGACTGGCGGTAGGTAGAGCTCAAAACGATAGCCTTCTGAATCGCTTTCATGTCCCAGCCGGACTCGACGAATTCGGTGGCGAGCCAATCGAGCAGCTCGGGATGGCTGGAGGCTTCGCCTTGCGAGCCGAAGTCTTCGATGGTCTTTACGAGGCCGGTGCCGAAATACATCTGCCAAAACCGGTTCACGATCACGCGGGCGGTTAGCGGATTGGCAGGTGACACTAACCAGCGAGCGAGACCCAGCCGGTTGTTGGGCCACTCCGTTTGAAAGGGCGGTAGGAAGCCAGGTACTCCGGGGCCGACCTGCTCGCCTCGGTTGTCATAGGCTCCCCGTTTGAGAATAAACGTATCGCGTGGCGTTGGGGTGTCCTGCATCACCATGACAGTCGGAATGGCTTCGTAATAACGTTTGCGCTCCGCGCGGGCGTCGAACATCTGTTGGCGAGCGGCTCGAACCTTTTTGGATGCGAAGCGATCGAGGAAGCACAACGCCAGCTTGTCGGATTGCGGTTTGGTGCGTTGTTCTGGCGGGATCGCCGCGAGTTGGCCGATGGTTTGGTTTAACGCCAGGATCGCGGCTTCGGCTTCCGAAAGAGCGCGCTTGAAAACCTCGACACCGCGGATGGAGCCTTGGAAGCGCAGCTTCGGGCCTCCGCCGCCGCCGATGCGAAATGGGTCCTTCGCACCCAGAGGATAGTTCAGGTCGTCGAACAGTACTTTCAGTTTTTGCGGTTGGCCGTTCACGTAGATGCGGACTCCAGACGCATAGCGGTAGCCGTCGTAGGTTGCCGACACGTGGTTCCACTCATTCAACGGGATAGGATTCTCGGTTTCGACGCGCAGCCCGATGTCGGTCCAACGCTTTATGATATGCAGCCGGACCTCACCGTTGATCAAATAGAGACCATAGCCTTCGCCCTCAAAATAATCTTCGACGCGAGTGAGGATCGCGCCATCCGGGGAGGACGGATGGATGTAAGCGGCGAGGGTGAACGGTTCGAGATAGTCGAAGTTTGCAACGTCGCCGACGTCCACGAACGTTTCGCCGTCGAAATCTACAGGCTGCGGCCGATCGACCACGAGTCCGTCGTGTGGCGACCAGTCCAGTTTCTTTTTGTGGGCGGCGCGGCGCTCCCACTTAGCCTGGTCCTGGTCGATTGAGGGCTCCAACGCGTAGTAGCTTTTTTCGGCGTCGCGGAGCTTGGCGTCCAGTTCAGCCAGCTTCGAGGACTGCTCTGGGGTCGGGGCTTTCATCATCGGCTCGTCATTGCCGAAGTTGTACACCAGCCCCTTCTCGGGAACGCTGTTGAAGAAGGCGAACATACGATAGAAGTCGCGCTGTTTGATGGGATCGTATTTGTGATCGTGGCAGCGGGCGCAGCCCATTGTCAGGCCAAGCCACACGATCGAAGTTGTCTCTACTCGATCGGCCACGTACTCGACTCTAAACTCCTCGGGCACGATGCCGCCTTCGCCGTTGGTGCGGTGATTGCGATGAAAACCGGTGGCAATCTTTTGGGATGCGGTCGCATTGGGGAGCAAATCCCCGGCAATCTGCTCGATGGTGAATTGATCGAAGGGCATATTGCGGTCGAACGCGTCGATCACCCAATCGCGCCAGCGCCACATGCTGCGCTCGCCATCGCTTTGATAGCCGTTGGTGTCCGAGTAGCGCGCGGCATCCAGCCACCGAGTGGCCATTCGCTCAGCATAGCGAGGTGAGGCGAGCAGCCGATCCACAACGTGCTCCCACGCATCGGGGGATGCGTCGCCGAGGAACGCGTCGACTTCCGCCGGCGTAGGCGGCAAGCCGGTTAAATCCAGACTGACGCGGCGGATCAACGTACGCCGATCCGCTTCGAGTGATGGATGCAGACCTTCGCGCTCGAGCCGGGCAAGCACGAAGGAGTCGATGGGATTGCTTGGCCAGGAGCGGTCCTTGATGCTGGGCAACTCAGGGCGTTTCGGCGCGATGAAGGACCAGTGTGCTTCCCACTTCGCGCCTTGCTCTACCCATCGGCGCAGCGTCTCGATCTCACCCGGGCTGAGCTTGTCGCGCCCTTCATAGGCCGGGGGCATCCTTGTAGCAGGGTCGTCCGACGTGATGCGCTGGATCAGCTTGCTCGCGGCCGCATCGCCCGCAACGATAACCGACTTGGCTCCATCTTCCTGATCAAAGCGGAACTTGGTTTTGCGTTGAGCAGGATCGGGTCCGTGGCAGGCGTAGCACTTGTCGGACAATATGGGCCGCACATCGCGATTGAACTGGATGGCGCCAGGTTCGGCGGCGCGGCAGATCGAAGTCAGCAGCAAAAAGACAATGGTATAGCCGAACCGCATGTGAACGTTATATCAATTGTAGTGCGGGGAAGGAGATCGCTTGGAGACGTAACAACCTTGAATATTTCCGGACCACAGGTGAATATGCGCTTCTTCTTTGACGGCGCGGGTTCGTTGGTCGCGAGAGTGGCAGTGCTCAACGGGGCCGGCCCCACGCTTCGCCGGTCCTTGAAGCAACTCGCTCCGTTTCACTGGCTAACCTTCAGCACCCAAGCCGGCTGGGCGAGCAATGCATCAGCCAACTCAGGTAGGTCGACGGTTACCGTACCATGATTGAATTTGAATTTCAGTGGAGCACTGGAACCGAGTAGCCTAACAGACTTCGGTGTAGCGCCTGTATATTCATTCACAGTGAACTGACGCCCTGGCCAGCGCGGCAGGATCGCGTACAAGCTATCGCCTTTCGCGGTGAAAAAAGCGTCGACCGAAGCTTTGCCGTCCTGCGGTGCTGCGATCAGCTTCGCGAAATCGTAGCTGGCTTCGAACTCCTGGTTGTAGCTGACCTTGGGCTGTTCGCCGGCACTCCACTGCTTGGCGTGCGTCCAGGGATGCGTGGCATAGATCGCCTCACCGTTCACCTTCAACCAGTCGCCGATTTCGAGCAGGCGTTCTTCCATGATTGGCGGAATCATTCCGTCAGCCCTGGGGCCGATGTCAAGCAGCAGATTGCCGCCGCGGCTGACGATGTCGGCCAGCATCAAGACCAGTTCACGACCGGAGTGGTAGTGCTCGACTCTCTCGGCCCGATTGTAGCCGTAGCTGAAGCCCATGCCGCGGCTCTCTTCCCAGGCGTGGGCGCTTCCGGCCATTCCGGGCGTGTACTCGGTGGTCCAGTAGCCGCCGTGCTTGTGGCGCGTGTCGCTTCCCCATCGATCGTCCACCACAACCTCGTCCTTCACCGGAGATTCGTTGTAGAGCCAGGCCAGCAACTCGGGGCTGCGCCATTGCTCTGAGGTCATTTCCCACTCGCCATCGCTGAAGATGATTGCCGGCTTGTAGCGCGTGACGACGTCCTTGAACTGTGGCATCATGTGCTCGGCCACGTAGCGCGGTTTGTCGCTGAGATAGAGCGGGTTGTACCACTCATAGAGCGAATAATAGAGGCCCATCCTCAGCCCCTTGGCACGAACTGCATCCGTGAGGTCGCCGACCAAATCGCGGTGCGGGCCTTCCTCAACTGAGTTCCACGGGCGTCCCCAGGTCTTGGAGGCCTCTTTGCTCGGCCAAAGCGCGAAGCCCTCATGGTGCTTGGAGGTCAGGGCGACGTACTTGGCGCCGGAGCGCGCGAAAACATCGGCCCAGTGCTCGGGGTCGAAAAGCTGAGCATGGAACTGCGGAGCGAAGTTGGCGTAGGGGTAGTCGGCGCCATAGAGCTTTTTGTGCATCTCCCAGCTACCGGCGTCCACCGCTCCCGCATTCGGCTTCTGCCCTTCCGTGATGGCGTGCCAGTACCACTCGGCATAGGCGAGTTTGCCAGGGATTACCGGTGCATAGGCGGGCACAGAGTAGACGCCCCAGTGGATGAAAATGCCGAACTTGGCATCGGTAAACCATGCCGGAATCGGACGGCTGTCGAGCGAATCCCAGCTAGCCTGATAGGTCTGCGCGCCTACCAAAGACGCGAACAGAAGTGAGATCAAGAACGGTGTTCTGGACATGATTGTTGTTTCAATTTGGCTGCCGCCGCGGATGTTGGCATTGTGATGCCGCGCCGCGACACCAATTGTAGCTCGCAGTGCATCAGTCCATTTTCCAGGAGTGGCGGGGTCATCCGGGTTCCATTGATGGAATCAACCTCGGATCCGAGGCAGTGTGACGCAAGGCTGGTCTTCTCCGGCGGCGGATTCGCGGATATAGAGATTGATCAGGGGAGCGTGGAAGGCGGGCATCGGTGGTCCTCGTCCATATGCTCGGGTGGTCCGCAAAAAGTTCGGGCGAGTCGGAACGTAAGAAAATCGGCGGGTGATCACGACGATGTGACAACGTCATCGTTGTTACCGAACGTTATCATTCGTACCCATTCGTGCAGTTCCGCATGGTTTGAATTAGAAGGACTAATAACCCCGCCACAACGGCTGTCCGGCCGTACTATTCTAAGACTTGATGACGCGGCGAGATTTTGCACTCAGTTGTCTTGGCGTACACGGTCTCGGCGTTTTGCCGCTGCTTGGTCAAGGCGTGGCCACCCGTAACGTGAAGGCACAGCCGAGGGGAAAACCATCGGGCATCCCCTTTCCTGCGCGCTTTGTGGATGTTGCGAGCGACGCCGGACTCACATTCCCAGTGATCTATGGCGGCGCGGAGAAGAAAGACTACATCCTCGAGACTGTAGGCTGCGGCTGCGCCTTTATCGACTACGATAATGACGGTTGGATGGACTTGTTCGTTCTAAACGGGACACTTATTACACAAACGCCCGCCGGGCTTTCGAATCGCCTGTACAAGAACAATCGAGATGGCACTTTCACCGACGTGACCGAAAAGGCAGGTCTCCGCTGGACCGGATGGGCCTCGGCGGTGTGTACCGGAGACTACAACAACGACGGCTTCGAGGATCTGGTGGTCACCTATTGGGGTGGATTCATCCTTTACCGGAACAATGGCGATGGTACGTTCACGGATGTGACGGCAGATTGCGGCTTCGTGCCAGACAAGACACGTTGGTACTCGGGATGCACGTTCACCGATTACGACCTCGATGGCCATCTGGATCTGTTTCTGGCCAGCTATCTGCATTTCGACTTCAAGAGCGTGCCCAAGCCTGGCGAAAGTTCGAACTGTAACTGGAAGGGAATACCGGTCAACTGCGGACCCCGCGGACTACCGCCGGGGACGATGACGCTGTATCGGAACAACGGTAATGGGCAGTTCGACGAAGTGTCCGCGGCCGCCGGAATTAGGAAGACGGCCAGAGGATACGGGATGACGGTGGTGGCGGCGGATTTCGACCGCGATGGCTGGCCAGATATCTATGTGGCCTGCGATTCCACATCCAGCATGCTGTTCATGAACAACCACGACGGGACCTTTCGCGAAGAGGGACTGGCGCGTGGTGTCGCCTTGAATGAGGACGGCATGGAACAGGCGGGGATGGGAGTGGGTGTGGGCGATTCCCACCTCAGTGGGAGCCTGGACATCTTCAAGACGCATTTCGCCGACGACACGAATATCCTGTATCGCAACGACGGCAAAGGGAATTTCGAGGACGTCACGGCGGGTTCCGGACTGGGCGTGGAGACCCGGTTTATCGGATGGGGCGCGGGAATTGTCGATCTGGATAACGACGGCTTGCCAGATCTGTTTCTGGTGACGGGCAGCGTGTATCCGGAATTAGAAGCAAAGTTGCCGAACTATCCCGCAAAGACGCCGCGCGTCGTCTTCCGCAATCTTGGCGGCGGCCGGTTCGAAGAACTGATTGAGGACGCCGGTCCAGGCGTCGCCGCGCCACATATGAGCCGCGGGTGCGCCTTCGGCGACTTCGATAATGATGGCGATGTGGATATTCTCATCGTGAATATGAACGAGCCGCCGTCATTGCTGCGCAATGACCAGACCGAAAGCCGGACGTGGCTCAAGGTGAAACTGGTTGGAACACGATCTAACCGGAGCGCGATAGGGGCGGAAGTCCTGTGCCGTTACGGCGACCGGCGGCAGCTCCAGACCGTGTTGAGCCAATCGAGCTTCTTTTCCGCCAACGACCCTCGCCTACATTTTGGTTTAGGGACAGCGAAGTCCGTGGACCTCGATGTCCGATGGCCTTCCGGTCTGAAGCAGTCCTTTCGAGGGGTGGTGACGAACCGCATCATTACCTTGACTGAAGGCAACTCCTCACCCGTCGAATGGACCAATAAGGCGCTGGTGCCCGCAGCCAAGCGTAGCGCCCCGTAAGGCAGGGTCCCCAATCGCCGGTTTAACGGCGTGCCTGTGCAGGGTTGTTAGTTTCCTGGCGTGCGCGAACTCTACAAACACAAAACGGCCGACTCTCGTATTTTGACATAGAGCCGGCCGTCGATTTAAAGATGGATCACACTCAGAACGCGAGCTTCATCGAGAACTGAATCTGACGCGCGACGTTTTGAACGCCCGTTATCAGCCCAAAGTTTGGATTCCCCAAAGTGCTGTTCGGCCCTCCCAACATGACGGAGTTCGTGATATTGAAAAAGTCGCAGCGGAACTGAAGGTTGGCTTTCTCCATAATGGGGAAAATTCGAGAGATCGAGACGTCCAGATTCTTGAAGCCCGGAGTTCTTAGACTATTGCGACCTAAATTACCCCAAGCTCCTACTTGGGTTGCGGTTGCCACTTGCGGACTAGCGAAGGCCGCGGGATTCAGCCACTGAAGTCCGCCGCCTGACTGATAGGGGTCGGAAAGCACCAGGTTCGCTCGGGTAGTGCCATTCCCCGTTCCTGCCGTATCACCATTGGCCATCGTTACATCGAACGGCGTGCCGGAGTGCATGCTGAGAATACCGCTGACTTGCCAGTTACCGAGGACGTAATCGGCAAACTTGTTGTTCGTGCTGAACGATTTGCCCTTGCCAATCGGTATGTTGTAGACGAAGCTGCCCGAAAAGATGTTGGGCAGATCAAATCCCGAGACGCTGCGATCGTTCCTGGTGTTATAAGGGTCTTGCGTCTCACAGCCTTCCGCGCCAAAAGAACCGGAACAACCCCTGTCGATGGACTTCGACCGCGTGTAGGAAATGATGTAAGAGAGGCCGTGAGTGGCGCGCTGTTGCAGCCGGAACTGGAATGCATGGTAGCTGCTTATGCCGACGCTTTTATCGTAGAACGTCACCGGAATATACGGATACGGCTTGCGTTGCGTCTCAGTCGAGGTCGTTCCGGGCGTCGGATCCGTATTGGCGATGGTCCCTTGATTCAACTGGCCGTCGTGGGCTCCGACATACGCAAGAGAAAGGATGATATTGCTACCTAATCCCTGCTCAACGGCGAAATCCCACTGGTCCGAATAGGGCATTTTGTATTTGCCTGGATCGACGTACCAGTCTTCAAAACCGGAACTCAGGAAAGGCGTTGGCGCGGGATAAACAACGCTCCCCGCGGCCAGATTGAAAGGATTACCGATCGAGCCTTTGATTCCGCCCGGATGATTCAGGTTATTGACGATGAGTTGGCCTACGTCGGGCCAGGTTCCTTCATAGTTTTGAGCCAACTGGATGATCGCGTTCCAATTGTCATAATAGCGGCCGTAGCCGGCGCGGATCGCGGTTTTGTCCGTTAAGCGATAAGCCAAACCGAGACGCGGCTGCCAGTCGCTATGGTCGTTTGAGTAAATGGACCCATTCTTGTGGCTGGTCACCACAACATTAGGCGGCAACTGTCCAGTGCCAATCCCGCCGCCATATTGAGCGGTTGGGATGCAGGGGAAGCCTTGTGTGGCCGTGCAGGGGCCGGGGACGTTGGCGAGCACAAATGTTCCGTTGTTGAAGTTGATGTCTCCGACGTAAGCGTCGGGCGCCGGCGTCTGGCCGTAGATGGGCCACAACGTGACATCCCAGCGCAGACCGATGTTCATCGTCAGCCGGGAATTGATTTTGAACTGATCCTGGAAATATGCGCCGTCGACCCAGCCACCGTGCTCCGTTTCGAGCACGTTCCGCCGGCTTGCACCGTCGGGAAGGCCGAGCAGGAACGAAGCGAATGAATCGCCGCCAGTTCCGGTGGGACCTTGCGTTGGCACGATCGAGAATGAGTCAGATGTGTTGTAGATAGGCGAACGCGTATTGTTGGTGGCAAAATTCGCACCCATCTTCAGCGAGTGCCGGCCAATGATCTTGGTAAAACTGCCGCCGAACGTCCAATCGTCGGCATAGCGAGTATCCTGTGCGCTCTGTCCCGAGCCCCCGAGGTATCCTGACGCACCCATGCCGGGAACATACACGGCCGAGGAGCCCTGGAAGTTGCCGAGGAAGTTGGGAGAGGCGCCCAATGTGACCAATTGCGCTCCGAGCGTACCCACACCCAGCGGCTTGTTGCCGGTATCGGCATCACCCAGATTGCGGCCGAAAAATCCCTCCAGCACGGCGGTTGGGCCGAAGACATGTACCTCGTGGATTGCGCCATTCGAACCGTAGTCATTGGCGAAACTTGTGGCGCCCGCATATCCGTCAGAGGACGTTTGCGGCTCAAAATACTGAGACACGCGCGCAAAAATGGTGTCATGTTCGCCGAGGGTCTGGTCCACACGGACTGAGTAGGTATCCTGCTTCAGTTTCGTGGGAGAGCTGTCAATGTAGTTATTCCCGCTATGCACGTAGGGACCGGTGGGATAGTTCACTGCGGCGTAGGCGGCCGCGATGGGGTTGATTCGAGTCGATGGGATGGTGTTATTGGCGAAAGGCGTGCCGGTGGTCGGGTCGTAGATTGTGGCGAATCCTTGGAAGTTGCCACCGACTTGTGCCGCCGTCGGAGCGAGACCGGTGCTTTGGGACGCTACGTTTTGACGATAGCCCTCGTAGGCGCCAAAGAAGAAGGTTTTGTTGCGACCGTTATACAGTTTGGGGAGGATCACCGGGCCGCCGCCGGCAACACCAAACTGATTCTGCTTTAGAGCATTGCGCGGCGCGCCCAGTGAGTTGGCAAAGAAGCCATTCGCGTCCAGGTCGTTATTCCGTAAGAACTCCCAGACCGTAAGGTGGTAGGAGTTGGTTCCCGATTTTGTGACGACATTGACAATCCCGCCCGGCGCCTGCCCCCATTCCGCCAAGTCGTTGTGCGACTGAACTTTGAATTCCTGCACGGCGTCTACGATGGGCTGAACGTTGTAGTTGCCGATGAAAGACCCCAGGTCAACAACGCCGTCTAACAGAAACATATTGCTGCGGTTGCGCTGGCCATTGAGGGCCGGGTAAGCGAATGAGCCGATGGCGTTACCGGCGAAACCGCCGCCGCCCCCACTATTCTGCGCCACGCTGATCGGGCTGGCGCCAGGGGTCAGGGAAAGCAACTGCGTAAAGTTGCGCCCATTCAACGGCAGATCCTTAACCGCTTCCTCGTTGATGACGGTTCCGAGTTCAGCGGTGGACGACTCAATGGCGACAGCGCTCGCTTCCACCTCGATCGTCTGCTGCGTCACGCCCACCTTCAGTTTGAAGTCATACGTGGCCGTCTGGTTCACCTGCATGACGATCCCTGCCTCGGTAAGCGTGTTGAACCCTTCCTTCACAACCTTTATGCTGTAGGCCGCCGGCATTACATTCACAAAGTTATAGATGCCTGCGGAGTTCGTCTGAGTTGTGATAGACAGGCCCGTTGCGCTGTTGGACAGTGTGAGGGTCGCCCCGGGAATAATTGCTCCCGATGCGTCGGTCACGGTGCCGTTAATCGCCGACGCAGCCTGCTGCGCGGAGAGGGTTACGGGCTTCGCCAGGAACAACAGGCAGAGAGTGATTGCTGTTAGACGGGCGTGATTGAGAACTCGATGGGAGCAGCGACGTTGCATAGGCTTAACTTGGACCCCTTTTGCTGCCAAACGCTGGCAGTGACGCTTGCTTCTGTAAGAACTTCGTACAGCGACCGCGTTTCTTGCAAAATACTTCTTTCCACCGGGGCTCCCCGAAGGAGTCCGGCGGCGGAGTACCTATCCGTCAATTTGTGCGGAAAATGAGTTCACCGACCAAGTAGCGTTAAACCAATAGTGGAATTGTATTAGTGGTCCGGGTGACTGTCAAGAAGAAAATTTACGCAAACTGACAGGAAAAAGGGAAGTTGCCTTTTCCAAAGTGTAACGGCTCTCGTTAGAAGAGAATTAAACGAATTAGTGTAATATGGGCTACTTTGTAATTCGCCGGAATGGCAATGTGTGCTCCGATTGCGGACATAAAGTGAGCAACGCGAGAAGGGAGGGAGAGGGCGGTCCCCGCACTGCGGAAAAAAAGCTTCACTTGGGGCGTCGAGTCGCGGCAATGATATCGAGCGCTTTTTGAATGTCAACATCGTGAGGCTTGAGCGACTTGGCGATCTGGAGATCCTTTTCTCCGTTGTCGATGTCGCCAGACTTGCACTCAATCAAGCCTAAATCTTTGTGGAGATCCGCTTTCGACGGACAATCTCCACACTGATCGAGAGCCTCGTGAAATTGGGAAACCGCCTGCGAATAGTCGCCTCGTTTTGCGGAGGCAAGAGCGAAGTTTCCTAAGGTGTCCGCCTCCGTCAAGAGTTGCTTTTGCTGCTGCAGGGCGACCAGCCGGTCACGGTATTCCTTCGCTTTGGCCGGATTCGTTTTTAAGAGAGCTCGCGACAGGTTGTAGAGAACTTCCGTACCGCTAGGGTCGATTTCGCCAGCCTTCTTCCAAGCCTCGATCGCCTCCTCGGTCTTGTTGAGTTTCTGGAAGCTTTGCCCCAGCAGGAACAAAGCGTCGGCATTCCTGGGCTGCAATGCGATCAACTTTTCGAGCGCAGCCACAGCTTCATCATAGTGAGTTAATTTGCTCTCGTTCAAGCCGAGAAAATAAAGTGCCGAGGGGTAGGACGGCGCCAGCTGGCAGGCAGTCTTCAACTCAGCCACAGCCTCGTCAAAGTGGCGCAAATCGTAGTAGGCTCGGCCCAGGTTATAGTGCGGCGCCGCACTGCCCGGGGCTAACTGGACAGCTCTTCGGAACTCTTCGAGCGCTACGTCGCTGCGATAGTTATCTGCCAGCGCGATGCCGAGGTTCAAATGAGCCTCTGGAGAGTTGGGCTGCAAATCGGCAGCACGTTGTAAGATCGCCACGCTGTCGGCTCCACGATCGAGCTTCTTCTGAAGCATGCCGAGCGCCGTGAGGGCTTTTGCATTTTTCGGATCGATATCGAGAGTCTTTTCGAGATCGCGTGCCGCGTCCGCGAACCGGGACTGACTCGCCTCAATCAAGCCGAGATTCAAGAACGCCTCCGGCAGCCGTGGGTTGTTTTCGGTCGCCTTGCGAAACAACACTTCGGCGTCGTGAAGACGGCCCATGCCACCGTACAGTACGCCAAGGTTGCTCTGGGCATCGGCAAACTGTGGATCTTCTTCAATCGCCTTTTTGAAGTGTTTTTCCGCTGCGGCGGTTCTGCCCTCCGCCGCATCGAGCAGGCCCAGCTGGTTCTGCGCCAACGTGAGCTTCGGATCGAGTGAGACGGCCTTCTCGAGGGCCTGTCGCTGCCCGGGCTTATTTTTCATTTCATCCAGAGCGATGGAAAGATTGAACCAGGTTTTCGCATCGTTGGGATCGTGCTCCAATGCCTCGCGGTATTTTGCCGCCGCCTGCGCCGCATCCCCGTTCAGCAGAAGCTGGTTCGCGCCGCCCCCGGCTGCCTGGGCCATGCTTTCTTCCACTCCTCGCTGCTTCGAGTTGCGGAAGATCTCCAGCTCTTTTTGGGACTCCTCGGTCCTTTGCAAGGCCTTTAGGACATTGGCCAGCTGAAAGTGCGTCTCCGCCGAATCGGGCCGCAGTTCCAGCGCCTTCCGCAGGTGGGGAAGGGCCTCCTGCGGCTTTTCTTCGCGCGCCAGCACAAAGCCTAACTGGTACTGCACGCCGTATTCGGTGGAGCCCTTTCGTGACGCTTGGGTGAGTTCTCGCTCAGCCTCCACGTATCGGCCAAGACCACGGTACGCGCTCCCGAGGATATAGTGCCCTTCCCAATCCGCCGGCTTCCGCTTCACATAGTCACTGGCCGCCGCGAGCGCTTCTTGATAGTTGGCGGATTCGGCGTACGCTTTTGCGAGCGCCAGGCGGGTCACGTCGTTGTCCGGCTCCAGCTTCAGCGCTGCCGCATATTCATCGGCAGCTTCTTGAAACCGTTTATCGCCGGCGTAGATTGTTGCGAGGTTGAAGTGAGCGTTCGCCAGATTCGGGGCGGCCTGGACCAGGATTTTGAGAATGTCGATCGCTCGTGCGGAGTCCTTGTTTTGCGCATACGCGACCGCCAACTCAATCTTGATGTCCGAATCGGACGGAGAAAGCCGGGCCGCTACCGTCCACTTCTCGATGGCGGCAGCAAACCGGCGTTGGGCCGCATAGGCTTGGGCTAAATGATCGAGCAAATAGGCTGACTGCGAATCGATGGCGAGCGCGGCTTCCAGTTGAGATTCGGCCTCGTCCAACTGGCCCGACTCCTGCAACGCGACTCCCAGTGCTCCGTGCGCCGGTGCATCGGATGGCTTCAGCTTCACGGCCACTCGCAAAGCGGACACCGCTCGCCCAGGCTGGTTGAATTGCAAAAGGGCAAGGCCAAGATTGAAGTGACTGGGAAACGACGCCGGGTCTAACTTGGCGGCCTCAGTGAAGGCTGACACCGCGCACGCTGGTTGCCGGTGCTCCGCGAACCAACCGCCTAACGCGTTGTAGGCATCCGCAGAGGGCTTCGCTTTAATCTCGCTATCGAGATCAGACGGACGGATGCATTCGGCGGCAAAACCCGATCGCGCAGAAATGAACGTGAGGAGAAATAGCGAAGGTCTAAGCCACATTCAATTTGAAACCCGAGCGAGGAGACCGCGCATGAATGTGTCCCCGGGAAACAGCCCGACATACTCTTCCATGGCGCGTCTAGCCTCAGTGTAATGTTTCAGCTTGACGTATTCAAGAATCAGGCGCTTCCGCGATTCCGCCCGATACGGATCGATATCGATTCCCTTCAAGAAAGCGGGAATGGCCTCGTCGTCGCGGCCGAGATTAGCCAGAGCTATGGCCATATCCTCATAGACGGCCGCTTCGCCTAAGCGGACTCCCGTTGCCAGATGAACCAGGGCCTCCTCGTTCCTGCCCTCGGCGAGCGCCTGGTGTGCCAGGGCTGCCTGGACATACGGATTGTCACCTTCGGAATGGCCCAACTTATCCAGCAGGGCAAGATACCTGCTTTGGTACTCCGGCGACCGGCCAACCAAGTCGTTATACGCGCGTAACAAAGCGATGTCGGAAAGCGGGCTTGACCTCCCTTCGGGCTGGTTGACGATTAGAAGATCGCTGCCGGCAGTCGGCTTCCAAGGCGGCAGCGGTTGGTCAGGGCGCGCGGGAATGCGGTGATTAGTCAACGCGGAGTGCGAGATTACTGCAACGCTGCGCTTGGGCATATGGCAGCCAACGCAATTGTCCGCGCGGCTCTGGCGCACCGCCAAGGATAGTCTACAACTCCGCTCGGTATGGCAGGTGAGACACTTCGCTTTGAAGTATGTTGAGGCCTCGGCCTCCGGCGGTTGGACGTGGGGGTCGTGACAGGTGAGACAACTCAGTTTGCCGCCGCTTTGAGTAAAACAGCGGCTCGCTTGCATGGCGGCATTGTGCTCCAGCAGATCCTGCTCGTGTCTTTCTTCGCTGTTTGGAGGAACTTTGAGAATGGCGACGGTGTCGAAGAGCCATTGCCCCGGGCGGAAGTCCTGATACGTCTTGCCGGGTTGCAATACCCGGGCGTCACCTGTTTGGTGACAGCTCATGCATATGTTTTCAGCCAGCCGCGGAGACAGTTTCGCCGGGTTCACAATATTCCCGCGGCGCTTGGGATCGTGCGCATGCGCCTGGCCGGGTCCGTGGCAATTCTCGCAGCCAATCGCTAATTCCTGAAACGGCGGATCGCGGTAGGCGCCCGGATGATCCAGTACCGGCTGGGCGCGGCCGCTGTGACAAAGGATGCACCCCTCGGGTGCCTGGCGCGAGAAACCATAATCTGCGAATTCATAGCCGGGAGACAAGTCCCACTTATTTGGTTTTGAGTAGTAAGATAGCGGCGCTTCAAACAGGTAGTTGCCCCGTCGAATGAGAAAGGTCAGACCATTACTTCCCGAACCGACAATGTAATCAAGACGGTGCTCGTCTTCAAACAGGTTTGGCTCACTCTCGCTTTGCCGCCAGCCGGTGCGATCCCCCACAACTCGCAACGTTCGATTGGTCCCTGGCACGGCTACCATGGCCTCTCCAGGAACACTCGCTTTATCTAATTCGGAAGCAGGACGCATCGAACGTGCCATGTCAGTCTTCGCAAAGGAGCGATAGATCTCTGCATGGCAACCGTAGCAGGTTTTCGAACCCGTGTAGCGAGCCTCCGGTGGCGCCGCCAGTGCATTTGCGGCAACCCCCATCCAGAACAAAAAGCGGTAGCGTCTCATGGACAGTGCAGAACCTCGATTATATGGAAGATCCCGCGAAATCCGTTAGGGTATCCGTTCGCGGGCGACGAAGATCTCATCGGCTTTGAGATTGTGGTACCGATCGACGAGCCCGCTCGGCCAGTCGACCTCGAGTTCTTTCACGATCAACGCTTTTCCTAATCCGAAATAGACGCGCTTGTCGCTGGCGGACAAATAACTTGACGCGGTCGTCACGACGGCAAACTGGTGCTTACCGTCGTCCGTAACGATCCGCAATTGGGCTCCGATGCCGTCCCGGTTGCTCTTCGTCCCAACGGTGTTCACGATCAGCCAGTGGTTCCTGTTTCCTGTGTTCTCCAGAATCACTGGCGGCCGATCGTTGCAGTTGATAACAATATCGACAAAACCGTCGTTGTTAAAATCGCCAAACGCGACGCCGCGTGCGGCCAAGGCCTTCTGAAACACTTCGCCGCTCTGCTTCGAAACATCCACGAACTGGTTTGCTACGTTCCGCAACAACATGGGGGCCTCCAGGTACCGCACATCTGGCTGGGTCGTCTCGATATTGTCCATCACGTGGCCCTGCCCGAAGAACAGGTCCTTTGCTCCGTCATTGTCATAGTCGATGAACTTCATGCCCCAGGCAGAGTGATTAACGCTCGCAGCCGAAAGCCCCGCCGGCCCGGATACATATTCAAAGTGGTCTTCGTGATTGTGAAACAGCGCGTACTTTTGCTTGGCGAGTGAATCGATAACGATATCCGGCCACCCATCGTTGTCGTAATCGGCGAAGTCAATGCCCATCCCGGAGAATGCGGCTCCGTTTTCGTCATAGGCGATGCCCGCGGTCAATCCGACCTCTTCAAACTTACCGTTGTGCAGATTGTGGAAGAGTTGCTCGGGAACCGAGTCATTGGCGACAGCGATGTCCGGCCACCCGTCCCGATCGTAATCGTTGATCGCCACGCCGAGCCCCTTGCCGGGGAACTTCGATACACCACTGTCGTCCGAGACATCTCGAAAATGGCCGTGGCCTTCATTATGAAACAGAAGGTGCGTAATTGGTGGAAACAGATCTGGATGGCAATAGCCGCGTCCGCCTGGCTTCGCCACTCCGCAGAAAACGTCCTTGGAGAAGTCCCACGTCAAGTAACGCGAGACGAACAGATCCAGCAGGCCATCCCGGTCGTAGTCGACAAACACAGCACCGGCGGACCAACCGCTGCCGCCGACGCCGGCCGCAGCGGTTACGTCGGTGAACGTTCCATCGCCGTTGTTGTGGTAAAGGATGTTCTTTCCGACATTCGTTACGTACAGGTCTTCGTAACCGTCGTTATCGAAGTCGGCGACCGCGACACCCATTCCAAAGCCATCGCCCTGGAGGCCGGCCTGTTCGGTGACGTCAGTAAATGAGCCGTCGCCGTTGTTGCGATAGAGCCGGTTCCAATACTTGGGGGCCGACTTGTCGGGATGCGCACCTGCGGGCACCGGATCGGCCAGGGCCGCCCCATTGACGAAGAAAATGTCGAGTAGGCCGTCGTTGTCGTAGTCGAACAGCGCAACCCCACCGACCATCGTTTCCGGCAGGTACTTGTGCGAGGTATGGCTGGCTTGGTTCACGAAGTGAATGCCGGTCCGGCCCGTCACGTCGTCGAATCGGTTGGAATGGTCGGCGGAGGCCGCAGCGAGCGCAACCAGTGCGACGAGTGCGAGACCTGCCGGCCCTTTCTTGTTCAACAGCAAATCGGTCACCAATGCGCCAGCTTATCGGAAACCCAGGCCGTGTCCTTTTCGGTGTGGCAGAGGAGGCACGCATTGGGGCTATCCTTCTGTCCAAATCGCGCTGTCATACCGGCGTCCGGAAGGTCATCGATCTCGTGAGAACGGGCTTCGAACATGACACTGTTCATGATGCGCGGCATGTGGCATGCCTCGCACCTGCTTCCTTCCGAGCTGGCAGCGTGATGGGTATGTCGTTCCGGACTATTCTGGAACTTTTCATGACATTGCAAGCACCGCTGATCGGGATGATCCAGGAACTTGAGCGATGCGGGATTCGTGGCGGCGTCCACCGGATGCGGATCATGGCAACTGGAGCAGCGCGCCGTGCCCTGGCGATAGCAAGCTGAGCGGGTGAACGCTTCGACAATGAATGTCGTTTCCCGGAACCGCCCGTCCTTATAGAAAGCGCGCCGCAGGAACTCCGGGTAGTTGCGGCTTACACTGGGCAAGAGAAAGCTCGGTCCGGTTGACGAGTAATTCAGTTCATTATGCACACTAGCTTCTCTTTCCGCCGATTGACGGTGGCATTGCGCACAAACCTTTATTTCTTCCCTATTTTTCGTCTTTTGGAAGTTCACCGGGGCCGCTAACCCGTCTGTGCCTGTCGAATCTATCGAGTAATTCCGGTTTTCCCGCTGCATCCGGTCGACGTGCTGCTTTGAGGGACCGTGACACATTTCGCAGTCGATGCCGGCTTCCTGAAACCGAGCTTGCATCATGCTTTCTTCTAGAGTGGACGCCGCTCGCAACCGACTGGTATGGCACATGGCGCAATTCAGCTGGTAGTTAGTGGCCGGAAGCAGCCGCGGAAACTTACTTATGTCGGCGCGATCGCTCGATGGCGGGTCAATCCATTTCCAATAGTTCACCCATTGGCCATGAATCTTGTTGTATTCAATGGGAAGCACCTGCATTCGACCGTCGGGGAGCCGCGTTACATACCCTTGTTGCCATTTCGAGCCGATGGTGAAGTCGACATGATACTTCGCAAGGTGCCCGTCACTCGCGGACATCTCGAAGAAAGGCCGGCCGTCGTTACCCAAACGAATGACTGCGCCATCGTCGCCTCGATACTGGGTGCCGGGACTGAAATCGCCCATGATGTTCTCGGCTTTGTACGGACGCAACATGCGCGACATACCAGTCTGCCGCCACGACTCGTATTCACGCCCGTGGCAAGGGGCGCAGGACGATGACCCTGCGTACGGCCCCGGTTCCCCCTCCGTGGCACTGGTGCGATTCTCCGCTGCTGGAATCTTGGGCGGTGGCAGGCCAGCCAGAAATTTGTTGAAGCCGGAGTCGTCTCCTGGTCCCGGGTGAATCGAAATCGTTGCTCCGTTGCGCCTTCGGTCGGCGGCGTAAATGCGCCGCAACGATTTCGCCGCCGTCTCCTGCAGATTGTGTCCTAGCCGGGCCGCTTCGGCATAGTCTGACGCGGCGTCAGCCGACCGGCCCAGAGCCTCCTCCACAACGCCTCGCAAGTAGTAGATCTCCGCATCGTTCCGGTTCAACTGCAATGCCGTTGTCAGTTCGTCGAACGACTTCAACTGAAGAGCGCGCCTTGACGAGCCCGAGGCGGCGAGACCCTCGCTGGCGTATACTCTGCCCAGCGCGAAGCGGGCCGATGCCTTCAGTTTGTCCCTCAGCTCCGGCCAGGCCTTCCGCTTCGTACCAGCCGGCGGCCCGAATTCATCCAGATACTCCAAGGCATCTTTGGCCGTCCTCTCGGCGAGAGGCATCAATCCTTGTTGCGCCGCAACGTTCGCCAACGGAACCAGTAAGAGGGGATTCTCAGGAAACAAACGTAAAGATTGCTTTGCCTCTTGGATAGCTCGGTCATAGGAGCCGAGATCGATGGACGCTTTAGCGGCCGCCTCATAAGCGTGCCCCAGAAGCCACGATTGCGGATACGTCTCAATGAAACGCTCCGCCAAACTGTGCCTCTCTTCGGGCTTCTTCTTGCGATAGAGCTTGAGATAAGCGGTTCGCTCCTGTGAATCCCGTACCTCATCCATCACCGTGAAACGGCTTTCGCCCTGCTGCCGAATGGCTGTGTCTAACTCCTGGGCGAACCCGCTTCTACTTCCACCAGCGGCGATGAAGAACGACAAGGCGGCGAGCCAACGGAGCGCTGCATGATCGCTAACCCTCCGAGCGGGAACTCGCCGCAGGTCCATGCTGAAAACTATAGCGAACCGGCGGCCGTTATACACACTGCCGATTGTTCGGATTGCTCCCTCAGGCGCGGCCGCCAGACGCACGACGGCGGCGCGATACAGGTGCAGGGTGGCTGCGATGTTCGAGATTTTCCCAAAGGGTCGAAATAAGCCCTATTAGTTTTTCAAAGGCCTAACCAACCATTTACGACCGCCGTTGGTTTAGATATACTCCATCTGAGCGACTTATGCCCGCCCTTCTCGATGACGCCTCGCACGGCGTCCTTCTGAAAGAACAACTTGCCTCGGCGCTTGAGCAAGTCATCGTGACGGGCCGTCTCCACGCCCGGCATCGAGTCGCGGAAACCATTTGGCCTCAGGAGTTCAGCCTGGCGCAGGCGCCGTTCAGAGAGATCCCCACTTTCATATCGCGCTCACGAGTGCGCCCGGCAACCCTGTGTTGGCCGAGATCGGAGCGAAATTCCTCTTCCCGCTATTGCGTTTATTCAGATCCGCGTCCTCACGAGCGAGCAAGAACCGGACGCCTGGATTGGCGACCTGCCGAATCAACGTCTGGTGCCGGACATGAACCGCGAGGGCAATCCGATTCTCGCCGGCCAGTGTGTACAGCACTGTATCCGGATCTTCGCCGCATCGACCTATGCAGCCCGGGAGAGCGTCGAAGGATCCATGGAAGCTCATCACAATGGTCAGCGGTCGCGCGGACGGAAAGGGTAGCACGTCGATGCCTGATCCGTTGTGCGTCGCATTGATCAGTGGCCCCATGTATGACCAACTCTACGCGTGCATTGCCAATTTCGAGCGCGCGGCGGGAACCCGCGTGAACATCGGCTTTCGCGCTCCTCACGAGCAGTTGAATGCGCATCTCGCGTCGTTGCCCGAGGTCACGTACGACCTGGTAAGCACGCACACCAAGTACGCGCCGTCGCAGCTATCTTTTCTCGCGCCTCTTGATGACGCTATCAGTCAACTCAATATCGCCGATTTCTATGCGCCGCTCATGGAGCGCGCAAGAATCGAAGGCCGCCTCTATGGGCTGCCGCGCAACATCGATGTGAAATTGCTGCATTATCGAAGGGACCTAATGGTGCAGGCCCCAGGCACATGGACGGAACTCATCGAGACAGCACGCCGGCTATCGACGGGCCGCGGCTTTTTTGGTTTCGTATTTACCGGACGGGGCTCCGGCCTGTTCGGAATGTTTTTTGAATTGGCTGAGATGGCCGGTGCACGCTTATTCCCTCAATCGAAGATCCCGCAGCTAAACAATGCGGGTGGCACCTGGGCGCTGGAAGTCATTCGTGAGTTGTACGGTTCGGGTGCGGTTCCCGCGCGAGTGGTTGAGTGGCGTTACGACGAGGCGCACCAGTGTTTCCGCGACGGCCTTGCCGCAATGATTTGCGATTGGCCGGGCTATTACGGCGTGTATCACGATCCTGCCGTATCTCAGGTGAGCGGCCAACTCGGCTTGGCCAGAATGCCCGCCGGGCCCGGCGGAATCCACAAAGCATATGCCGGATCGCATACTTTCGCACTCACGCGGCGCGGCATCCAGCGGCCAGAGGCGATCCAACTCCTTCGGTTTCTCACCTCGCCCGAACAGCAACTGCAAGAAGCGCGTCAAGGGTCGGTTCCCGCGCGCCCGGCCGTAGTTGCGCAAATGCGTTCCGAAGCGCCCGCCGCGGAGAGCGAGCGCTGGAGGCTGCTGGATTGTGTTATCGCCGAAGACGTGCTAGTTCCGCCCAGCCTTCCTTACTATCCCGCGATCGAGGAGCTGCTTTGGCGTACGGTTCGTTCCGCCATGACCGGCGAGATGGGGATTCCGGCAGCTCTCGACGCGATGGAGAAGGGAATCGCCGAATGCCATAAATCGTATGAGGCGCAATAGGGCCAAGATGCTACTCGAAGACAAGGTCGTGTTCATTACCGGAGGCGGGAGCGGAATCGGCCGCGCATGTGCGATTGTTTATGCAGCTGAAGGCGCGAAGGTCGTGGTGGTCGATGTCGACGAGCACGCCGCGGAGGGGACGGCGCATGCGGGCGACGGCAGCATCGCCCTGATGTGTGATGTCGCTGATGGCGCCTCGGTCGACCGTGCCGTGAAAACAGCATTCTCCCATTTTGGCCGGATCGACGCGGTGCACAACAACGCAGGAATTGCGAGTCCTTCCAAGACGTTGGAGGAAACCTCAGAGCGGGAGTGGGACAGTTTGTTTAATGTCAATCTAAAAAGCGTTTATTGGACGACGAGGTCAGCGCTGCCCATGCTGAAGCAAACCCGTGGTGTCATCCTGAACACCGCCAGCATGGTGGGTCTCATCGGGCAATCGATTCACGCCGCCTACACGGCAACCAAAGGCGGCATGATCGCGCTAACGAAGTCCATGGCGCTTGACTATGCCGGGTTCGGCGTCCGAGTCAATGCCGTTTGTCCGGCTGGTGTTTGGACCCCGACGCTCGAACGCTGGTGCGGCGAGCAACCGGATGCAACGTCGATCCGAACGTACCTGGATCAGATTCACGCGCTTGGATACTGTCCGCAAGGCGACGTGATCGCCGATGCCGCTGTGTTTCTATTGTCCGAGAAAGCGCGTTTCATCACGGGCTGCATCCTTCCCGTTAGCGGGGGCGCGGAACTAGGCTACCGGCGATGAAGTCCGTCACTATCTTGCGCGTTGAGACGGAGGACCGCCGGTTCGATTTGGAAGCGGGCGCCGGCACGGACGCTGTTCACAATGTGGTCCAATACGCGTTCGCGGTCACGCGGTTGATCGCCGCGGATGGCATTTCGGGTTGCGGAATCGTTCTCACTTTGGGCAATGGCAACGAGATCGTCTGCCGTTTGATCGCAGCGCTTGGCGAATTGCTTCCCAAAATACCTATTGAAGACTTGATGTCCGACTTCGGCGCGGTGAGCCGCAAACTGTCGGATGACGCAAGCCTGCGGTGGCTGGGGCCGCACAAAGGTGCTGTTCACCTCGCTCTGGCTTCTTTGACGAACGCCTGTTTCGATCTTTGGGCGAAAGCGCGCGGCGTGCCTTTGTGGCGTCTGCTCCTCGATCTGAGTTCGCGCGAGTTGGCGAATCTGCTGGACCTCAGTTATCTCGAAGAAGATTTAACCCGCGAGCAGGCCGTTGAAATGATCGAGGCGGAGCGCGAACGCCGAACGGAACGCGAACATGTTCTCGTAGACGGATATCCCGGTTACGACACCTCCGTCGGTTGGTTTCAGTACGACGAGGCGCAACTCTCGGACAACGTGAAACAGGCGCTCGACAGAGGCTTCCGGGCACTGAAGCTCAAGGTTGGTTCCGCGGACTGGAGGCGAGACGTACGCCGCGCTACCCTGCTTCGCCAACTCGCCGGAGCCGAGTGCCGGATTATGCTCGACGCCAATCAACAATGGACGGTGCAACAGGCCGCCCGCGTGTGCGAGGCTGTGCGCGAGATCGATCCCTATTGGATCGAAGAGCCCACTCATCCGGACGATATCGAAGGACACGTCCGGCTCGCCGACCGAATCGCGCCCCTCCGCATCGCCTTGGGTGAGCATGTACCCAATCGCATAATGTTCCGCAACTTCATGCTAAGTCGCGCCATGCACTTTGCGCAGGCGGATTGCACGCGTCTGGCCGGCGTTGCCGAGTTCCTCGCGGTCAGCCTGCTGGCGCGGAGATACGAGATGCCGGTGGTGCCGCATGTGGGAGATATGGGGCAAATTCACCAGCACCTGGTCCTGTTCAATCACGTGGCGCTTGGCCATCCGGTCGTCTTTCTTGAGCACATTCCCCACTTGCGCCAGCACTTCGTGCATCCGGCCGTGGTCGAAAACGGAAAGTATGTTACGGCGCAGGAGCCCGGCCTTTCATGCGACCTCATCCCGGGGAGCCGCTGACCTTGGAACATTTTCGAATCGGCTTTGCGTTGACGCTGTTGGCGGGTTTGCTCTCCGGCACATGCATGCTGCCCATGAAGTACGCCCGCCGGTGGCCGTGGGAATGCGTGTGGCTTGTCTTTAGCATCGTTTCCCTAATCATCCTTCCCTGGGCGCTCGCTCTGAAAAACGTGGCGGACTTGCCGGCAGTATATCGTTCACTGCCCCTCATGACATTCGCGCCGTCGCTGTTGTTCGGAGCAGGATGGGGAATCGCGCAGGTGCTGTTCGGTCTGTGCATCGCGCGGCTCGGGATGGCGCTCGGATACGCCGTAATTGTGGGTCTTGGGGCGCTTTTCGGAACGCTCGTCCCGCTGCTCGTCAAGCATCGCGATGTTGCCGCCAGCTACCGGGGCTTAATCGTCTTTTGCGGGGTTGCCGTAATGATAGTGGGAGTCGCGCTCGCCGCCTGGGCCGGGAGAATGCGCGAGAAAACCGGAACCGCGGCACGCCCGGCCCGGGAGAGTGGCTACAGCACCGCGCTCGGCCTGGCTGTCTTATGCGGAATTCTGGCGCCCATGCTGAATTACGCCTTTGCATTCGGGGACGGTATCGCCCGGCAGGCGGTGCGGATGGGGAACTCTCCCGAAAGCGCCGGCTATGCCGTATGGCCCATCGCGTTGTTAGGCGGCTTTGTGCCCAACGTCTCCTATGCTGCGGTTCGGCTCTCCCGCAATGGCACATGGAAGTTTTTTCGAGGGGGGTGGGGCGCGGATGCCTGGTGCGGGATCGCTATGGGGGTTTTATGGATGGGGGCTTTCGCCGTCTACGGCGTAGGTTCGGTCTATCTCGGCGATCTGGGCACATCCGTTGGGTGGGCGCTGTTCCAGATCTTCATGATCATGACGGCTAACGGTTCGGGACTGCTGACTTCGGAGTGGCGCGGCGCTCCGCCGTCGGCGAAATACGGGATGGCTGCTAGCCTTCTCCTGCTGGCTTCCGCGACGTTTCTGCTTGCCTCGCGGTCTTGAGGGAAAGGTGATTTTAAAATGAATCGACGTCAGTTACTCGCAATCGCTTCCGGGATCTCTTTTGCGAAGGTAGCTTCGCCCCAGCGCAGCACGGGATCCAAAGCTACTCCCGTACCTTTGGCTCAATCACTGGCTGACGACGCCCATCGAACTGCCTGGTATCGCGAAGCCAAGTTTGGCATGTTCATCCATTGGGGACCTTACTCTGTCGCCAGCGTGGAAGCTTCCTGGCCGATCATGCGTCCTTCGAAGCAATTCGCCATAACGGAGCAGGAGTACCGAGCTTTGCCGAGCCGGTTCAACCCGGTTCGCTTCGATCCGGATAGCTGGGTCGCGTTGGCCAGAACAGCAGGTCAGCGCTATATGGTCTTCACGACGAAGCACCATGACGGCTTTTGCATGTTCGATTCCGCATTCACCACCTACAAGATCTCGAACACACCTTACAAAAACGATATCGTGAAGCAGTTATCCGAAGCGTGCCAGCGCCAGAAGATGCCACTCGGTTTCTACTACTCGCCGCCGGATATGAATCATCCAGGGTTCCGGGACACATCCAAGCTCGCCGCCGAGAACTGGAATGGTGAGCCAACCCGCGATACGTGGCCAACTTATCTCAGCTACATGGAGATGCAACTGCGCGAGTTGCTTACGCGCTACGGAGACGTTGCACTCATCTGGTTCGATGGCTTGTACAATCAGCGCAAGTTCGATGGATATCGGATGCAGCGGGCCATTCTCGAACAGCAACCGAACACGCTGATCAACAATCGCATAGGCATTCCGGGGGACTTCGAAACGCCTGAGCAATTCCTGCCCGCAGGCATTCCGGTAAAGGGCAACTATCTGGATTTCGATCACAAGGACCCGGGTACAAAGCCAGGCTACCTACCCACACCCGAGGAGTTCCGGCTCTGGGAGACGTGCATGACGATTAACGGCACGTGGGCCTACAACAAGAATGACCGCGACTTCAAGACGGCGGGACAACTCGTCCGAACCCTAGTGGAAGTGGCAAGCCGCGGAGGTAACTTCCTCTTGAACGTGGGCCCCGGCCCGGATGGAACAATTCAGCCCGAGTTCACGGAATGCCTCCAAGCGATTGGCAAGTGGCTAGACCGCAACGGCGAGTCGATCTATGGCACAACCTATGGACCACTTCAAGGGCTGGGCGGCGTGCGGACCACGGCACGAGGCCGCGACGTTTTCTTGCACGTCTTCGATTGGCCTGGAGAGTCGCTCGAACTGCCGGGTCAAGGCTTGCCGAAGTTTCGTTCTGCCAGTCTGCTTGCCACAAACCAGCCGTTGACTTTCGACCAGTTGGATAGCCGCCTGATTATCAAGCTGCCAGCGCAGCCGCAGGATTCGGACGTAACTGTTATCAGGCTCCGGGCCGCGTACTAAACGAAAGTATTAGTCTAGTGTCCTGGGTTAGACATTCGTTGAGGAATTCCGAGCCTTCGAAGTGTTAGGTGAGTTAGGGCCGCCTCCTCTACCTTGGCATCCACGATCTCGCGCGGCCCAGGGCGCGAATCATCCGACGAACCTCATCCTCTGCGCTCTGTACCCCTCTCTCCACTTCCCAACCGTTGCGCCCGTCACGCCCAGCCGTCGGGCGATTTCCTGGTTGGAAAGCCTTTCGGTAGCTCGAAGAACGATCTTCGGTTGCCGCCAGCAACTCGAGGTTGTCCTGGTCGGCGGCTTCCAGCATTAGCGGCCGTTTCGGCCAGCTGTTCGCATTGCTCTCCTCCCAACAACGATTTAGACTCGGGAGAGAGCAAGCCGCCCGCTTTTGTAATGAATCTTTAACTCACGAACCTAGCGGTGTCTAAGTCTTGCGCGAATTCGGTCCCACAAAAGTCCGCATAGGCAAACAGGCAAACCGAGAATTCAGGCCACGCCATTTCACGGATTCTCCCGGTGCGCCGCTTGGCCTGGTTGCGGAACGCCGCGCTTACGAACACCCGGCTCAGTGAGAGTGGGGTCCAATCTAAGCGCCAATGCCAATGCTTGCCGGGCGCCGGCAACGTCGCCGCTACGGGTCAAGGCGAGTCCTAAATCGTAGTTGAGTTCGGCGGAGAGCGGATTGATTTGAAGACCGCGCCGAAAGGTCGCGATAGCACTTTGCCAATCACCCAATGAGTACGAGATTCGCCCCAAGTTTCCGTAGGCGGCGGTGAAGTCCTCTTCGAGCGATATGGCTCGCTGGTACGCCGCGGCCGCGCCGGCTTTGTCATTGAGCAGTTCCAGCGCGGAGCCGAGCGCAAACTCCGTGCCGGCATCGTTTGGATAAAAGCGCGTAGCTGTGCTCAACACCTCGGCGGCTCGTTTGGGATTGCCGGCGGCCGCAAGCGTGACCCCTATGAAATCAAGAGCGCGAAGGAAGTGCGGATAGACGATGAGCGCTTCCTGCGCCTTCCCGATGGCGGCGACGGGATCATCGCGCGTCGCTAAGTCTTCGGCTTGTCGTTCCATCTGTTCGGCCTGCAGGCGAAAATCGCGGGACAGGCGTTGCAGGATGACCCATCGTCCGGCGCTCTCGAAAACCGCGCTCGTCTCGCCATGACCAAGACGGGCCGCCTCGTCTGCAAGCTTTGGGTCTAACTCCGCGAGTGTCTTGCGGCCTAGATAGCCTCCGATAGGCGCGGCGGGATTGATCGAAACCTCGCGCGCAACGTCGTAGAAAGATTCCCCACCCTGAAGCCGATTGCGCGCGGCAGCGGCAGCTTCACTCGAATTCGTTGTGATGAGACGCAAGTATTCACTCACAGGCCGGATCTGTGTCCGCAGGGCGGCGCCAGGTGTTACGGCCGGCACCCCTTGTTCCGGATGAACGCGGATCGCATGATCCACCAAATGCAGCGGACCCATTTCCACGGACGGCATGTGGCAACCGACGCAGCCGCCGGATGCATTCACGGGGCACAGCGCAGCGTGTGGTTTCGCGCTTGCGGCGTGACAGTTGAGGCATACCTTAACCGCTCGGCGAGCTCCGGTCGCGTCATTGTGAGGATCATGGCAAGTGTTGCAGGAAATGGCTTTGCCGCTTTGAAGAAAACACTCTGAGCCCCGCAGAGCAAGGACTTGATTTGCAACCAGCAAGTCGTCTGTCGAAGGATCGGATAACCGCCCCAAACCGATATGGCAGCGGGCGCAGACATCGATGCTATCTTCGGGCGACAAGCGCTTAGGATTGACGATGCCTTGCATGGGGTGACCTTCGTTCACCGCCAGAAGATGACCAGAACCGGGACCGTGGCAGCTTTCACAACCGACGCCGCCGTCCCTGCCGCTTCCCAGGGTGCCGGGCTGACCATGGCAACTGAGGCAGCGCGATTCGAACGTCGGACTCAGGACGACGCCTAACGCGGCGTCGAGCGTTTGCGGCTTCGCGAGTATACAGCCTGGCGCGAGCAGCAGTTGTTTCCTTTCCGGACTCCACTCGTACCGGGTCTGAACCAGCGCCGGCCGCGCCAGGGGAATGCCATCGAGTTCGCGGATGGAGACCAGGAAACCGATCCCATGGCGCCGACCACCCATCAAGACTTCGACGGGCAAGGTCAACTGCGTGCCGCCGAAGCCGACGGAGTAGGTGAAAGCTTCGCCCATGCGCTTGAGTTCGTAGGGAAGATCGTCAGCGGCTGAAGCCTGAAAGGCCGGTGGAAGCCACGCTGTGAGGCCTCCTTGCCAAGTGGCTGCCATTGCTGTTTGCTTTTGCTGAGCGGCAATGGCCCGATGGCACCGCGCGCAGGCTTCCGGTCCGATGAAGTGCGCGACAGGAGTATCGGCGGCAGGACAGACGGACGCCACCGACAGCAGCAAAAAACCGAGCCCATGGAATTGCCGTGCCATTTTCGAACCTTTAGTCAGAATACGTCACTGGCGCTCCGCCTAAGCGAATGACCAGCGGTGGCCGCAATTTGATGCGCATGACTCTGGTCGAATCGAGTAGTAGGGTCCGGCTCCAATACGCCGAGACACTCGGATTATAGCCGATCGTGCTGTACGGAATGGGTTTGGTCCAGATTCGTTCGGTGTGGCTCCGTTTTGTGGCGCCCGGTTTCATTTCGCGCAACAAAACGGCGGTGCCAGTTCGTTATATGAAGTCTTGGCGCCGCAGGTAGGACTCGAACTTTCCCCCAGTGGTTAACAACGGAAGCCGCTTTTTCGCCAGGGAAGGGTGGGTAGGGCCGTACTGAGGATAATTCCGCTGTTAAAAAGCAAACGCGGAAAGCAGTTTAGCGGTCTAGCTAGGAGTACGCGTAGTACGTGCGAGCTTCCAAGGCATCCAAGAGAAGATTAATCTAGTTTAGCGGGGAGCCGGACAACACTTCGATCAGCGCCACCAATTCGACATATAGAGTGTCCAAGTCGGAATGCCATTTCCGCATATAGGCGATGGCCTCATGCAAGTCACTCGCCGCCACTCGTTTTGCGGGTGGTTCGCCTTAACCATTCAAGACGCCCGTGGCCTGATACAAGCGGGCTTCGCAGGCGCCGCTGCGGCCCGGACGAAATCCAGTCTTCAGCGCGTGGGGTGTTCGCTGGGAACGTCCTCTGGGCAAGTGCGACAGCATAGTCGGATTTTACCGGGGCTGCTAAAGCAGCTATTAGCTCTTCGACTGCCCTCCGTCTGCGGAAGTGTAGATCGAAAGTACAATTGTTCGCGGAGACAGTGGCGAACCGGACCGGGATTGGGCGTTCAGCGTCAAATACATGGACCGAATGGATACGATATTCGGAGACGATAAGCTTTAGGGGCAGTTGGGGATCTGATTCTGTCGTGCGGCCTTGAGATGCGACGGGACGTCGATTGATTAGTCGTTTGAATCCCGTTTTCCCGGATCGATGAGCCGGAGCGGTTCAGTTGGGTCGAAGTAGAAGTCATTCTCAGATGCCGTTATGGCCGGCTTCCGCGCCTTCATTGCTGCGATTCTCTGCTGGACTTCGTTTTCACTGGGTGCGGGCCCAGAATGCAATCCCGCTCTTTTGGCAACAATCGGGGGCGGTATCGCTACACCGCGCGAGATTTGGCGGGCGGCATTCCGTCGCCTACGCGCTCGCGCTCGCACCAACCGGCCGACAGCACTTTTCGACGTTTTGAACTGACACTTCTCCAATAGTAGAGCGGTAATATCCCTACACGTGAAGCCACGGCATCGCAACGCCTCCACGAGTTCGCCGTACGGCTCCAAGCGCGAGCGGCCCTGTTTCGCGTTTACGCTGCTCAAAACATCGTGAAACTCGTCTTCCATCGGTCCTCCGGAGCGTAAAATGAAGCTGAACAAATGCGGGACAAAACCGGGACAAAAGTCGGACAAGTGCGGGACACATCCGGGTTATACAGCCCGCTCAGCGGGCCGCCCGAACCTAAGCCGCAAGGCTTAGGGATGGTGTCTATTTCCAAATAACGCTCTCGAAGGAGAGCGAAACCATTTGCCACGCTCAATTGCCACTTCTCACCACACACCGCGCGCATTGGCTTCATAACTCACTCTCGATCCTTCGGACGACGATTTCATGAATGCACCGCCCCGCCTGGCCGGAAAAACGCTCAGAACGCAGGCTCTCGCGAAGCGATACGACCCGATGGGAGGCAATCGCGGGCAGCAGCGCATCAAGCCCAGCACCCCTTATGACCACATCATGACTGGCGAAGGCGATTCGTAGCTCCTCGCTATTGCCCTCGCCGCAGACAAACTGATGCCAGGAGAGGATCAAGGTTTGGGTTTGCAGCACGATCTCAAGTGTCGCTGCCGGATCACCTGAGCTGACTACCCAGGGTACGTTACCGCCCGAGACCACGTTCACGTCTGCGCTCCTTTCGCGATCGGATTCGAACTACTTCTTGCTGGATAATCTGCTTCGCAGCGGAACTCAACAACGCCGCCGCTCTTCGAACCATT
Source organism: Bryobacterales bacterium (assembly GCA_003162425.1). Lineage (GTDB taxonomy): Bacteria > Acidobacteriota > Terriglobia > Bryobacterales > Bryobacteraceae > Palsa-89. Next base: position 18,413 of record PMOK01000082.1, on the reverse strand, counting down.
TCTCGCGCCATTTCCATCCCTCGCGGGGTTCCCTGGCGCAAGCAGGCCTCTTTGCCACGCAATAGCTCCGTGGCCGAGGTTCTCGCCATGGACCTGCCTACCGTCTGTTGCAGACGTTCCTTGTCGGTCGTGATCACTGACACGCTATGCCGGCCACGCGAGGCGGCAACATAGAACAACTCCTTTTGCATGCCGTCGCCCGACAGAATGACCGAATCGACCGTCTTGCCTTGGCTGCGATGCGCGGTGACAGCGTAGCCATGAGTAAAGCTCTTGTAATCCGCAGGCAGAGTGCGGCCACCTTCTATCTGAATCCGACCACGGGCATCGACGGAGGAGACGGTGACCAATTCGCCGTTTGTTATGCGCAATCCAGCATCACGACGATTGGCGGTGAGCAGGAGCCGATCGCCAGGCGACACTTCAATGGGTTTCGCCTCCAGCACATCGAAGCTCCCAGCGTGCCTCCGAGAGATAGTGGATTCCTTTCCGGCTGCAGCACGAACCACGATACCGTTTGGTGCTGTACCCAAGACCTCAACAGTCTCGTGCTTTCGAATGGAGCTGACGGCCCGGTGAAAGCCCAGCAGTTGCCCTGGCCGATAGTTCTGCAGATCAGCCTTCTGTGCGGCTGTCCAGTTGAGCGAGACGTGCCGGGTGAGGGGCATACCCGTGCCCAGTTGCCCGCTTGCTTTCCTGCCTTCGCGTATCGCCTCGGTCACTCGGTCGATCTCATCGTGAGTCGCGCAGACGACCAGAGTTTGGCCTGCAGCATCGGCATACGCATCGGCTATGGTCGCGGCTCGATCGGAGAACGCGACCTCACGAACGGCCCCCATCGCATCGAGTTTGGCGAATCCTCGCTCCGGGTTCTGGCGAAGCGCCTCCATCGCGGTGCGATAGTCTTTCCTGCTTTGCCGCTGTACCTGAGTCAGAGTAACCGTCTTGAGGCGCGATTCCTTTTCCAGTATTCGCAGGGCGTCGCCTGCTTCCACGCTTCGGATCTGTTTGGTATCGCCGCTGAAGACCACCCGTAGGGAGCATTCCTCTGCCAATCGCAGCAGCTTCGCCATTTGACGCGCCGAAACCATGCCAGCCTCGTCGAGGATGATTACCTTGCCTCGGAAGCCACCTCGAATGCTGGGATCTTCGAGCAGCCGCTCGACGGTGATCGCGTCAGCGAAACCCACCTTCTGCAGTTCCTCTACGGCGCTCATCGTAGGGGCGACAGCAAGTACCGCACGGCCAGATTCCATCAGCCCTCGCCGAAGTTCTTTCAACGTTGCGGTCTTACCGGTCCCTGCGGCGCCACTGATGCTTACCGCCAGATCGCACGATCGGAGCACGAACTCCACGGCATGCTTCTGTTCGGGGCGCAAACTGTCTGAGACGACAAACCTATGAGCACCAACGAGCGGGTCGAATCCGCCCAGTCCACGGTTAACCGTAGCAATCATTTTCTGCTCTCGTTCCAGACTGGTTTCCGTAGCGATCTCGCGCCCTGAGCGCAATACCCGGCCGGCCGACTCCTGGACGCTCAGTTCGCCCTTCAACTCGTTGAGTCGGATTCGTCCTCGGCCATGCCGGAGGGCCTCGGTAAGGAGCTCATGGTCCTGAGCGACCGATACACGTTCGAAAATGTGGTCCTTGGCGTAATCCAGCGAAGAAGAGCTTGATGCGACCGACAAAGTAGGCGCCTGCATGCTGCGCGCCCGAACAAGCGCCTTCTTTTCGTCCGGAGTCAGCCGAGCCCGCTGCTTTTCGCGCAGTTCCTGCGTCGAAATCTCCGCGAGCTTGTCGGCCCGTGACTCTCGAACCAGCACTGCGATTTCATTGTCGGTCGGCTTCCGTCCCTGTTGCTCGACAAAAACAGCAATTGCCTCATCGCGTTGGCGGCTGCGCTGGCTGAACTTTGCCAGGAGGTCCTGCGGTACGCCCCGGATCTCGAACCCGGCATCGCGTCCCTTCGCGTCACGCTGATTCTCGATCTCATACCCCATGGCGCGCGCTTCGCGAGCAAGCGCATTGCGGTAGACCTCGGAAAGATAGGCCCGGAGTTCGTAAATCCCCGACGCCTGCAGCGCCTTCCAGCGGCCTTCCGTACCGTCGAATGTGAGATTAGCCGCAACCGAATGTGTATGCAGCTGCGGATCAAGTTCGCGGCTGGTGTCGTGGTGGTAGACGGCAAGCGCCAGATTTGCGGTAGGCCGATCCTCATTCGCGCCCGCTTGCCGTACGCGGCTGGCTGCGTACTTTTCGGCTTCTTCGAGGGCTTCTGCGACGGCGATGCGATGTGCTTCGATCAACCGATCGTCACCCCCTAGAATCGCGAGTATCGAGACCGACTTCGGGGCCGAGATCGTGAAATCGTAGAGGCTTCGCCCCTGTGCGAGCTTGGTCCCGTCAACTGCAGTGCGGTCTGCACTGCGGCGGACTCTCAGAAATTCTTTCTTTCGTGGATCTAGGCCTTGACGCAGAGCCTCGAAGTCATTTGTCTTCACAGCTCCATTTAGCCCCAGCAGCTCCGCTCCACGCCCGTGCCAAACTCCAGTCACGCGCTCACCCTCGGCGTAGTAATCGCTGTGCTCCAGGTGCCGGGATGAATAGCCTTTGCCGTCCGACATGGCACGGATGGTCAGCATCTGAACATCCTAGTGTCTGATCTTCGGTTTGACGGCAGGCGTCGGCTTCAGTTCGTGTGTCTGCATTACGGGTGCATGATCCACCACCGCCGGCCGTTGGTCGTGTAAATACAAAAGCACTAATCCGAGCCCTAGACCCAGTACAAACGCCAAAATCACGAACACGAAGAACCACCAGCGATACTCTTTGCCGAACGCCTGCATTAACTCCTCGGCCCCGCGTTTTGTACTCTCTAAGGCTTTCGAGCTGGCCCATTCGAGTTGTTGAATCGCTCTACGGGCTTCTGCGGATGCACTATCGTAAGTGGCTCCCAGTTTCCCAGCTACATCCACGAAATCATCAGCGGCCTTCTTTATCTGCGCGGCGGTAACCGCGAGCGCGTTGGCGGTTTCAGGAATCGTTGTTTTAACGAATTGCTGGCGAAGGCTTTCATTGATCGCGGCGGCAACAGCTTCCGGTTTTAGTCCCTCCGCAATGTCCGCCGAGACTTGATCAAGTCGCTCATCGATCTGCGCCTGATGCTCTTCGGTGAATTGCCGCACATCCTGGAGAAATTTCGTTGTACCAGCGGCGGTCTGTTCGAATCGCTCTCGCTCCGTCGCCATCCGGGCGGGTACCTCCACCATGATCAAGACGGAAAAGTGCATGGCGCGCAAAATTCGCAGCATCTCGTCGTTCTCGGGCAGGGACCGGCAATGGCGAAGCTCGCGGTAGAATTCGGCCCTTACCTCCACCGGCAGCGCATTCGCGATGCGATCGATGAGATCGGGTTCGAAGAGTTCATCCTGCTCGCTCATGGCAAAAGCAGCTCCTGCACCTTGTCGAATTCAGCGAACATGCGTCTGCGATAGCTCTGCGCCCGCATCACTAGTGATGCCCTCTGCAACTCCGGGGCGGCGGCGAGTCTGGCGGCGACCGCGCCGAGCGTCACGCCGTGATTTCTTGTGGCGTTTTCGAGAACTGGCAGCCGGAAATCCATCCGCACCACAGCTGGCGAGTACTTCTGTTGAAACAAGAGCGCCTGATGCGTTTCCCGCCAGTAACGGAAGTCGGTGTGTTCTGCGACGGAGTTCTCGACGATCAAGTAAGCGGTTCTGTCTCGTAACCGGGAAGCCCAAGCGAGAACGCTCTCGACACTGGCAGGGTCGGATGTGATGACGCCAACGGAGGTGAATGCAATTCCAGCCTCCGCGACGTTCGAATACATCTTGTCGAACCAGTCGTAAGTCACCTGACCGGCGCCCGCGCCCATGTCCGCCAGGATTACGGGTGGACCATCGGTAAGCTCGTCTACAAAGGCATCCAGGCCCGCCGGCGTGTGGATGTTCACCTTTGGCACTCGACCGCCGAAGAAGTGCGTCAGCGAGCCGCGCGCCTTATTTTCGGTGTCGAGGTCGAGCAGCTTGACGGGAATCGAGTTTTCCTGGAACCATTCCGCCAAGCCGGTGATCACACTGGTCTTGCCGACGCCGCCTTTTCCGCCCATCGAAAGAATCACTCGTTTTCCGGCCGCAGGCATCCTCGCTGCCGGTGAATTGGAAATAGTTTTCGTGCCGTTCATTTTGCCCTCTACTCTCAAGGAGGATTTGAGAAGGGCAAATCTCACCGCTTTTGTAGTACTGTTTTTGGGTGAGATTGGCAGGCCGTCGCGCCTCCATATATTTAGAGGCTACTGGCTGTGCTGATCGACAACACCTTTGAAAAGCACTATCGAATTGGCGATCTCGCGCGCCTGTGGGGGTTGGGCGGGAGACCGTGCGCAAGCTCGTCAAGGACGATCCAGGTGTCATCAAAATCAGAATGGGCAGGAAGAAAGCGCACACGGTCTACAGCATTCCCGAATCCGCCGCGCGGCGCATTCACACCCGCCTACTGAACGTCGCCTAACCGCGTCCGCCTGGAAGTGCAACGAGCTTCGGTTTCGGCTTGTCGTCGAACGCATCCTTGAGGATCTTTGTGAGTCGTGCCTGCCGTTCTGGAACCCAGCGGGCATAGTGCCTTCGCACGATCTCTTCTGTGTCTCCGATTAACTCTGCCACATCCGCGACGGGAACACCTTTTTCGAGCAGAATTCGAACGAAGGTATGCCGGAACCGATGCGGAAGTGGAGGCTCCTCGAATGGGCCCGCTATTTTGAAAGCCTTCGCCAGCTTGACGCGCCACAACTCGGCCATGGTTTGCATCTGTAATGATTGGCCGGTGCGGAATATCAATGCCCCGTTTTTCTGTTCCATCTCTTTCAAGCGACTTACCAGCCAATCGGGTATCCATGTGAAGAGAGGTTTCCGGGTTTTGTGCATGCGGAGAAAGACGTCGTTACCCTCGAGGCGTTCCCTGATGTTGAAAGTGGCAACGTCTGAGATGCGCAGGCCGGTGTACACCGAAAGCATGATGAAAGTTTGCAGATCAGAGCCGGTCCATTCCCTGGCGCCTGGTCCCGGCGGTTTGGGACCGCCCAGCACGTCACAGGCGGCATAAATGCGGTTCAGTTCCTCGTCGGTGAAAGGTGTCTTGTTCGCCGGAATGGATGATCCTTGCTGCGGCTGCAGGTCTTCGGTTATGTCGTCGCTGAGCCATTTGCGCTTGCGGCAGAATTTGACGAAGGCTTTGAGGCGGGCGAGCTTCTTAGCCCCTGCCCGTTTGCCGTCTTTCCACGAGGCGTAGAACCGATCCATGTCGGCAACGGTTAGTTGATCGAGTAAGAGATAGCCGCGGGAGTCCGAGTAGGCTGTGAGCTGATTCATCGAGGTGCGATATTTGGAGAGGCTGGAAGGCTGAAGGCCCCGGTGCTTGCAAGTTGCCATGTAGGCTTCGGTGGCTTCGAGGATTGTGATCCGTCGCGGATCGGAGGCTGCCGCGATTGGCGGCTGGGATGGTTTGGGTTTCTGGGCGTCCCAACTCCCGGCCTGCTCTAAAGCCGCCAGCAAGGCCTTGGCAGTGTCCCATTCCCAAGTGCCGGTACTCTGCCTTCGGAACCTGCCGGCAAGTGTTCCTGAAGCGACTATGGGGCAGTCGCAGCGCCGATAGCCCTTCTTGCGTTCGTCGAATTCGCTGGTATGGAGCTGTTCAGGATGGGCTGCCTTGCAGTCACGGCGATGGCGGCGGTAAAGCACAAGAGCCATACCTGATTGTACTATATTGCACGACGAAACCGGTAATTTCCTCTAAGTTAAAGAAAACACTGTGGTGCTGGAGGAGAGGGTCGAACTCTCATGACCAGTGAAGGCCGCGGGATTTTGAGTCCCGTGCGTCTGCCAGTTCCGCCACTCCAGCGAGTGCAACAGGTGGGACGACTTCGAGTATACCAGCCTCAGCTCAGCTCGCGCACCAGTTCGCAGGCGCGCTCGTACAGCATTCCAGTCTCGTTGCTGCAGCCTAGGAATCGCATGCCGCGCTCGCGCCAGAACTTGGCCTGCGGCACCGAACGAGTCTGCGTCCCCGGCGCCACGCCATGAGCGACGCAACTGTCACGAATCTTCTCCATCGCTTCCACCATCAGCGGATGCTGGAACTCGCCGCCCACGCCGAGCGAAACTGAAAGATCCGCCGGACCCACCATCACGGCATCGATCCCAGGCACCGCCATCAGTTCGTCGCGAGCTTCCACCGCGCGCTTGGTCTCAATCTGCATTACCACCATCGTGTTCGCATTCATGTGCTCGATGATTTGCGGGATGGTCACTTTCTCGTGGTCAACTTGCAGCGCCGTCAATCCGAATCCTCGGATGCCGACCGGCGGATACTTAATCCAACTGATGGCCTTGGCCAACAGTTCCGGTGATTCGACGCGCGGGAAAATAATCCCCTGGGCGCCAACGTCGAGAGCCCGGGTAACCAGCGAATACTGAAGCTCTGCCACGCGCACGATGGGACACAACCCCACCAGCACTGAGATGCGGCAGATATCTTGCACGGTTTCAAGATCGAATCCGCCGTGTTCGGTGTCGATGAACGCCCATTGAAATCCCGCGTCCGCCAGAATGCGCGCCACATCCTGCGAGCGAAGCTGGCCGAATCCGCAGCCCAATTGCAGCTTGCCGTCGGCCAGCGCCTTCTTAACACTATTGATTCTCATGATGAGTTGAATTTCGAGCGTAACACGCCGCGAACGAGAAACGAGAAACGAGAAACGAGAAACGGCGAAGCCTCAGTTCACCACTAACACTTTATGATCCGGGCAATCCAGATTGACGTTGGCGTACAGCGTGTCCATCAAGCCCAAACCGTGCCTGGCGACAAACGGGAGTATTGAATAGAAGCGCTCTTGCAGATGTTTTTCGGGGAAGACTAAACCCGACATATAGCCGGCATCCTCAGTGGCACGCTGATCCCGCTTCAGCGTTTCCCGCCCGGTTTTGCCTTCCAGCTTCGAAAGCTGATAGAGGATTTTCGCGCGGCTCTTCTCGGCTGACGCGGCCAGCGTGGCGTCAAAAGAATGCAGGGTTACCGCTAGTTCATCCAACGATCGGGCAGTCGCTGTTTGAATTGTTTCGAACTCGCGAGCTACGGCCGGCGGAATCAGCTTTCGTGCGATTAGCTCGCGCACGCCATCCTCACCGTGGAATAGGTTCGGTATCGTGAGCCCGTATTTATCCATCAGCTTCGCCGTCCGGGCGTCCAGCAGCGTGAATCCGCTGCGCGCCAGCATCACCGGCATGCGGTGCAGCAACTCTTGATAGAGCGTCTGCGATTGCGCCATGTAGGCCAGCTCCGCAGGACCGCCCACATACGCCAGGGTCGGCAGAATATAATCTTGAACCACCGGACGCAGCAGGGCGTTGGGCGAGAGGTGTTCCGCCTGATCCATCAATTCCTCGGTCGAATAGCGGCGATCTTTGGAGGCATAATCGCCGTTTTGCCGCCGCAACGTGATGCGCCGTTCCCCTTCCAGCAGAAACACCAGCGAAGTTTTCGCCTCCACGTGAACTTGGGCGTGATACCCCGCGGCTTCGAGCTCCCGGTTTCGTTCCAAAAGCATCGCCTGCAGTTTCCCTCCGTCGCGCAACGCATCACGCAACAAAGGCGCAGCCATTCGGCGCACGCCGCGATCCAGAGGATCGATAAACAACAAACCGCGCTTCGCCAACAATCGCTCAAGTAGCGCCTGAAATGCCGCGCCAAGTGTCGCACCCGGCTGGTAGGACTCGGCCACCATTCCGGCAACATCCGCGCCAAACGGAAAAGCGGCCAGCGTCTCTCTCAATTGATCCAACGGCGGCGCGACAACGGGAATAGTGCCGACCGGACGTTCCGTCGCGTTCTGACCATCCACTTTCAGCGCGACGGGCCGATGGTCCGGACCAAAAATGTAGATGTGATTCACTTCGGCGAAATCGTGGTCTTCGGTGGCCAGCCAGAAGATTGGGACAGCGGGAATTCCCTGAGCGTTCAACTGCTCAGCTAAGCGGACCGCCGTCAGCGCCTTGTAAATGGTGTATGCGGGACCGGAAAACAGACCCACCTGCTGACCCGTCACCACCGCCACCGTCTCCGGGCGCGCTAATAAATCGAGCGACGCGCTGTCACCGTTACGCGCGCGCAACATCGTCACCAATTCCGCGCGACGGTCCGCCGGATACGCTAGCTCCTTCGCGGCTGCAACGTAAGCAGTGGGATCACCGGGATGGTAAGAATAAAAGCGCGAAACTCGATCGAAATGGTACTGGAAATCGGAGAACAGCTTTGAGGTGTGCGGGATCTCAGTGTGGCGTAAACAAGCTGCTTCCATGATCAGTGCCGGTCCAAGGTTAGCAGATGCGCCGGGCCCCTCCAAAGTCGCTAAATCCTTCATAACCAGTCGCCAACGGTCACCATTCCCGCTTTTCCGCTAGAATTGAGGTTCGAGCCACCTCTCTATGGACGACCAGGAGTTCAAAAAGCTAGCAGACGAATCGCTGACCTCGCTCTACAAAAAGCTGGCTGCCGCCTCCGATGACGCCGAATTTGAGGTGGACTTCAACTCGGGCGCGCTCGCCATCGAATTTGAGACCCCTCCCGCGAAATTCGTCATCAGCCCCAACGCCCCGGTCAGCCAAATCTGGGTCTCGGCGCACTCCAAAAGTTATAAATTGGATTGGGACAGCGTTGAAAGCGCGTTTGTGCTCCCCGCTACCGGCCAGTCACTCACCGAGTTGATCCAGGAAGCCATCGCCAAGCAATTGGGAGAAGAAGTTTCTCTGTAGATGCCCGGCGTTTACATCTCCTATCCATTTTGTGCGCAGAAGTGCACGTATTGTAACTTCGCGTCAGGCGTGTTTCCAGCCGAGTTGGAGCGGGATTACCTGTCGGCGCTCTGCTCCGAAATCGCGGCCGAGGATTGGCCATGGCAGCCCGAGACCGTTTACCTTGGCGGCGGAACACCCAGCCGCATGGATCCTGCCGATCTCGATCGAATCCTGGCGGCAATACCCGGCCGGCCCTGGCGGGAGGCGACCATCGAGGCGGCGCCGGGCGGTGTGACCGAGGAACGCGCCCATGCCTGGATTCGCGCGGGCCTGAATCGAGTGAGCCTGGGAGTACAGTCCTTCATTCCGCGCGAGCTGGCGCGAACCGGCCGCAAACATACGGCCGAAATCGTTGCCACCGAAATTTCGACGCTTCGCGCCGTGGGACTCACCAACATCAATATTGACCTGATCGCCGGCCTGCCCGGCCAAACTGCGGCGAGTTGGCGCGAATCCTTGGCCTGGATCGAGAAGCTGGAACCACCGCACGTTTCTGTCTACATGCTCGAAGTGGACGAAGACAGCCGGCTCGGTAACGAAGTTCTGCTGAACGGCAAGCGGTACGGTGCGCCGGAAGTTCCCGCCGACGAGTTGACTGCGGATCTTTATGAAACCGCCGTCGCCGAGTTGGAACGCCTGGGAATTCATCGGTACGAGATTTCAAACTTCGCTCGACCCGGTTTTGAATCGTTGCACAACTTGAAATACTGGCGGCTGGAGCCGTACCTGGGTTTCGGCGCCGACGCGCATTCTTTCGACGGCACCCGACGTTTTCAAAACGTCGAATCTGCTAACGAATATGTCCGAGCGAAATCCCCGAGACTCGGTTCGACGCGAACCAACCGCGCTGAAGAGCGCTTCTTCGTCGGTCTTCGCCTCATGGACGGGATTCGACCGGAACCGGCGGAATGGACCCGTTTTGAAGCGCCAATCCAGCGGTTCCTTACCGAGGGGCTGCTCGCGAGGGAAGGTGAAAAACTCCGGCTAACGAATCGCGGCGTCCTGCTCTCCAACGAAGTCTTCGCCGAATTCATCACAACATGAGCATCGACCTTCGCAGCGACACCGTCACTCGCCCCACTCCTGCCATGCGCCGCGCCATGGCCGAGGCCGAAGTCGGCGACGATATTTACGGCGAAGACCCGACGGTCAATCGCCTGGAAGAACGCGCCGCTGAGATTCTCGGCAAAGAAGCAGGCCTGTTCGTGCCGACAGGCACCATGGGCAACGTCATCGCGATTAAGATCCACACCGAACATGGCCAGGAAGTGGTCTGCGAATCGCGCGCACACATCTTGGATTGGGAACTCTCCATGACGGCCTGGTTCGCGGGTTGCCTGGTCCGCCCGGTGTATGTCGAGGACGGCATCCTGACTTGGACCAAGCTCCGCGACGCGCTGCGATTCCCGAGCCCACATTGCGCGCCCACTGGCCTCATCGAAATCGAAAATACGCACAACATGGCCGGCGGCACCGTTTATCCGATGGACGTGCTGCAAGAGATTTGCGAGAACGCCCATGGCCATGGCATCCCGGTTCATATGGACGGCGCGCGGATCTTCAACGCAGCCTGCCATCTGAATCGGCCGGTGCGCGAGCTTGCAGCCCCTGCCGATACCGTGATGTTCTGCCTCTCGAAAGGACTGGGCGCTCCAGTTGGTTCCATGCTGGTCGGTCCAGCGAAAGCGATCGAGCGCGGCCGGCTGTATAGGAAGCGCTTGGGCGGCGCTATGCGGCAAGTCGGCGTGTTAGCTGCAGCAGGACTAATTGCGCTCGAAGAAATGCCCCACCGCTTAGGCGAAGATCACGCCAACGCGCGATTCTTGGCCGGGGAACTCGCAAAACTGAGCGGGTTGAAATTGCATCCGGAGCGTGTCCAGACCAATATCGTTGTTTTCGACGTCAGCGCTACCGGTCTCAACTCCACCGAATTCATCGCCCGCCTCAAGCCTCACGGTGTTTTGATGAGCGAAGCGTCGACGCCGCGCGAGGTTCGCGCCGTCACGCATTTTGATGTCTCGCGGGGAGACTGCGCGCAGGCTGCCGAAGCTGTTGCCGAGTTACTCGCAAACGCAGGCGGAAGCGCCTGCGCCACCCAACTTCGGAGCTAAGTGGGGCAGGCGCTTCCGCCTGCCAACTCCTAAGCGAATTTCGGAACCACGAATGGTTTCCGATACTCGCGCGTGAACATGGCGTTCGCTTCCGAGTCGCCTTTACACGTGTAGGAAGCTGCGTCGAAATTTAAAGTGCGCCCCACGCGGTAGGAAATATTAGCCAAGTGGATCAGCGTTGTGGAAATGGCGCCTTCCTCGATCTCAGCGTTCAAGTCCGACCGCTTACCGCTTCGCACCGTGTTAATGAAATTCTCGAAGTGATTCTCGCCCGCGGTGCGTGTCGGTCCAGGTTCCTGTTCCTTGCCGAGCCAGGTTTTGTAGGTGGTATAGCCGTCGATCGCCATATAGCCTTTGGAGCCGTAGAACAAATTGCCGATGGTGTTCGAATCGGATTTCCCGATGCCGCCTTCGTGATTGCTCATCCAATGGCGTACTTCGAATTCCATCATTTTCTTCTTGCCGCCATCGTTGAATTCGTAGGATGCAGTGATGGTGTTGGGCGTTTCCTGATCGTCATCGAACATGAAATGGCCGCCCATCGCGGTGACCTTGGTGGGATAAGTCACGCCGAGTCCCCAGCGTGCGATGTCCAGTTCGTGGATGCCCTGGTTTCCCATGTCGCCATTGCCGTAATCCCAGAACCAGTGCCAGTTGTAATGAAACCGATTTTTTGTGAATGCGTGCTGCGGCGCTGGCCCCAGCCAAAGATCGTAATCCACGCCCGGCGGCACCGGCTCAACCGGCGTGTGTCCAATTGTGTTGCGCCATTTGAAACATAAGCCGCGCGCCATGTAGACTTCTCCCAGCAGACCGTCACGCATGCTTTGCACCGCTTCCTGCAACGCCGGCGACGACCGGCTTTGGCTGCCCTGCTGCACCAGACGGTCGTACTTTCGCGCGGCAGCTACAATCTGCCGGGCTTCAAACATGTTGTGCGAGCATGGCTTCTCGACATAAACATGCTTGCCCGCCTGGCAGCTCCAAATGGTCTGCAGCGTGTGGGAGTGATTCGGCGTAGCGATGGAAATGACGTCGATGGATTTGTCTTCGAGAAGCTTGCGGAGGTCTGAATACGTGGCCGGACGTTTCACCATTTTACTGGCGGCCTCGTTCAACACCTTTTCATCGATATCGCACAGCGCGGCCACTTCGACATTCGGGATCCGGGCGTATTCCTTCAGGTGGTCCTTGCCGCGTCCCCGCAATCCAACACAGGCCACGCGAACGGTATCGTTGGGGCTGGGCATGGCGCGCCGCGCGGCCGCCAGAACGCCAGCCGAACTCATGAGAAAGTGTCTGCGATTCATAAGGTCACTCCTGACCGCCAGTATAGCGCCGGGAATCGGGGAATGAGTATCCAATCACCGGATTTTGTGCATACTGGTGCGTGATGCCGAAATGCCCTGGATGCTCTGCCGAGATTCCCGAGAACAGCCGTTTCTGCCTGGCCTGCGGTAACGCTACTCGAACATCGGCCTCCACCATCGCGATTGCCAGCTCCTCCGGCGCCGATTTTGACGAGGGCCGCTTTGTACCAGGAACTTTGCTCGCCGAACGATACCGCATCCTCGGACGCCTCGGAAAAGGTGGAATGGGCGAGGTCTACCGGGCCAACGATCTTCGCTTGGGCCAAACGGTGGCTCTCAAGTTTCTGCCGGAGGCTACCGCGCGGGACCCTGGAATGCTCGCCCGTTTCTATAACGAAGTTCGGATCGCGCGCCAGGTCACTCACCCGAACGTCTGCCGCGTCTTTGACATTGGCGACGTGGATGGCCAGCCGTTCATCTCCATGCAGTTCGTGGACGGCGAGAATCTGGCGTCGTTGCTGATGCGCATCGGACGGCTTCCGGCGGACAAGGCTGTTGAAATGTCGCGGCGTCTTTGTGCGGGACTGGCTGCGGCTCACTCGCAGGGCGTCCTGCATCGTGATCTCAAGCCGGCCAATATCATGATCGATGGGCGCGGCCAGGTGTTGATCACCGATTTTGGTTTGGCTGGTATCGAGGAAGAGATCCGCGGCGCCGACATACACAGCGGCACTCCGGCCTACATGGCGCCCGAGCAACTGGCCGGCAAGGAAGTCAGCATCAAGAGCGACATTTACGCGCTGGGCCTGGTGATGTACGAAATGTTCACCGGCAAGCGCGCTTTTGAGGCTGACACGTTGGCGGATTTGATTCGCTTGCGCGGAGAAAGCCGGCCGACGGAGATTTCGAGCACTGTGCGCGACGTGGATCCGGCTGTCGAGCGGATCATTCTCAAATGCCTGGATCCCGATCCTCTAAAGCGGCCGTCGGGCGCGCTCGCAGTTTCAGCGGCGCTTCCTGGAGGCGATCCACTGGCAGCAGCGCTCGCGGCTGGGGAAACGCCATCGCCCGAAATGGTGGCCGCGGCCGGCGCGCAGGAGGGTTTGAGGCCCTTGCTCGCCATCGCGTGCCTGGCTGCAATTCTGATCGCACTGGGCGCCAACGTGATTCTCGAATCGCAGCAAAACCTGGCTTCGAAGGTCAACTTCGAACTGCCTCCCGAAGCATTGGCTGTTCAAGCGCGCAAGACCATCCAGCAGTTCGGTTACTCAGGCCCGGTCGCAGATCGGGCGTTCACGTTTGACTATGCCGGCGATTATCTTATTTATCTTCGGGAGCATTCGAAACGTGCGCTGGATTGGAACGCGATTGGCGCCGGGCAACCTCCTCCAATTTACTTCTCGTATCGCGAAAGTCCTCAGCCGCTGGAGACGCACAATTTCGCTGGCCTCGGCCGCGTCACCGCGAACGATCCGTTGCCGGATGTTTCCGGAATGGCGCATATCAGGCTCGATCTGACCGGGAGGCTGCTCAGTTTTTCGGCCGTTCCTCCACAGTTGGACACTTCATCGCCGGTAACCCACGAACCCGACCCCGCACCTCTTTTCGCCGCCGCCGGCCTCGATTTGAAACTGTTTCAGCCAGCGACGCCTCAGTGGACGCCGCTTGCGGCCACGGATTTCCGCGCCGCCTGGACCGGTGTTTTCCCCAATAGCCCCGCCAACGCCATCCGCGTAGAAGCGGCCTGGTGGCGGGGAAAACCGGTCTACTTTCAAATAATCGGCCCGTGGACATACCCCAGCCGTATGCCGTCCAATAAGGGCGGCGGGCGCCAGGACTATACCTGGATGGTTCTCACGACTTGCGGCATCCTGGGAGCGACGCTGATGGCTTGGCGCAATCTGCGCCTCGGACGTGGCGACCGTCAAGGCGCGCTGCGTCTGGCGGGATTTGCATTTGCTGGGAGCCTTGCGGTGTTTCTGCTCCGCGCTCATTATGTTCCCACCTCCTGGAGTTTCTCGCTTTTTGTTGAGGCGGTGGGCCAGGCGCTTTGGATTGGTGCTCTTCTGTGGCTGGCTTACATCGCGTTAGAACCGGTGGTGCGCCGGCTTTGGCCGCGCAGCCTGATCACCTGGACGCGTCTTCTTTCCGGACGATGGCAGGATTCGTTAGTCGCCCGCGATGTCTTAATCGGTCTTCTGGTTGGACTGGGATACGATCTGGTCTTCGCCGCCAGCAGCGAGATCGAGATGCGGATGGGTGGAACACCCCCTGCCGCTGCAAAGCTGGATGCATTGCTGGGTTATTCGCGGGCGTTCTATACCGTTCTCGACCGGATTCTCGAAGGACTAACGGCATCCTTGTTATTTTTTCTGCTGTTCTTCCTGTTCCGTCTGATCTTGCGCAAGGAGTGGCTGGCGGGGGTTGGCTTCGTCGTGTTTTTCGTAGCGTTGCGCGGCATTTCCTCGCCCTATCCGCTCGCGGACATTCCGGCCATGATCATCGTTTACGGCGTTATCGTTTTTATGCTGCTCCGATGCGGACTGCTCTCCCTGGTGGTCACCATTTTCATCACGGATCTGTTAGGAGAACTTGTCTTTACGACAAATTTCTCCGCTTGGTACGGCACAGGGTCGTTGCTCTTCGTGGTCTTGGTCAGCGGGCTTGCGATTTTCACATTCCGCAAATCGCTGGGCGGCCACCGGATTTCGGCCGCATTGCTCGACAGGTGAACTTTACTACTGCCGTGCGTCGCCAGGAGTGGCGACGCGGCACGCATATGTGCGTGCGCTACGCGTGGCGCGAACACTCGTCGAAAACAGTTGGTCTCGGATGGACGAGTGCAAAGTGGGGCGGACCCCCTGNNAGGGGGTCCGCCCCACAAATCGTCGCAGACTGCAATGATCTTCGGGTCTAGTAGTACATTCGCTATTCGATGCGCAGCGATCGCATAGGATCCAACCTAACGGCTCTTCGAGCGGGAACGTAGCTGGCCGCTAGCGCGATGGCTACCAGGAGCGTGGACACTGCCGAGAACGTGACCGGATCGGTGGGGCTCACGCCAAAAATCAGGCTCTCCATCCAACGGGTCAGTGCAAATGCAGCACCGCCGCCGATCACGACACCAGCGAGCGCCAGCAGCAGTCCCTGCCGCAACACCAATCCAGCGACATTCCGAGCGGATGCGCCGAGGGCGATGCGAATTCCGATCTCGCGCATCCTCTGCGTGACGGTATATGCCAGAACACCGTAGATGCCGACGCTCGCGAGTAGCAACGCGAGCCCAGCGAAAATTCCGAACAGCAGCATATTGAAACGACGCTGTGACAGCCCATCGCTCATCCGCTGTTCCATGCTGTACACGTCCGCAACAGGCTGATTCGCGTCGATGGCCCAGACCTGGCTTTGGACCGCATTCGAGAGCCGCAGCGGGTCGTCCGCGGTCCGCACTACGAGCGCGATCGAATTAAGAGTGCGGGTGGGCTGAAACAGTTCCGGCCGCACCTCTGTATCGAGGCCCATCTGATGCGTATCAGCTTTGACACCGACCACGGTGAACCGAGCGGGATTTGCGCCGCCGCCGAGTAACAAAATTTTACCCACTGCCTCGCCGCGGGGCGAGATACGCCTGGCCAAGGCTTCGTTCACTACTATCACAGATGGTTTCGATTGCTCCGCATCCTGACGCGTGAAGGAGCGCCCTCGAAGAATGGGCATTCCGAGCGTTTCGAAATATCCATCGCCCACGGGCGTCTGATCTGCCAGCGCTCCTATTCCATCGGCCGGCGCTGGTTCCCCTTCTACGCGGAAAGGCGTGGCGGAAATGCGGTCCAGCATGGGGAATCCAGATCCAATGGCCGCGGACCTGACGCCTGGAACGCGCGCAACGCGCTCCAGCAGCTCGTCACAAAAGGCTTTCACTCGCTTCTGATCCTGATATTTCGGCGAGGTCAGATTCACATGCATGGTCAGCAAATGATCAGTTCGGAATCCCGGCGAGATGGAGAGCAGGGAAGCCATGCTGCGGATCATCAGGCCGGCCCCCGCCAGCAGGACCAACGCGAGGGCGACTTCAGAAACCACCAGAACATTGCGCAGGCGTCCGGAAACGCCGCTCCCACCGCCGCGACCACCCTTGCCGAGCGATTCATTCACGTTTTGCCGCGCGGTCTGAATGGCCGGAGCTAAACCAAAAATTAATCCGGTGAGAAGAGCCGCTCCCAGCGTGAACGCAAGCACTTTCGCATCCAGCGTCAGTTGATGCAGGTGGTAATTGTCTTCAGGCGCGAATTTCCGAATGGCCTGAATCCCGGCGAATGCCAGCCCGACACCCGCCGCGCCGGCGAATAGGCTCAGAAGCAGGCTCTCGGCGAGCATCTGCCGCGCCAGCCTCCAGCGTCCGGCTCCCAAGGCGATGCGAATCGCGATCTCTTTTTCGCGCCCCGCGGCTCGAGCCAGCAGAAGATTTGCCACATTGGCGCACGCGATGAGCAGCACGAACGCAACCGCAAATTGCAGCACCACGATGGTGCGCCGCATCACCGCGCCTACGTCTTCGACGAACAAAGGAAATACATTGACTCCGAAACCGGCGTTCATCTCGGGATAGAGCTGGATCAAGCGCCGATCAATGGAAGCCATTTCGGCGCGGAACTGTTCCAGCGTGGCGTTGTCCTTGAGGCGCCCAAAAACGAAATTCTGCCGGCCTCCCAACTCGTCTTCGCTCATTCCGGCCGCGCTCATCGTCAACCAGACGTCGGGCTTCTTTTGATCGAAACCCTCCCACATCGCTGGAAGATGAAACTCAGGAGGCAAAACGCCGATGATGGTGTAGGGCGCCTCGTCCACGTGAATGGTTTTGCCGATCACGCTTCGATCTTTCGCGAATTTCCGATCGAACAAGGCATAGCTGATAACGGCAACAGATCCACGCTTGCCGGGAGAGTCGGACGCAGTGAATCCACGGCCTAGCGTGGTCTCGACACCCAACACATCCAGAAAATTGGTGGATGCCGTGACGCTCTGCACTTGTTCCGGTTTGTCCTGGCCGGTAATGTTGACCTGAGTCTCCTGCAGGTAGCCGAGATCAGCCAGCAACCGGCTCTGCCGCTTCCATTCGAGTGCGTCCTTAAGGCAGGCGGGCAATCGCTGGGCCAGAAATCCACCCACCAGCGGGTTCGATTCCCAAATCATCACCAGCCGGCTCGGATCGCGATAGGGAAGCTGCCGCAATAATACGGCGTCCAAGGCGCTGAACATGGCGGTGTTGGCCCCAATTCCCAGCGCTAGCGCGAGCACGGCTACCACCACAAAGCCCGGAGTTTTCAAATAGGATCGAAAGGCGAAGCGAACGTCTTGGAGCATGCACCAGTGTACGCACGGGGAAGGTCGGGGGATGCAGCAGGCAGCAGGCAGCAGGCGGCAGGCAGCAGGCAGCGGCAGCAGGCCACGGGAGCAGGCCACGGGAGCAGGCAGTGCCAGTTACCAGCAATTAGCAACTAGCCCCTAGTCCCCAGTCCCTAGCCCCGCCGCAGCGGAGCGTCAGCGATGCAAGGCAAGCCAAAACCGGCGGCGCGGGCGTCGTTGTAGAACATACGGACCGTGTCGAGCGAGAAGTCGGCCAGGTCGCGGCCCAGGAGGGTGAGTTTTTTTAGTAGATCGTGCGTGACCGTGATTATGTGGCAGCCGATATTGTCGGCCTGGACAATGTTAAAGAGTTCGCGAGGGCTGGCCCAGATCAATTCGATTTGGGGATGGTTGCGCATACGCACCAGCGCCCCGCAGAGTATCGGAAGAGGATCGATCCCGGCATCGGCAACCCGTCCGGCGAAGATGGAGATACAGGCCGGTGTGCCGTGTCGCAAGCTAGGGATGACCGCGTCCACCTGATTGAGCGTCATTATCGCCGTCACATTCACCTTCACGCCTTGCCGCGACAGCCGATCGATCAGCGGCGCGGAGCTTTGCCGGCGCGTGTTGGTGATCGGGATCTTCACGTACACGTTGTCGCCCCAGGTGGCAATCCGCAGGGCTTGCTGTTCCATTTCGTCGAAATCATCCGAGAGTACTTCGAAAGAGAAAGGACGATCCGGAATGGCACGGGTCAGCTCACGTCCAAAGGATTC
>PMOK01000251.1:299-40050 GCA_003162425.1 Bryobacterales bacterium | reverse complement strand
TGCGCACCAAAGCTCCTGCCCTCGAAGACCGTCCCGTCCTCCAGGGCGAGTAATGCCTGATTCAATTCGGATTGACCTCCAATGTTCGGGAAGGAGAGTAACTATTATTGAAGCATGGTTGGGAAGCCTTATTCAACAATCCTAGCGATCGTTCTTTTTGCGTGCGCCTTTGCACGGGGTCAATCACCAGACGCCAAACCCTGGACCGGCATTCTACGCGACAGCACCGGCAAAGCGGTCGCCGGCGCCGAAGTGCATCTTCAATCGGGGAAATCCATCGTGACGTCCAAGACCGGACCGGCCGGCCGCTTCACGTTCCCCGCGCTCGCGCCAGGCGAGTATTCGATCTCGGTGGAATACGATCGCACCACGGCCACCTACTCCCGCAAAGTGCACCTGCCCACCGCGGGTCTGGATGCGATTCTGCAGTTGTCGCCCGAAGGCAGCCTCACGCTTCTTGAAGACCAAGGCTCGCGCCAGAGCACCGGCGGCGAGCAGCTATCCAACAAAGCCGTCTCCTCGCTTCCCCTCAACAAGCGCGACTTCAGCCAGTTGCTTCTGCTCGCCGCAGGCACTATGACGGACACCAACGGCGCTGCAAACTTCACCCAGCAGTTCGCCGTCAACGGTCAGCGCGGAACCGCAGCCGTATTCGCGATGGATGGCGCCGACAGCACGGATCCCGAAATGGGCGGCGCCACTTTCACGAATTTCAACGTCGATGCTGTCCAGGAGATCCGCTCCAGCTCCGGTTGGATGCCCGCCGAAATCGGACGCGGCGCTGCTGGCTTCACCGACATCATCACCCGCTCCGGCAGCAACTCCGAACACGGCTCCGCGTTCGAGTTTCTTCGCAACTCAGCTCTGGATGCCCGCAATTTCTTCGACCAGCGCTCCCTCGCGGATCCACGCCGCATCCCGCCTTTCATCCGCAATGAATTCGGTGTTACCAACGGTGGCCCGGTCGTCATTCCGCACCTCTACAACGGCCGCGACAAAACTTATTACTTCCTGGAATACCAAGGTTTCCGGCAAGTGCTGAGCGCCACGGAAATAATCCCCGTTCCCTCCGTTGCCGAGCGTTCGGGCCTCGATACCACGGCCTTTCCGGGCGACACGCTGATTGTTCCCGTGAACCCGCAAATCGCGAAACTCCTGGCGCGCTACCCGCTGCCCAACGATGCTCAAGGTCCCTATGGCCAGCGCACCTACGCGACGTCCTCAAAAGTCACCACAGTCTCCGATCAGTTTTCCGCGCGCCTCGATCACCGCATTTCTGACAAATCCCAATTGTTCGCGCGCTTCACCATGGAGAACACTGTCGGGCCTACCACCAACCCCAGCCAAACGGCCATCGATCCGAATTTCGCCATCGAATTTACAGATCAGCAGCGCAACGCAGCCATCTCGTACACCCGCACGCCATCCGCCTCATTCACTCTGCAGTCCTCACTGAATTTCACTCGCGCCACGCCGGGGTTTCCCACGCTCGATCGCACGGATCCCGCCCTCACATTCGGCGACGGCCTCTATGAAGCGTTCAACGCAGCCGCTGGATCCGTCACTGCCTGGTTCGGCAACCTTTTGCAGCTGCGACAGAGCTTCGCCTGGACGCGCGGAAAACATAGCTTCAAAGCCGGAGGCGAAGTTCGCTTGAACCGGGACACGTCGCTGTTCGGAATCAACCCGAACGGTCAGCACCAGTTCGGCGGCGGAGCGGCCTATTCACCCGTCGCGATCCAGTCCATGAGCGGCGCGCATAACATTCCAGCCGGCGGCCTTCTGCCGGACGCACTCACCGGCCTCCTCACTGCGAGCGCATTCACCTACACTACCGCCGTCGCGCCGCTGCTGTTCGCCCAGGGCCCGCGCATCGGCGATGCCGCCATCCATCGCGATGCGTACAATGTGTTCTTCCAGGACAGTTGGAAGATATCCCCTCGCCTGCTGCTCAACTACGGCTTGCGATATGAAATCGAATCCCGCATTCGCGAATCGAACCTCGAAACTTCCGCTCCCGTGCTCGGCGGCTCGCACCCCGGATCCACGTTGCTCATCAACCCTCAACCACCATACTCGCTCGACAAGAACGGCTGGGGACCGCGTCTTGCGGTGGAATGGCGCGCGGCCGGAAATACGTTGCTGCGCGCCGGCGCCGGGATCACAACGCTCTTGGTCAATCTGTATCAGGACGACTACCTCACCGCAAGCACGCCATTTGTCCTTTATCCGCGCCTCACCGCCTCGCCCGGCGAATTCATTCCTTTCGGCCTCACCATCACGCCTCAGCAACTGCCCCCGGTGTACACACCAACTGGATCGCCGATATTCGCGGCGGGCAATTCCAAACTCGTACCCGGAAACACTCTCATGGATGTGCTGCGCTTTGAGCAGGACCTTGCAGCGCTTTCACCTGGTCATCAGATCACGCCGCTCGCCGTTTCCGGCATCGCACCCGATTTTCAAAACGGCTACATCGGCACCTGGACCGCGGGCCTGGAGCAAAAACTCGGCGGCGCGACGGTAACCGCGGCCTATGTGGGCACGGCCGGAATCAAGCTACCAGTAACGGATTATCCAAACGGTTTTGCCGGCGCCGATCCTGGATTCGCGCCCTATACGCAGTTCAATTCATCGGGACAAATCACCGGCGGCTACGGACCGATCAACCTGATGACCAATCGTTCCCATTCCACCTATCACTCCTTGCAGGTGTCCGCGCAAAAGGATCTGACCGCATCCGGCCTGGGATTTCAAGCCAGCTATACGCTTTCGAAATCCATCGACGATACCAGCGCGGTCTTTGGCGGATTCGTCTCCGGATATTCGGGAGCGGTTGTGCAAACCGCGCCGGAGAACCCTTTCGATACACGCGCCGACAAAGCGCCATCGAATTTCGACATCAAGAACGTGCTCGCGTTCAGCCTCTTCCAGGACCTTCACGCCGACCGCGCGCCGTTCCTTCGGCCTCTCGGCAAAAAGCTAACGGCGGGTTGGCAACTACTGGGCATCGGAACTTTTATGAGCGGCCTTCCCTTCACGGTTTACTCAGGCGTGCAGCAGACCGGAGTAGGAGCGAACGGCACGGACCGGCCCGATCAGATCGGCAAGCCGGATCTTTCCACCAGCCGTACGGTGCGCGAAGATTATTTCGGAATGGGCGCAAACAATGCCTCATTCTTTTATATTCCGATCAATGTCCCAGGCGGAACCGGACCAAATCAGGGAGTGTTCGGAACGCTCGGCAGAAATACATTCCGCGGCCCGGGCCTCCACAATTTCGACATGGCGCTAATCAAGGACACGCCGCTCGTAACCCGCGCGCAAGGCGAAGTGGCGTCACTCCAGTTCCGCGCCGAGTTCTTCAACGTTTTCAATTTCGTAAATTTCGGCCTACCCTCAAATATCGTGCTAGGTCCAGGCTTCGGCGAAATCAGCCGCACGGCAGGAACGTCGCGGCAAATTCAATTTTCATTGAAGCTGATTTACTGACGAAATTGTTGGTGCCCGGGGTGGGACTTGAACCCACACTCCCGTTGCCGGAAAAAGGATTTTAAGTCCTTTGCGTCTGCCGATTTCGCCACCCGGGCCCGCCAATGCTACGACCTTCATTATAGTGAACGAACCGGCTGCCGACGCGAGTCGTCAACTCCGGTTCACTAGCCTGGCTCTTCGCACAACCAGCGCGGCAAAAGTGAACCCCAAGAAAGCTAGAGTGCCGGGTTCAGGTACCGCCGATGATGGCCCGGTCACCTGCACTTCGGCGGCGGCCGTGAGTTCCATATCGCCGCCGTCCTGGCAGAAGTTGCAATTGGGGCCAAATGGATCTGCGGTGAACAAATCGTACGTTATGACAATAGACCCGATGTCTGACTGGCCGGTTGTAGCGGAAGGGTCGATGCCGTATTCCCCTACCCCACTGTTAGCGCTCGCATCGAAGGACTGCGCCGCCGTAACCCCCGGAGCGATTTCGGTCCCATTATTCGCAATGAAGTCTTGGTAGGTGCTGGCGCCAAGCGACGGTGCGCACGTGGTGAACGTCGGATCCTCTGTGCCTGCGCAAAAGTAGGAGTTCGAAACTAACAGATAGTCGCTTGACCCATTGTCAATCGAATAACCCCATCCGACAGTATCTCCGGGCGACCCGGACACCGTACCCGAAGGCGTCAAGGTAAGAGTAACTGTGTCAGCCGAGGCGGTGAGACCTATCAAAAACAATCCAACTGCCGTCATCGAGAAAGTTCGCGTCATTATTTCCTCCGTTTATGATTCCCTACTGAAATTGATTCAAGCGAACGATCGTTCCTGTGGCCGCACCGTTGTTGGCGGATTCGCTCGCCGTTACTTTGAAGGCGGCGTTTGAAGCGCACCCCGCGAAATCGATTGTGACATTCACGATGGCTGTCGCCTTCGGCGCGATATTGCCGGCCGCTAGCGGGAACGACGTTGGATTTGTGATGACGGGCGTGCACGCAGCTCCGCCCGTTTGTACGAGCGTAATGCCGGTGATCGCGGCGCCCAGTGCAGAGCCTGGTCCGTTGTCCCCTACTTCGAACACCCATACTCGTGCACTCTGGGGCCCGGACTTTCCGCCTATTGTTCCTCCAAGCGATGTCGAACCCGGGACTGCGTTCGTCAGCGCGAAATTGGCTGGAACGGCTACGCCCCCGGCCGTTGCTGTAACAGTATAGTTGCCGGCCTGCGTGTTCGCCGTGAAGGTGGTCGCCGTGGCCCCACCGCTGGAATCCGTCGTCGCCTGCGTCATATTTGTGAGGTTGGCGAACGTACCGCTGACGCCCGACAATGGCGCCGTGAAGGTCACCACCACTCCCTGCACCGGGATGTTGCTGGCGTCCTTTGCGGTAACGCTCAGCAGCGTTCCAAAAGCCGTGGACACCGCAGCCGACTGCGGCGTGGTGCCGGAGTTCGCCGCAATCTGTGTCGCGGCTCCAACCAGGAAAATCTTCGCGAAGAATCCTTCGTTGAACCCGCCGCCGTCCGTGGTCTGATATGCGTTCACCAACGGCAGGTCGGCTCCTGCCGTGAAGCCGGCCAGGTAGATATTCTCTTTCGTGTCTACCACCAGGCCAACCGGATTGACATTTGCCTGACCCCCATAATAGGAACCAAACAGTACCTTCGACGCATCGCTGCTCAACTCGGTGATGTAGGCCGCGCCGGCCGCAAATGCCTGGAAGCCGTTGTTGAGCGGATAATCGCCCAGCCCACTCGCATTGGCCGTGATGTAGACATTTTCTAATGAGTCCAGCGCGATCGCCGATACGGTTTGGTTCCCTGAGGCCGTCGAGGGCGAACCATAGAAAGTCGACCATACCAGCGCCCCCGAAGCGTTGAGCTTCGTCACAAATCCGCTGTCGCACTCACCTGAATTGTGGGCAACCAAACAGGTTGGCTGCAATACTCCCGCCGTCGCCGGGAAGCCCTCTGCTACGGTGTACGAATCTTGCCCGCCAGCATATAGGTTGCCCGCGGCATCGGCCGCCAGCGCATTTACCATTGACGATTCGTTCCCTTGCGTCGATACCGAACCATTCAAGTAAGTGGAAAAGACCAACGAGGCGGCGCCGGATTGGGTGGGATCGAACTCGGCAACATAGGCGTTCGGGGAACCATTTATGCAAACCGTATCGGGGCCTGCGGCAGCTGGACCGCCCACGCAAGTGGTCGATAAGGCGCCCGGTGTTGTGGGCAGGTGCGGGTCCTGGGTGTATCCACCGATAAAGATTTTCCCGGAATTCACGGCCAAAGCATTGTTATAGGTATTTTTGGTTGGGGCCGCTGAACATCGTGGAGTAGATCAGCGATTTTCCGTCCGATGCAAGTTTGGTGACAAACGCGGAGTAGCTACCGCCGCCGATCACTATGGGTTGATAAGCGGATGCCGTGGTCGGATAGTTGAATTGTCCGTCGTTGGCGAAGACGGTCGCCGGCGTTCCCACGTTGCCCGTGAAGGCTGACCCCGCGACATAGATGTTGCCTGCCGCGTCCAGCGCGATCTGCACGGGATGCACATCACCGGAGCCGCCCAGAAACGTTCCGTACAACATGGCCGTCCCGGAGGGGTTGAGCTGGACGAGGAATGCAGAATTGGTGTCATTGCCGATGCAACCGCTCTTTTCTCCAAAGTTCTGGAGAGTGCTGAAGTTGAAGCCCTGGGCCACCGGATTGCAAAAGGCCAGGTATGCATCGGACGTAATCGGGGAAGTCGTTCGATTGTGTCCGGCCCACCACCCAGGCATTGTCGCCCGCATCCACCGCGATTCCAGTGCCTTGATCGTTTGAACTATCTACACCGCCGCCGCCCAGGTAAGTGGAGTAGATGAGCGATTGGCCGTCCGCGCTGATCTTAGACACAAAAGCTGCCGACGCCGACGACGGACCGCACTTCTTGCCGCCAAGGTTCGGGTTGCCGGGCGGGCAGGTTGTCTCGATGACTCCCTTGGTTGTCGGGTAGTCCAGTGCGTTCGTGACCCCGGTGACATAGATATCGCCGTTCGCATTCACGGCTAGGGCGTTGATCACTGATTGCTGCGTCGAGCCTCCGAGGTAGCTGGAGTAAACCAGCTTCGGGTCGATGACCAGTTGCTGAGTACGGTCATACGCGCCCACTTCGAAGCCGACTTGATGGTTGGCCGCGATGGTGAACCGGCCGCTCACGGGTCGGCGGATTCCACCGGCTTCCTGGTAAACAACCGGGCTGTGGAAGCGGATGTCGCTTTGGCCATCTTTCGTCCCCAGCTTCAAAACCAGATCGCCCGATCCGTCAATCATCGGCGTGGCGCCCGCAAACTCGATGCGGATCTTCGATGGGTCAGCCTGCGGAGAGAGAACGAAATCGTATTCGAGCTGGCCCTGGGTCCCGTAGTAAACCAAGTCGATCCCCGGATAGACATTCCGCGAACTGGCTTTTGCGTAGTAGGTTGACGGCCCAGTGGGCGCGGTTGCTCCCCAACATGTAGTTGGCAATGCCGGGCAGTTTATCCTGCGGTTCGCTAGTGCTATCGGAGGCAGCTCCCGCAAGGTCCATGCGAACCACGGCAGACTCCGTGTGGCGCTGAAGTGCAAACGTGGCAGAAGTGGGATTGAGGTAAATAGTGTAACCTTCTCCGCGAGACAGGAACTGGACTCGAGCATCCGTCTGGCCGCGATTGGGCTCAAAGCTCAGAGGCAGCTTTCCGTAATTTCTGGATATGGCCAACGCCTGCGGCGAGTTCGAGGCCACTGGCCGGGTTTGTGCCCAGACCCCGGAAGTGAACATCGCGATGGAATATAGAGGAACCATAAGGCGGAAGGATCGACTACCGCGTTCCCTCGCGACGTGTCTCGTTTGCCGGCTGGCGTGGTCTGGCAAGCGTCCTTCGTACGTCGTCAAGGTGTTGTAATCTGGTCGATTCACTAGCTTTCTCCCTTATCCTTCGTGTACAGAGTTTCCGCGTGCGCGGAAGATTCACGATGGCCCTGTCGGATTTCAATTTCGACTATCTGCGAACCTGTGCCATGATGCGCGGTTGCCTGGGTCAGGAGAAGTTTGTTACGGTAATTAACACGAGCTTACTCACTTCGTTCTAGCGGTTTAGATTCTGTGGCAAAAAGTACTAGACTACGGCCCGATAGTACCGAAGTGAGTGCAGCGCTGGAACGCATTCTTTCGAGCGCACCCTTCGCCCGATCCTCCCAACTCGCCAATTTTCTTCGCTTCGTTGTCAACGAACAATTGTCCGGACGAGACGAAGCCCCCAAGGAGTATGCACTGGGCCGGCAGGTATTCGGCCGCGGCGCGGATTACGATCCGCGCATCGATCCTATCGTCCGCGTGCAAGCCCGTCAGCTGCGCTTCAAACTCAGCGAATATTATGAGACAACCGGCGCTGCGGATCCTATTCGGATTGAGATGCCCAAAGGGTCCTATTTGCCCGAGATTAATTTCGCCGCAGAGGAAACCATCGAGCCCGAGCCGGCCACTGAGCTCCTCGCCGGACCTGCTTCCGAGCCAGCCCCTGCCGTCAGGATGCCGCGCGGCACAAAAATGCGCTGGATCTTCATCGCAGTTCTCTGTCTGGTCCTAGCAGCCGGCTTCGTGCTGGTGCGATTCACGTTTCCTTGGGGGAAGCCCGATCGTCCGAGCGACCACGCGGCGAATGCCGCCGCGCAGGACTTGTACTTGAGCGGCAAGTTCTACTGGAACAAGCGCACACCCGAGAGCCTCAACCGCGCTGTCGATTTCTTCACGCAGGCAATTGTCCGGGATCCACGTTACGCCAAGGCTTACTCCGGGCTTGCGGATTGTTACAACCTGCTGCGCGAATACAGCGCCATGCCCGCCAGCGAAGCTTGGCCGCGAGCCATTGCCGCGGCGAAGAAAGCCGTGGAACTGGATAGCTCTTCAGCCGAGGCCCACAGCTCCCTGGCCTTCGCGCTCTTCTACGGCGCGCTCGATACCAGAAATGGAGAACGGGAGTTCCGGCGCGCCATCGAGCTGAATCCGGAGTATGAGAAAGCCCATCATTGGTATGCGACAGCACTAATGGTGCAAGGCCGTTATCCGGAATCTCTCGCCGAGATTGAGCGTGCCCGCCAGTTGGACCCATCCTCCACCGCCATTCTCGCCGATAAGGGATTCATTCTGTTCTATCAAGGTCACCCGGATCAAGCAGTCGCTCTGTTAAGGCAGGTGGAGGCTGCGGAACCGGCTTCGCAGTCAGCTCATACCTACCTGGCGGCCATTTATCTCACTCAGCGCGATTCCGGCAACTACCTTCTCGAATTGCAGAAGGCGGCGGAATTGTCGAACAATGAGCCGGCGCAGGCCATCTGGACCGCGGCACGCGAAGGCTTCGCCGGCGGCGGCGCCCATGGCATGTTCGAGCGCATTCTGGAAGTTCAGCAAAATCTATTGAAAGACGGGCGCTGGCCGCATTATGATGTGGCTAAAACCTTCTTGGCGATGGGAAAACGGCAGGAAGCGCTCGATCAATTGCAGGCCGCCGTTCAGAATCGTGAAATGGACATCGTGGCCCTTGGCAATGATCCATCCTTCGCCGGTCTGCACAGCGAGCCGCGTTTTCAGGAACTCGAAAAGCAGTTGAAGCTTTCGCTCCGAACCTGACTCGCCTAGGTTACGTGTTCACACCCGAAGCCAGGAACCCGCCGTCCACCGCGATGGATTGGCCGGTGATGTAGCTGGCCGCGTCGGAAGCTAGCAGCACCGCGGCGCCGATCAGCTCTTCCGGTTTTCCGAAACGCTGCATGGGAGTGCGCATCAGGAACTCGCGGCCGCGCTCTGTGCCGTCCAGCAAAGCGGAATTCAGGTCGGTGCGAAATACTCCCGGCGCAATCGCGTTCACATTGATCCCTACTTTCGCCCACTCTACAGCCAGGCTGCGCGTGAGCGAAAGCACGCCGGCCTTAGACGCGCAATAGGCTGTAACCTCGTATAAACCTACGAACGAACTCAGCGAAGCAATGTTTATGATGCGCCCGCGGCCGCTCGTGACCAGCGGCTGGTAAAACGACTGGCAGGTTCTCAGAATGCCCGTCAGGTTCGTATCCAGGATGTCTTCCCATTCCTGTTCAGGAAGATCCTTGGTGGGTGTTCTCTTGGTCCGGCCAGCCGCGTTCACCAGCACGTCCACTCTTCCGAAACGGCCCAGCACCGCATCGCGGAGCGTGTCAATAGACGCGCGATCGGACACGTTGACGCTATAGTTCAGCGATTCACGGCCTAACTGTTCGATGGCCGCAGCCATTTCGTCCACCAATTCCTGACGGCGGCCGGATGCCACCACCGCCGCTCCCGCTTCAGCCAAGCCCAGCGCAATGGCGCGGCCGAGACCGGAAGTTCCGCCAATCACCACTGCTACGCGGCCGGTTAGATCTGTGTAGTTTTTGGTCATCAGGATTTATTGGAACACACGTGCGCTACGCTCTAAACATGGAGCAGATGGCGCTGGCGTGGGGTCCTGTACGTAAGACCTTCACTGTCTCGGAACTCAGTGCGCGCATTCGCGATCTGCTGGGCTCGGAGTTCGACGACGTCTGGGTGGCGGGCGAGATATCGGGTTCGAAGATGGCGGCTAGCGGCCACTGTTATTTCACGTTGAAGGACCAGGAGGCGCAGGTGCGTTGCGTGTGCTTCCGGACCTCGCTGCGCTATCTGAAGTTCAAGCCTCAGGATGGCATCGCGGTGCTGGCGCGCGGGCGCATCGATGTTTACGAAGCGCGCGGCGAATACCAGCTTCTGGTGGAAGCGCTGGAGCCGCAGGGTCACGGAGCACTGCAGTTCGCGTTTGAGCAGCTCAAGAAGAAACTGGCGGCCGAGGGTCTGTTTGAAGTGGCGCGCAAGCGGGCGATCCCGCGGCTTCCGGCCAGAATCGGAATCGTAACTTCACCCACCGGCGCGGTGATCGGGGACATGACGCAGATTCTTTCGCGCCGATTCCCCGGCGTGCACATCCGGCTTTATCCAGCGCTGGTGCAGGGCGAAGGATCCATCGAAGCAGTGGTGCGCGGCATCGAATACTTCAGCGGATCGAAGTGGCCGGACGTGGTGATCGTCGCGCGCGGTGGCGGATCGCTTGAAGATTTGTGGACCTTCAATGAGGAGGCGGTGGCGCGAGCGATCGCGGCCTGTAGCGTGCCCGTGATCTCAGCAGTTGGTCACGAAACGGATTACACCATCGCCGATTTTGTGGCGGATCTGCGCGCGCCCACGCCCTCGGCTGCCGCGGAGTTGGTGATTTGCACGCAGGAACAGCTCATCGAGCAGATCGGCTTGGCGGAACATAAGCTCCTGCAGTCCATCCGATACCGTCTGGCGATGGCGGCTCGGCGATTGCACCAGCAGGGCGTGGAGCGGGCCTCGGCCGTCTTGCATCGAAACATCGGGCGGCTAGCGCAGCGCGTGGACGAATTGGAGTTTCGCCTGCGTGACCGCATCAGCAGCCGTGCGTCGGCCGGGCGCAAGCGTTTGGAGGAATTGACCGCCCGTCTCCGCAGCCTGGATCTGCGCCTGAGGTTCGCCGCGGCACGCCGCCGGCTGGAGAATGCGGACCTGGCCGCGCTGCAGCTCATTCGGCTCCGCGTGACGCGCGCGCATGGTCGCTTGGATCCGTTGCAGGCGCACCTAACGCAATTGAGCCCGCTCAAAATCCTGGACCGCGGTTATGCCATTGTGACGAATGACACCGGACGCATTGTGAAAGAACCCGCTGAGGCGCCGCTGGGCTCGGAAATCCAAGTGCGGCTGGCGAGCGGAAAAATCGCGGCGGAAGTCACACGGCTGGTTCGTACGGAAAACGGTGAATCGCCTTAACGCACTCCGTGAGCGCCTGCACCAGCGATGGTCCCCACCCAAATGGTGTAAAGGGCGCGGTATTTTGGTTGGTCTGTTTGTCTGCCTGCGCGAAGAACTTGAGCGCCGGATCGGGTGGCGAAACGTATTCCCGCACGGTGATCAGGAACTCGACGTCGCCGCTCGGCTGGTGCTTCTTCATGGCGAAATGATGCAGCATGCACAGCTCTTCGGACGGCTCGTTTTGAGCGAAGCTCCATTCAACCACTCGCGTGCTCCCTCCGGAACTATAGCGCAGGCAGGCCGCGGCACGCACCTGCGCTACAATCAGCGGGAGGAGGAAACAAAATGAAAATATCCCAGCTTGCGCTTTTCGGATTGAGTGCCGGTTTGCTGTTCGGCGCCCCTGACGCTCGCGAGAGGTTGGATGCGGCAGCCGACACGATGACCGAAATCATGTCCGCGCCGGATAAAGGAATTCCGCAGGACTTGCTCCGCAAGGCCGAATGCCTGGTAGTGGTGCCCGGAGTAAAGAAGGCCGCTTTCATTGTGGGCGCCAAGTATGGCAAGGGATTCATGCTCTGCCGCAGGGCCGGCGGGGGTTGGTCGGCGCCGGCCGCTGTTCGCGTGGAAGGCGGCAGCGTGGGATTTCAGATCGGCGGTTCCGAGACCGACGTGGTGTTCCTGGTGATGAACCAGGGCGGCGTGAAAAAACTTCTTCAGAGCAAATTTACGATAGGCGCGGATGCGAACGCCGCGCTTGGGCCAGTGGGCCGCGATTCTTCTGCTGAAACCGATGCCCAGATGCACGCCGAGATCCTGACTTACTCGCGATCACGCGGAATTTTCGCAGGAGTGTCACTGCAAGGCGCCACGCTTCGGCCCGATGAAGACTGGAACAAAGAGTTGTACAGCAAACCGATTTCAAACCGCGATATCGTGCTTGGCGACACTCCCATTCCCGATTCAGCTACGCGGCTGATTAATGTAATTAACAAGTATTCCAGCCGGAAGGGCTGATTCCAGGCTGCAGGAGGCAGGCGGCAGGTCAGGTGGGATTAAACTTGATCCAGCCGTCTGCTGGAATTAGTTCCAGCGGGACGTCGTGGTTGAATAGCGCCAGTTGGAATTGCAGGGGCTGATCTTTGGATATGCCGAGCAGGTGAAGCGGGATTCGGATTTCCAGGATCTTTCGATGGGCAGACTCCACTTCCGGCGTGTCGAGCAGCGAGATGACCGCGGTTTGAGTTCGCAGCTCGATTTTCGAAAATTCGGCGCTGTTTTCGAAATCAAGCCGCACGTAGAAATTGCTGTTATCGCCTCCGTAGTAAAGGTCTCGGGCCAGCGATCGCTGTCCGTGCATGGCGCCTGGACGGTTATCGATGCGATAACGTCCCGCGCCCATCCATTCGAAATACGATGTCACTTCGCCGTCGATGACGGGGCGAATCGAATTGCTGGGCGGCAGATTAGGATCGCTCGGCTGCTCGATCAGAATCGGGTGCGATAACTCTTCGGGCGGCGTCTGGTTCAGCGCCCGATAGACATTCGTCAGATGTTCGCGATACAGTTCGTCGAACTCGGGCCGGTTCTCGGATTGATGCTCGGGGCCGTACCACCACCACCAATCGCTGCCTTCGGCGATCATGAGCTCTTCATGCGCAAGCTGCCGGGCGGCTTCGTCTACGGTGGGCGCCACTTCATCGTACTTCTGACGTGCGCGCAGCAGATACTCCCACGCCTGGTTATCTTCCCCCGCACAGATCCACACGTCGAAATTGGCGTTGATCCAGGAGCCGGGGAAGATGTGATCGAGTGGACGAGGCTGATCGCGCTCGAGAGCTTCACTCACGGTGAGAGCGGCCATATCGGACGACTCGCTGATTCGCCGGTACAACTCACGTAGGAACGGGCGGCCGTTTTGATCGTAGTATTCCCACGCGTTTTCGCCATCAAGAATGATGGGAACCAGCACGTCGCCCGAGCCTGACAGAAGTTGCGTATTGACGCGAATGCGGTCAAGAAACTGCGCGGCTGCAATTTCCGCGTCGATGTTCGAGTAATCGAACCCAATCAGGTCGCTCAGGAAGTGGTCGCGAAAAATCATTCGGATTTGACGATCGTTCTGCCGCCACATGTACGAGCGATAGGTAACATCAGGACCGGCCGATTGATTTAAGGTTCTGGCGAGCACTCCGTTGTCGCTCGCAGCCCATTGGAAACCTATTTCGGCCGCGATGGAGAGGGCTTCGTCAGAAACCGAACCCTCCGACGGCCACAATCCGACGGGAGCGCGGCCGAACTCCCGCTGCATGAAATCGCGCGCATTCTGGAGCTGCCAACGTGCGTCCTGGGGATAAGAGAAACGGCTGGGCAGCGGGACGCCGGGATGCGAAACAGCGGCGATGTTGGAATCGCAAATCAACGGAAGGATCGGATGATAGAAAGGCGTGGTCGAGATCTCGATTTGGCCGCGGGCGGCGAATTCTTTATAGTTCGGAATCACGGCTGCGATGATTTCGCGCTGCTTGCGCGCCATCACGGCTTGATCCTCGAGCGAGTAATTCCGCTGCTTGGCCACAAGCGCTTTCACTTCCGCGTCGTGAGCCAGAAATTCCTCGTCGAACCATGCGAGCTGTGAGAGCACTTGCAAGTCGCGCAGATCTTGGGAGCTGAAACGATTGCCGGGTTTTTTCGAAGCATCAAAGAGCTGGCCGTAGCGCGGATAGCGGTAGATCATGCGGCCGGGATTGGCCTGAAAGAAGTATCGAAGCACGAATTTTTGTTCAGCTTCGCTTAAATCCTCCGCCGCCTTGATGGCGCAAGCAAGAAACGGGTCGGCTGCCTTTCCTTCCGCGTATTCCTGGATTTGAACCAGCATGGACGGAACCAGGTTGAAAGTCTGGTGGACTTTGGGGAATTCTTCCAGCACTTTGACCATGCCGTAGTAATCCTTGAGGGCGTGAAGTCGCGTCCACGGCAGCTGGTATTCGCCGGTCCGCAGGTCCTTGTAGAACGGCTGGTGCATGTGCCAGACGAAGCAAAGATGGATCATGGCGCAGGCGGCAGGAGGCAGGCGGCACGCGGCATCATCATCGCCCGAAGAGGCTGCGGACGGGCGGTGGAGGATCGGTGTGGCGGATGGCTAGCCACAGGATGTCGTTCATTTCGTCGTCGTCGTTCAAATCCTCCTGGCTGAAATCCAGGCGCGCGGAACGGGCGGCGGTTGGAGAGTTCTGGGGGTTGCGATCGTCGAGCGGAATTCGCGGTTTTTCGGCTTGGTAATTGGTGAGCACGGGGTTCTTTGAAAAGCAGTTCAACATGGGGCGAGCTGCGGCATCGAAATGGGTCATCGGGCGGAGGTGCAGAATCAATTCCATGGTGCGCAGCATGGAAGTGGTGTTGTACATGGTGCTGTTAATGGCGCCGGTATGCGTGTAGGGTGAAATGATGTAGGCCGCAGAGCGGTGTGAATCGATGTGATCGGGCCCGTTTTGCGCGTCGTCCTCAAGCACGAAGATGGCGGTGCTTTTCCAGAACTTGCTCTTTGACAGGGCCTCCACCAGCATGCCTAGCGCGTAATCGTTATCGGCGAAGGAA
Organism: Bryobacterales bacterium; assembly: GCA_003162425.1. Classification (GTDB taxonomy): domain Bacteria; phylum Acidobacteriota; class Terriglobia; order Bryobacterales; family Bryobacteraceae; genus Palsa-89. Next base: position 25,139 of record PMOK01000251.1, on the reverse strand, counting down.
GAAAGCGGCGCGGTTTTTCCGGCCGTGGTTCCGCTAGTATGATCGTTTCCTAATCGCATGAACATGAGGGCGGGCATAGTGTCAGTCTTCTCGAACTCCGCGAGGTCGGCCAGGAAGGTCTGGGCACGCTTGACGTCCGGATAGTCCAGGTCGAAACTGCGATATTTCATATTCGTGACTTTGGCCAGGACGGGGTCGCGCACATTTTCAATCTGTATGCCGTCCGCGGCGGGCTCCTTCATGTTGGTGGCCCAGTAGCCATAGTTGCGCATGGAAACATTGCGCGCCGCGGCGCTCGTCCAAAGATAGCCGGCAGGCGGAAGGGCGGCCGGCTCACCGCCTTCGTAGTCGTAATGCTTACGGCGGCCGGCGTAGCTATTGGGCCACATCTTCACGACATAATCATTCGCGATGGCGGAAGTGGACCAGTTGTGCCCATCGCCGCTGACATCGCCATTCACATAGAAGTTGTCGAAGAGCACGAATTCTCTGGCCAGCTTGTGATGATTCGGGCTGACGTTTTCCTTGAACAAGCATAGTGACGGATCGCTCTCACCTTTCCCGATGTCGCCCAATATCTGATCGTACGTGCGATTCTCTTTGACGATGTAGAGGACGTGTTCGATGGGCGGAATACCGGCGGGCTGGCTGTCCAACAGTTCATCGTTATAAGGCGAGTTGTGCTGCACATCCGCGGTATAACCTCTGAGCTGTTCGTCCGTGATAGGCGGAATGATGGAGGCCGAACCGGTTTGGATACGGCCGACATATTCCAACGGAGCGCCGCCGTGGACAACGGACGGACGAAGCGTAGGATTCGGTCCGTTGGGGTTGGGGTAGCTGCGCGAGCCGCGGCCGTTGAGGACCACCAGGCGGCCGTCGGCCAGCGCTCTTGCGGCAGTGGGATACCAACCAGTGGGGATGAAGCCGAGCACGTGGCTGCGGGCGTCGGTAACATCCACCACCGCGGCGGCGTTGGCATCCGAACAAACCACGTAAAGCTTGTTCAGATCGGCGCTGAGAGCGAGAGCGCTGGGAGTCATGCCGAGAGGGTGCAGAGGGCTGGTGGAAATATTGATAGTCTCTAACGCGCGCAGCTCGCCGCTATTGGAAACGGCGATGGAATAAACATTGTTGGTGTTGGCGGCGGACACGAAGATGCGCGCCTTCCAGCCGTTGTCGGCGCCTTCATCCTCCGATGCCGCGGCTCGATCGCGCCAGACCATATCAGTGGGATGGGCGCCCAGGCGTAACGTCTGCAATTGCGATCCGTCGCTCGTCTGATGGTGAATCATAGTGCCGTCGGCCCAACTGGTGACGAAAAATGATTTGCCATCGGGATTAAATAGGATGCGGTAAGGCCGGCGGCCGGTTTTGAAACGATCGACAATCGTGCCGGACTGCGGATTCACGACCAGGATGGAATCGTGATAGAGATCGCAGGCATAGAGCAGATGGCCGTCGGGCGAGACAGCGACATCGCCGATAAAATCGCGAAAGGTGCGATCCGCGGATTTCACCAGCTCGAAGGTATTGGTGGGTTTTAGCTTGCCATTCTCATCGAAGCTGAATTCAAATATCGCCGCGCGCGATCCTCCGCCTGCCCAAACGGTCCGGCCATTGGGTGAGAGCGCCAGGCCGAGCCATGCATCCGACACGGGTGTGCGTCCAACCTCGTGGCCGTCTTTGGTATCGAGCACGCTGATGGAAGGCGGTTTGTAACCGCCGTTCAACACCAGCAGGAACTTGCCATCCTTCGACAGAATCGCGGACATGGGCAGCGTATCGAGCGGAACTTGCGTGCCTGCCGGTTTCACACGCCAGCCGCTGTTGAGAAGAAATCCGCCGTCGGGCAGAATGCCGACTTGTTCGCGAGGCGCGGGCTGGGAGGAAGAGAGGACTGCGGCGAGAAATATCACGATACTTACAAGTACGAGATGTTTGAATTTCATTCGGAGAACCTTTGCGCGATGGGGAAGCGGCGGCCGATGCCGAACGCCTTGGTTGTTACTTTCAGGCCAGGAGCGGCCTGTTGGCGCTTGTATTCGTTGCGGTCGACTTTGTTGACAATGTCGCGGACCAGCTCGACGGGAAGATGGAGCGAATCGGCGACTTGTTGAGGCGCGTCGTTATTCTCCACATAGGCGCGCAGAATCTGGTCGAGCACGTCGTATTCGGGAAGAGAATCGGTGTCTTTTTGATCGGGACGCAGCTCGGCGGACGGGGGCTTGATGAATACGTTTTCCGGAATGGCGTTGTTGTGACGCTGGTTGGCTACGCGCGAAAGCGAATAGACTAGCGTCTTCGGTACGTCGCTAATAACCGCGAGTCCGCCGCACATGTCGCCGTAGAGCGTGCAATAACCGACTGCCAGCTCGCTCTTATTGCCAGTGGTGAGCACCAACGCGCCCCATTTGTTGGAGAGGGCCATTAAAGTAACGCCGCGCAGACGGGATTGCAAGTTTTCCTCGGTAACGCCGGATGTTCCGCCATCGAAGAGAGGATTGAGCACGCCGAGAAACGCTTCGTACTGATTGCGGATAGGGATGATTTCAAACCGGATGCCGAGGTTACGGGCGAGGTCGCGAGCGTCCAAGACGCTGTGTTCGGAGGAATAAGGGCCGGGCATGCCGACCCCGGTGACATTCGCTTTGCCGACCGCATCGACGGCGATGGCCGCGGTGAGTGAAGAATCGATTCCGCCGCTGAGCCCGATGATGACGCGTTGGAAACCGCATTTGTGAATGTAATCGCGCGTGCCGGTGACTAACGCCTGGTAGGCCGCTTCGCACTCGTCGGGATAATTCTCGTGATGATCGCCAGTGAGGGTCTCGGTGTCGACCAGGACGAGATCTTCCTCGAACGAAGCCGCCGAAGCAATGACCTCGCCTTGAGCGTTCATGGCGAAGCTACTGCCATCGAATACCAGTTGGTCATTACCGCCGGCCTGGTTGACGTACACGATGGGAATGTTGAAACGACGGGCGGTGGCAGTGAAAATCTCACGGCGCAATGCGCGCTTGCCCATGTGATAGGGGGAGGCGTTGATACTGATGAGCGCGCGTGCTCCGGTTTGAGCCAGCTCTTCCACCGGATCGCGGCTGTAGAGGCGGCGTTCCCAAAACTGCTTGTCGTTCCAGGCGTCCTCACAGATGGTGAGTGCGGTAGGGGCGCCGCAGAGTGTTAGCGGAAACTGTTTCGGAGCCGGTTCGAAATAGCGGGTCTCATCGAAGACGTCGTAGCTCGGCAGCAGCATTTTGTTCTGCCGAAAAACGATTTTTCCACGTTCCAGAACAGCGGCGGAGTTGTAGATTGGATTACCGGAAGATGATCCGGTGCGGGTGACAGTGCCGCAGATGATGGCGATCTTGAGATGCGCGGTATCGGAGGCGAGGCGCTCGAGGTGCTGCTCGGTTTGATCGAGGAAGTTTTGCTTTTCGAGGAGATCGCGCGGAGGGTAGCCAGTAAGCGTGAGCTCGGGAAAAGCGACGACATCGGCGCCGGATTCCGCCGCGCGCCGGGCGAAGGAACGGATGCGCTGGGCGTTGCCGTCGAGATCGCCGACGGTGGTGTTCGTTTGCGCGAGGGCGATTCTCATGCGGTGAACACTATTGTACGATGCGTACGGCTAGGACAAGCCAGAGGCTTGTCCTACGGGGGCTTCCTGACGCATCGGGCGATTCTTGTGTTTGGGAGAGCGTTGTTTGTAGGTGAGTGGAGCACAAGTAGTCACCCAGGCGTCGTCTAAAGCGCTTTTGTAAAACTGGACGCACCAACTCCTCACCACTGCGCGCGGTGAGCCGCTCTTGAATCAGGCGAAAATTTGTTCTACCGCGATCGCGCCTTCGAATGGCGCGAGCGGGATGACATCGCCCTGTCCGTAGGTGTGGACGCCATTTCGGCTGGTCACCTGCACGGTATGGTCATTCGGGTCCACTACCCAGAACTCTTCAGTGCCGGCCGACACGGCGACTATGCGCTGCCGATTGATTTTGCTGGGGGTGTTCGAGGGTGAAAGCACTTCGACGATTAGAGGAGGTGCATAGACCGGGTATTCATCGGGCGGAAGGGCGTCCCAATCCGCTTTCGGGATGTAGGCAACATCCGCGAACCAGAATTGAAGGTTCAATACTGGACGGTAGGGAAACTCGATGGTGACCGTTCCGCGCTCGGCTGCTAACGCCTCCAGCAGTTGCTCGATTCGCTTTTGAAGCTTGATCCGCAGAGGTCGAACTGGGGGTACTACGACTACCTCACCATCGTGCAGCTCATAGCGTTGGCCTGTTTCCGGACGCTCCGGTAAGCGGAGAAAATTCTGCCATGTCACCGGAGAATGCGCCAAGCTGCTCATTCAGGTCCTAGCTTTAGGTTAGCCCAGGCGTCCACACGAGTGTGGACGCGGCACGCTGAGAGCGTGCGCCACGTCAATCCAGCAGGTGGCCCATCTTTTGTTTTTTGGTTCGAAGGTAACCTGCGGTGGATTCGTGCGGGGCGACGATGCAGGGGATTCGCTCGGCTACTTGAATGCCGGCGTGTTCCAAGGCCGCGATTTTGTCGGGGTTGTTGGAGAGCAGCCGCACGCTCTTCACCTTGAAGTAGAGCAAGATCTCGGCCGGCATTTCGTAATTACGCAGGTCGGCTTCAAACCCCAGGCGTTCGTTCGCTTCCACGGTGTCGGCGCCGCCGTCCTGCAGCTCATAGGCGCGGAGTTTGTTGAGCAATCCAATGCCGCGCCCTTCCTGATGCTCGTAGATCAGCAGGCCGCGGCCTTCTTCGGCAATCAGGTTGAGCGAGAGCTCCAGTTGCGAGCGGCAATCGCAACGGAGGCTGTGAAAGACATCGCCGGTGAGGCACTCGGAGTGAATGCGAACAAGAGGTGGGTCGCCGCGCGATGAGATATCTCCCATGCGCAGCGCAACGCACTCCTGGATCTCATCGCCATAGACGCCTTCGAATCCGTAGATACGGAAGTGGCCGAACCGGCTGGGAAAATTCGCTTCGGCTATCTTGTTGACCATTGCGGGACTTTGCTTTCATTATAATGATCGGCAGGCGCGCAATGCTAGAACCGCAACAACTGGTGGTCTTGCTGTTGAGGCTGGCCGTGGCTGCATCACTGGCGAGCCTTCTATCCAGGTTCAGTGCATTCCAGCGCATGCTGATGCGCGAAGAGCGGACGATGGTGCAGCGCGTGAAGCTGGCGCTGAGCTGCTCGGCGGCCTATGGCGCGGGCGTTGCGACGCGCGTGTTTACCCGCAAATATGAAGCGGTGGATCTCGGCCTGGAAGGGAGCCTGGTGGCTGGAATGGTAGGGGGATATGTCACGGGGCTGCTGTCAGGCGTGCTGATCTCGCTCCCCGCGATGTTCCGCGGAGAGTTCATGTCCATGCCGTTGTTTGCCGGAGTGGGCGTGCTGGGCGGTTTGCTGCGGGACATTGCTCCTGAGAAAGAAGACATCTGGCGGTTCTCGCCCATTTTCGGGTTGAATCCTGCGCGGCTGCGGCAGCGGCAATCGCAGCTCCGCGTCATGTTTCAGCTCGGCTGCCTTTTCACGATCATTTTCGCTGAATTGCTGAGATATTCGGTGGCGCGATCGTTTCCGGGCACGGTGTTTTCTCTGGCGCGCGCGTGGGGCGCGACAAGCCTCGGCGCAGGGATAGCGATCTGCGCCAGCACGGTATTCGCCGTCATGCTGCCGCTGAAGATCTGGAACAACACGCGCAACGAGAAGAAGCTGGAAGCACAGCAATTGCGGCTGAATGAAGCGAGATTGGCGGCGCTTACCAGCCAGATTAATCCGCATTTTCTGTTTAACACGCTAAACTCGGTTTCGTCGCTGATTCGGACCAATCCGGATCAGGCGCGCAGCGTGGTGTACCGGCTGTCTAGCATTCTGCGGAGGCTGTTGCGGAAGACCGACAATCTTACGCCGCTGCGCGAGGAACTGGCGTTTATCGATAACTACATGAATATCGAGATGGTGCGCTTCGGAGAAAAGCTGCGGTTCGTGAAGGAGATCGATCCGGAAACGTTGGACCGGATGGTGCCCAGCATGATGCTGCAGCCGATTATCGAGAACAGCATCCGGCACGGATTGAGCAGCAAAGTAGAGGGAGGGATGATCCGGGTGCGGAGCTCANNTGTTCGAGCAGGGCATCGGAGTGAGTAATGTGAACGAGCGGCTGAAGGTGCTGTTCGGGCAGGACTACCGCATGTGGATTGACAGCAAGCCGGGCGAGGGGACGCGGACGGGGATTGAGATTCCGGATGTGCAGGTGGGTGAGGAGCTGACGACGGCGGGTTGAGGGTCACGTTACACTAGAAGCCGTTGCTAGGACCTGCCGTCATCCTCGTCATGCTGGCCGTCTTCCTGTTGATTGGAAGCATCGCCGCGCGCAAGGTTCGCGGCGGAACGCATCAGGACTTGCTGGTAGCCGGGCGACGGATGCCGCTGGTGCTGGCGCTGCTCACCATGACCGCTACGTGGGTGGACGGCGGTTATCTGCTGGGCACCGCGGAAGGCGCGTATAAGTCCAGTTTCGCGCTGGGCATCCAGGGCGGCTTATGTTTCGGATGCAGCTTGATTCTGGGCGGGCTGATTTTTGCACGGCCCATGCGGCGGCTGGGATTCACCACGCTGATTGATCCGTTCGAATCGCGCTACGGGAAGCATTGGGCGCTGGTGCTGTTTACACCGGCGGTGCTGGCGGAAGTTTTTTGGGGCGCGGAATTGTTGACGGCTCTTGGGTCGAGCTTCGCGGCGTTGTTGGGCGTTAAATTGGTGCTGGCGATTCTGTTGTCGGCGCTCGTGGTGACCGCTTACACGATGGCGGGTGGGCTTTGGTCAGTGGCGTATACGGATCTGGTGCAACTAGGCTTAGTGGCTCTGGGATTGATCGCGGCGCTTCCGTTTGTACTTGGATCAGTGGGCGGATTTCATGCGGGACTTGCGAACTATACCGCGCACTCGGCGCAGGGAGCGGGGCTGATTCCACATCACGCGGCGTGGGGATGGCCTGGGACGGTGGGGTGGTGGGACGTCAGCATGATGCTGGTGATGGGCGGGATTCCGTGGAACTGTTATTTTCAGCGCGTGCTCTCGTGCAAATCGCCGAAGCAGGCGCAATCCATGTCGATCCTGTCGGGACTGCTGACGATTGGGTTCGTGGTGCCGCCGTTATTGATCGGCATGGCAGCGCTCGGGTATCCGTGGCCAACGGAGTTAGCTGCGCGGCTGCGGGAGCATCCCTCGGAAACATTGCCGCTGATGCTGCGGGAGGCGACTCCGGCGTGGGTGGCGCTACTTGGCCTGGGATCGATTGTGGGAGCTGTTACGTCCAGCTTTAGCGCGTCGATTTTGTCCGCGGCATCGATGTTCAGTTGGAATTGCTGCAAGCGGCTGCTATTGCCGAATTTATCGATGCGGCAGATGAAGGTGGTGATCCGGTGGTCGGTGGTATTGTTCGCCTCAGGCGCCTTGTTGATGGCGTTGCGCGTCCAAAGCGTGCAGGCGTTGTGGTTCTTCACCAGCGACCTGGTGTTCGTGCTGCTGTTTCCGCAACTGGTGTACGCGATCTTTGATTCCAAATCGAACCGCATCGGGTCGATGGTGGCGTTCTTTCTTTCGCTCGGGCTGCGATTGGGAGGCGGAGAACCGCTGCTCGGGCTGAAGCCATTCATACACTATCCAGAGATCTTCGCGGCGTTTCTCCCAGGGCGGCCGCAGGATTGGTACGATCCAGCTACAGGCGCGGTATTATTTCCGTTCAAGACGCTGGCGGCCGCAGTTGGATTCGTGGTGTTGCCGCTGGTGTCGCGCTGGACGGCGCATTGGAAACCCGCGCGGCTGTTAGCGAATCTGGCGGACGAGGAAACGCTGGCGGCGGACGCGCGAAAAACCGCATGACGAGAATCCTGGCGGCGTGGGCAGTGCATGCCTTCACGGCGCTGGGGTTGGTGGCTGCGGCGGGCATCGCCGTGCTGATCGTGGAAGGCGGCGATGTTGCGTTTACGCGGGCATTCGAGTTGATGATTGTGGCGACGGCGATCGATGCGCTGGATGGTCCACTGGCGCGGTACGCGCGCGTTCGCGAGGTGTTGCCTGGATTCGACGGGAGGCGCCTGGACGATCTGATCGACTTTTTAAATTACACTTGCCTGCCGCTGTTTTTGATCTGGCGAGCTGGCGTGCTGATGGGCGCGCAGTCGTGGTGGCTGCTGTTGCCTCTAGTGGCCAGCGCCTACGGGTTTTCGCAGGCGGACGCCAAGACCCAAGACGGTTACTTTCTGGGATTTCCTTCCTATTGGAATGTCGTGGCTTTTTATCTATACTTTTTGAAGTTGGAGGCATGGCTGAGCGGGGGGATTCTCGTAACGCTCGCGCTGCTTACTTTTGTGCCGCTCCGATATTTTTATCCAACGCAGCCGGGCTTCTGGAACCGATTAGCGTGCGTTCTGGCGGCCGTCTGGGGAGGGCTGCTGGTGCTGATTCTGGTGTTACCCCCGGAAGCGCGCGAACCATGGTTATTAGGGTCATTGGTGTTCCCGCTGGGATATCTTACGTTTTCGTGGTGGGTGAACTGGTCACAAAGGGCTACGTAATGCCAGGGAAACCGATAGGCCCCAGCCAACGTCTTGTAAACGACACGGAATGGAAACGTGCCCTCGCCGTGGAGGGATCCAGAGCTTGCCTTTGACAGCCGCTCCTACAACCGAAACGCTCTATCAGGAGCGCGTGAATCCGCAGTGGGTACGACTGCTGAACGTACTGCAGCTGAACGTGCGTTACACACGTTGTTTGGGCACGGAGCTTTATACCGAAGATGGCCGGCGGATTGTCGATTTCCTGTCGGGCTATTGCGTCCACAACGTGGGGCACAATCATCCCGGCGTCATCGAGGCGCTAAAAGAAGAATTGGACCGGAACGGTCCGGCGATGCTACAGAGCCACGTGCCCGAACTGGCTGGCGAATTGGCCGGGGATCTGTGCTCGCGCGCGGGCGGGCGTCTGAAGAAAACATTCTTCTGCAGTTCCGGCAGCGAGGGCGTGGAAGCCGCCATCAAATTCTCTCGGGCACGGACTGGCCGCAATGGTCTGATCTACGCGAGTGGAGCGTTCCACGGACTCACCTGCGGCGCGCTTTCGTTGATGGGCGATCCGTTCTGGCGCGATGGATTTGGCCCCATGCTGGCTGGGACTGAGGAAGTACCGTTTGGCGACCTCGGTGCGCTGGAGCAGAAACTGGCTACGCGGCAGTTCGCGGCTTTCATTCTGGAACCTGTGCAAGCGGAGGCCGGTATTCGCTTGCCGCCAGCCGGATATCTTGAGGGCGCACAGGCGTTGTGCCGGCGGTACGGGAGCCTTTTTGTGCTGGATGAAGTGCAAACGGGCATGTATCGAACGGGACCGTTTTTGGCTTCGCAGCATTTCCACACGGATCCCGATATGGTGGTGCTGGCGAAGGCGCTGAGCGGCGGGCTGATCCCTTGCGGCGCGGTTCTGATGTCGGACGATATTTATGATTCGGTATACGGGTCGCTGAAGCGGGCCATTGTACACACATCGACATTCAGTGAAAATGCTCTTGCCATGCGCGCGGGGCTTGCAACTTTACGTGTACTGGAACAAGAACATCTGGGCGAGCGTGCGGCGAGGATGGGAGATTATCTGCGCGATCGTCTGCGCCATACATTATCCGGATATGAGATGGTGAAAGAAGTTCGAGGCACGGGGCTGCTGAATGGGATTGAGTTTACCGCGCCGCGGAAGTTAATATTGCGTGTTCCTTTTGAAGCTTTCATGAAGATTCATCCGGGAATGTTTGGACAGGTTATTGTGATGCGGCTTTTCCGCGATCACGGCTTTCTGACTCAGATCTGCGGAAACAACTTCATGGTGCTGAAGGCAGCGCCGCCGTTGGTGGTGGAAGAGCGCGAGATCGACGGATTCGCGAACGCTCTGCGGGATGTGGTGGAGTTGATGCACTCGTCCAGCGCCTTTTGGACGGAAGCTTTGGGATTGGCGCGGCGGGTGATGGATGTTTGAGGCATGAAGCTGTTTTCAACTTTTTCAAGGCACCGAGTCCCTTACGGTCGCGGTTCGGTTACGCGCGCGTGGTGGGCGGGAGTGGCGCTATTGCTGGCTGCGCTACCGTGCTTGGCTGGTTCGGTGACGTCGATTCCGATAGTCGAATCGGGCTACAGGCAGATGTACAACCTGGACTTCGGTGAAGCGCACAATACTTTTGGCGCATGGGAACGGGACCACCCCAAGGATCCGATGGGTGCGGTGTCCAACGCGGCAGCATACCTGTTTGCGGAATTCGACCGGTTGAATATCCTGCACTCGGAGTTCTTCGTGGAGGACAGCATATTCCGCCACAGGCCGAAGGTGACCGCCGATCCGGCCGTCCGCAAGGCGTTCGATGCCGAGCTCGCGAAAACCCTACAACTTTCCGATGCTACTCTGGCGAAGTCTCCGCGCGATACGGATGCCTTGTTCGTCAAGATCATGGCTCTGGGGCTGCGCGCGGATTTCGATGCGCTGATAGACCGGCATTATCTGGACTCCCTGAAGGTTCTGAAGACCAGCCGGGCTACCGCCGAACAGCTGCTCGCGATTGAGCCAGCCTATTACGACGCGTATTTGGCAGTGGGTGTTGAAAACTACATGCTCAGCCTCAAGCCCGCTCCTATACGTTGGTTTCTGCAGATGAACGGCGCCGAAACGGACCGCGACCGCGGCATCCAAAATTTGCGCCTGACCGCCGAGAAAGGTCACTACCTTTCTCCTTACGCGAGGCTGCTGCTGGCGGTGGCGGCGCTGCGCAACAAGGATAAGACACAGGCTCGAGAAATCCTCGGCAAACTGGCCACTGAGTTCCCCCATAACCGGCTTTATTCCGAGGAGCTGGTTCGACTTCAGTAAAATACTCAAATGACCATCGCAGGCGTCCAAAGCGCGCTTCCCAAGCATCAATACGATCAAGGGGTTCTATTGTCAGCACTGCAACGGCACTGGGGACCGAAGGTGGATAACCCCGTATTCATGCAACGGCTGCAGGCTCGCGTCGGAGTGAACACGCGGCATTTGGCGCTTCCGATTGAGGAATATTATGAGCTGAAGAGCTGGGGCAAAGCCAACAATCATTGGATTGACGTGGCGACGGAACTCGGCGAGAAGGCGCTGTGCGGGGCATTGACGCGATCGGGCTTTGCGCCGTCGGACCTGGGCGCGATCTTCTTCGTTTCCATTACGGGCATTTCGAGCCCATCCATCGACGCCCGGCTGATCAACAAAATGAACCTGCCGGTGAACATCAAGCGCGTTCCCATTTTTGGACTGGGATGCGTGGCCGGCGCGGCGGGCATCTCGCGCGCGGCTGATTACGTTCTGGCGTATCCCAAGCAGGTGGCGGCTGTGCTCGCGGTGGAGCTCTGCTCGCTCACGCTGCAACTGGAGGATCTGTCAGTTGCCAATCTGATTTCCTCCGGACTTTTTGGCGATGGCGCGGGTGCGGTGCTGGTGGCGGGAGCAGAGCGTGAATCGGATGGCCCTGAAATATTGGCCACGCGATCGGTGTTCTATCCGAATTCCGAACACGTGATGGGATGGGACATTTCAGAGAAGGGTTTTCGGATTGTGCTGTCGCGCGAAGTGCCGGAAGTGGTGCATGATCATCTGGCGTCCGACGTGGACGCGTTTTTGGAAGACGAAGGTCTCTCGCGTTCCGACATCGGGAGCTGGATACTGCACACCGGCGGTCCGCGGGTGCTGGAAGCAACGGCCACGGCGCTCGACCTGGAGGAGAACGCGCTGGCCGCATCCTGGGATTGCCTGCGCCGGACCGGCAATCTGTCGTCGGCATCGGTGCTGCTAGTGTTGGAAGAAGTGATGATGAAGCGTCGCCCCGCGGTCGGAACGTACAGTATTTTGGCGGCCATGGGCCCCGGATTTTGTTCCGAATTGGTTCTATTGAGGTGGTAGTTTGAAGGGAGTGCCGGACAAGACGGATGTGATGGTGGTTGGCGGCGGACCGGCGGGGCTCGCGGCTGCGATTGCAGCGCGTCTCAAAGGCTTCACCGTAACGGTGGCGGATGGAGGACACCCACCCATCGACAAGGCTTGCGGCGAGGGCTTGATGCCGGATTCATTCGGCGCGGTGCGCCGGCTCGGTATCCGGTTCGATACAGATGAATCGTTCGCATTCCGCGGCATCCGTTTTCTGGGCGAGGACGCGTCGGTGGAGGCGAATTTTCCTAGCGGATCTGGCATTGCGATGCGCCGTCCGCGCCTGCATCAGGCGATGATCGATCGGGCGGAGGAAACCGGAGTGGCGCTTCTGTGGGGGAAGCGCGTAGTTGGGCTCACCGCTGAGGGTGTTGCGCTGGACAGCGACAGCATCCGGTGCCGTTGGGTGATTGGCGCCGATGGCCAGAATTCAAGAGTTCGGCGCTGGGCCGGATTGAACGGCGCACGTCACGAATCGTTCCGCTTTGGATTTCGCCGGCACTACCGCATATCGCCGTGGACCGATTATATGGAGATCTATTGGGGCTCCGGCTCACAGATGTACGTAACGCCGGTAAACCGGTCGGAAGTCTGCGTAGTTTTGATAACGCGCGACGCCCACCTGCGGCTGGAGCGTGCGCTGCCACAATTTCCTGATTTGAGCCGGAGGCTGGATGGCGCGTCTCCTTCCACCACGGAACGGGGCGCGATTACCGCATCCCGCAGTTTACGGCGGGTCTTTCGAGGCCGCACCGTACTGATCGGCGACGCCTCCGGATCGGTGGATGCGATCACTGGTGAGGGCTTGTCGCTATCGTTTCATCAGGCCATTGCGCTGGCCGATGCACTGGCCGCGGATGACCTTCGAAGCTATCAGGCCGAGCATCGGCGTTTGGCGCGGCGTCCCAATTTTATGGCGAACCTGATGCTTTCGCTCGACCGCTTTCCGGTGCTGCGCAGGCGGGTGCTGCGCGCGCTTGCATCCGAGCCTGAGATCTTCGCCAATATGCTGGCCATGCACGTGGGATCGATCTCGCCGGTTGATTTTCTGATGCATGGAATGCTGCCGCTGGGGCGGCAGATTCTGACGGCGTCGTGAAGAAATTTATTCTAGGGCTGGCTTGCGCCGGAGCGCTGGTTGGCGCTGATACGGTCCTGGAACTCAATCCAGCGAAAACTGAGATCGCATTCACGGTTTCCGATACATTGCATACGGTGCATGGGGCGTTCAAGCTGAAGCGCGGCAGCATTCGATTCGATCCCGAAACCGGAAAGGCGTCGGGTGAGATCGTCATTGATGTTCCTAGCGGGGCTAGCGGAAGTGGGATGCGCGATAAGCGGATGCAGATGGAAATCCTTGAGAGTCAGAAATATCCGGAAGCGGTTTTTACGCCGAACCATGTGGATGGTCGCCCGGCGGCGCAGGGGGCATCGGAGGTGGATGCGCATGGAACAATCCGGATTCACGGGGCGGATCATGAGTTGACGTTGCATTTTAAGGTTGTGGCGGAGGGCGGTCAGTACACGGCGTCGACGCACTTTACGATTCCGTATGTGCAGTGGGGAATGAAGAGTCCGAGTAATTTTCTGTTGAAGGTGGAGGATAAAGTGGAGATGGATGTGAAGGCTAGCGCAAGTCTTGGCCACGGATAAACACGGATGGACACGGATACTGAAAAGCCACGCTTAAGCTTTGGCCGGAACCGTCCAATCCACCGGGACTTGGCCTTCGGGCAGCAGCTCGCCTTTTTCCAGGTGGCGGGATTTGGTGGCGAAGTGGGCGGCGTGCGGGTCGTGCGTGACCATCACAATGGTTTTGCCGAATTCCTTATTCAGGCGCGAGAGCAAGGTGAGGACGTCCTGCGCGGAGGTGGCGTCCAGGTTGCCTGTTGGCTCGTCGGCGAGAATCAGGTCGGGATCGGTTACGATGGCGCGCGCGATGGCGACACGCTGCTCCTGGCCGCCGGAGAGCTGGCGCGGCAGGTGATGCATGCGGTCGCCTAATCCCACCAGATTCAGCGCTGTCTCGGCGTGCTCCATGCGCTCTTTCTTTTTGAGGTTGGTGAGCTTGAGCGGGAGTTCGACATTTTCGACGGCGCTGAGCACTGGAATCAGGTTGAAGGATTGGAACACGAAGCCGATGTGGGCGTTGCGCCAATGGGCGATGGCCCGATCGCTCAGGGTTCGCAAGTTTTCACCGAGCACCAGAATCTCGCCGCCGGAAGGACGGTCCATAGCCGCGATTAGGTGAAGCAAAGTGGATTTGCCCGAACCGGACGGTCCCATCAGCGCGACAAACTCGCCGCGGGAGATGGTAATGTCCACGTCCTTGAGCGCAACGACATGAAATTCGTCGCGAATGAATTCCTTCTGCAGTTGCTTGGTTTGGATTACGGTCTCAGCCATTTTAAGTTTTGGGGCGAACCCGCTGCCCGTCCTTCAAATCCGCGGGGGGATTCGCGATGATGTCTTCCCCGCCGATTAGACCATCGGCGATTTGGACTCCTTGCGAAGTGGTTCCACCAACCTTCACGGCTCTTCGAACAGCCTTTCCGTTCACAACCACGAATACGCCATTATCTCTCAGGGTGGAAGCAGGTACGATGACAATCGGCTTCGCTTCCACGTGGCTTCCGGCCTTTTCGGTGGAATAAAACGCGACGCTCGCGTTCATCTCGGGCCGCAGGTAATCGTCCGGATTGACCACCTTCACCTTCACCTGTACGGTGGCCTTCTGGCGGTTCGCTTCGGGTGAGATCTCGCGAATCACTCCTTCGTACTTGCGATCGGGATATGCATCCGTGGTGACGATGCCGGGCTGGGTGGAGTTGAGTTTGCCGAAATCGTTCTGGTTGATATCGAGTTCCACATCCAGTTCGCGCAGGTTAGCCATGGAAACGACATAGCCCTTGGCGCCCTTGTCGCCCACGAATCCGGTGGTGACAAACTCGCCCTTTTCGACGTTGCGCTCGAGGATGGTGCCGTCGATAGGGGCGCGGATCACGGTATTTTCCAGTTGCACCTGAGAATAGTCGAGCGTGCCCTGGGCCTGCTCCACCTGCGCGCGGAGAGCATCGATCTGTTCGTGGCGCGGCCCTAGGCGGACCAGTTCAAAGGCCCGGTCGAAGGAGCCTACCTTGGCAACCGCGCCGTCGTAGCGAGCCTGAGCGTCATCCAAGGCTTGCGTGGAAAGCACTTTTTGATGCACCAGGTCACGCGTGCGTTCGAGCGTGACGCGGGCATTTTCCTGATCGGCCTTGGCTTGTTCCAGATCCGCTTTGGCTTTGGCGATTTCTTCGGGACGCGAACCATGTTCGGCTTCCGCAAGCTTGGCCTTCAGCATTTCGAGGTTGCCCTTGGATTCCAGCACGTGGGCGCGGTATTCGTCGTCTTCCAGACGTACCAGCACATCGCCGGCTTTCACCTTATAGCCCTTGTCGACTCCGATCCAGGACACCTTACCGACCACTTTGGCGGCCAACTCGATTTTGTGGGCGGCCACGATGTAGCCGGTGGCGTTCAGGATGACGGTGCCTCCGCTGGTTGTAAGCGGAGCGGCCGCGTGAACGCGGACAATGTCAACTCCCATGGCCTCGGTCAGCTTGGCATAAATGAAGCGGGCCGCGCCCAGCAACACGAAAATAGCTACACCGGCGACGATCCACCGCACGGCCCAGGGCGAAGGTTCGTGCGTCCTACGTTTTCCCCGGTCAATCTGGAGGTTTTTGAGTTCCGTTGGCATGGCTATCAAATCTCCCGTAACGCCACCAGGATCTCCTTTCTCGCGGCCATGCGCGCCGGAAAGAGTCCTCCGACGGCTCCCATTACAAGCGCAAAAGTAACGCCAATCACCATGATTTCGGGACTGACCCGGAAGTTGAAGGCGATCTCGCTGAACGTAACAAAGCTGCCGATTCCTGTGGTGATGTTATTGAGCGGCAGCACCAGCAGGCAACCTACCAGACCACCCAGGCCCGAAAGCAGCAGCGATTCCATAAGAAAGCTCAGCATGATGCTGTTTTTCGAAAAGCCCAGCACGCGCAGTGTGCCGATCTCGGTGGCTCGACGCGCTACCGCCGCGTACATGGTGTTCATAGCGGCGAAACTGCTGCCCACCGCCATGATGATGGAGATGAACACGCCCAGATATTGCAGCAGCGCGCCGGAGTTGGTCTGGGCCTCGTAGTAGGACTTTTCGGTCTGCGCCAGTACGCCTAGGCGCCGGTCGTCATTGAGCGAATTGATCAAGGCCGGAACGGTGGCGGCGTCGGTGGCGCGCAGCAGGACAGAGCTGAGGCCATCGGCGCGGTTGAAATCGGAGCTGATCTGATTCAGATCGCCGAAGATCTCGCTATTGACGGCGGATTGGCCGCCATCCATCACTCCCACCACTTCCCATTCACCGCGGCCAAAACGAAGCTTGTTTCCCATATGCGCGCCCGGATAGCGCTTGGCGATGGACTTTCCCACTACCACTTCACGCTGTCCCGCTTGAAACCAGCGGCCGTCCTGGAGCTTCAGGTCGTCACGCATCTTGACACCGACCGGCAAAATCCCTCGAAGCGTCACATTCATTCCCGTGGGGCTGTCGACACTGGGCAAATTGATCACCGTGACCATTTCGAGCGACGCCCTGGGTTCGTCGCCTTCGCGCGCGATACCAGCCATGGATTTCAAATCCTGAAAAACCTCGCGCGTGACCGCGCTGCTCAGCTCGGCAGTGGCGCCTTTGCGCATTACCAGAATCTGCAGAGGGTCTCCTGAAGATTGAAATGCTGTACGCAG
This sequence comes from Bryobacterales bacterium, assembly GCA_003162425.1. GTDB lineage: Bacteria > Acidobacteriota > Terriglobia > Bryobacterales > Bryobacteraceae > Palsa-89. The sequence goes on along the minus strand of PMOK01000251.1, from coordinate 8,344 downwards.
TCCGTTCACGAGCGCAAGAACTGCCAGGAGCACGGCGACTGTTAACGCAATCCCGAGAGCGGTGATTACAGTAGTGGTCTTTCGAACCACCAGGTTGCGCAAGTTGTACGAAACAGGAATGGCCATGATTCAACGCTAAATGGTCAACCGCTAAATCGCAAAGCCTCGAGGATGCTGGTGCGGGAAGCGTTCCAGGCCGGGACAAAAGAACTCAAAACGCCGATCGCCAGCGCCACTCCCAAACTCAGCAATCCGACCAGCGGCGTTATCCCGAGAGTCTTCAACGCGGGCATGAACATGCTGCCCGGACTATGGGCGATCATGGAGCACATCCCGGCCGCGAACAAACAGCCGATGGCGCCTCCGATGATAGAGATTACGGCCGATTCGCCGAGAACGATCCCTAAAATTGCGCCCGGAGTGAATCCGAGCGTTTTCAAGATGCCCACTTCACGAATGCGCTCGCGAACGGACATGGAAATGGTATTGCCTGAGACCAACAGGATGGTGAATGTGACCGCGCCAAAAATGGCCATGATGAACAGCTTCAAGTTTCCGAGGAATGCCAAGAAGCTGAGCGTGAAGGCTTTCTCCGATTCGCTCTTGGTCTGGAAGGGCGTGGCCTCAAACTCGCGATCCACTGCTTCGGCGACGCGCGGGACGTCGGCGGGGCTGTCAGCCTGAATCAGAAAAGCGCCCACCGTATCCCGCTGCGAGCTGTCGACGGGAAGCGCTTCCCGCAGGTACTCGCGGTTGAAATATAAGATGTCCACGTTGGAAGGCTCGTTGAATATACCCACCACTTTCAGCTCCAGCGTGACGGGGAAAATGTCGCCCACCAGCGTGATCCGATCGCCCAGATTGAAGTGCAGCTTGTCGGCCAGGGCGCGGGAGATGACGCACCCGGTCCGTAGATTCTTAAATGCCAGCTTCTGGTCATCAGGAAGCTGGAATTCCGTATTCACGTTAAACAGGTGGTCCGGCTCGACGCCGAAGCGAGGGAACATGTTGTTGGGATCGCGGCTGTCTTTGTAGACGCCTCCGAACCATTGCCACGCCATCACGTCGTGAACACCCGGGATGCGCTGGATCTTATCGCGAAAGTAGATGGGAATCGGCTGGGTCAAAGAAACACGATTCCTGCAAACCAGGCGCAGAGCCTGGGCCTCGGTGGGCATTCCTTGGAACATGGCGCGGTACATGGCAATCAGCACGCCCAAGATGCACAGAGACACGGCGATGCTGCCGATGGTCAGAATGCTGCGGCGGCGGTTGCGCAGACTATTCTTCACGATGAGAGACACATAGCGGAACATAGGGCTTGCTTACTATTCTACAGGTACGATGTCTAGCGATGAATTGTTCATGGCCGAGGCGTTGGAATTGGCCCGGCAGGCGGAATCGAACGGGGAAGTCCCGGTGGGCGCGGTGGTGGTGGTGGAAGGCCAAGTGCGCGGGCGGGGTTTCAATTCACCGATCCGGCTGGTGGATCCTACGGCACACGCGGAGATGCTGGCGTTACGAGAGGCGGCCGCAGATATCGGAAACTATCGGCTGGAGGGCGCGACGCTGTATTCAACGCTGGAGCCGTGCGTGATGTGCGCGGGCGCGTTGGTGGCGGCCAGGCTGCGAAGGCTGGTATTCGGCGCACGCGATTTGCGGTTCGGCGGAGTACGGAGTAAGTTCCGGCTAGCGGATTCGGAAATACTGAATCATCGGGTCGACATCGTCGAAGGAGTGTGCGCCGCTGAGTGTTTGTCGATCGTCAAAGGCTTTTTCGATAGGAGGCGATGATTCGGGTTCTCCGGTTCTCCGGTTCTTCGGTTCATCGGTTCTTCGGTTCTTCGGTTCGCAGAGTACCGACCCTCCCGTAACAGGAACTGAAGAACTGGTTCTTAGTGAACCGGCTTTTCGAGTTTGATTTCGCCCTTGGGACCTTCTGTTATCTGGATGGTGAATCCGGCTACAGTGAGGATTCCCACGCGGGATGAGGTAATCGGGTTCGTGGCAACGAAAAAGTCCGCGGTTCCAGTACCGGTGGTTGCGCTGCCGGAGGTCACCGAGATCCAGCTGACGTTACTCGCCGCCGTCCACGAACAGGATGCAGAGGTCACGACTTTAGCAATCCCATCGAACCCTCCGGCAGCGGATGTCATGTTCCCCAACGTGAGGCTATAGGAGCACGACGTTCCAGCTTGGGTGACAATGAACGCCAGACCGGCGATTGTGATGGTTCCCGAGCGGGCGCCACCCGTGTTCGCGGCCACCGCATAGTTCACGGTCTTATTTCCGCCGCTGCTGGATTGGCCGCTGGTGATAGCGATCCAAGCGGCGTTGCTTGAAGCGGTCCAGGTAGCGTTGGCCTGTGGCAGCGTGACTGTCACACTGCCCTTTCCAGCGGCAGAGGTAAATGTAGCTGAAGCCGGATTCAATGGAGGTACGGTTGGCGCCGCGCCGGATTGTGTCACGGCCAGGGTAAGGCCGGCGATGGAGAGCGATCCCAACCGGGAGGCGGTAGAGGTATTCGCCTGAACTGAGTAGATCAGCGTGCCGTTTCCTGTTCCGGATGTGCCCGATGCGATGGCGATCCAACTGGCGCCGCTCGAAGTGGCCCAGGCACAACCGCTGGTAGCGGTAATGGTAGCGGTGAAATTTCCACCTGCCGCGCCGGGGGTTGCGCTAGTGGGGTTGATTGAGTAACTACACTTGGGTTGAACTGTTACGGCTAGAGGCAGAGTTTGGTTGATTCCACCACCAGTCGCCGTCAGATAGACGGTGTAGGGTCCGGCGGCCACTGTCGAGGCGGCATTCAACGTGAACGAGCTCGATCCCGATCCAGGCGCTGGGAAACTGGGCGGCGCTAACTTGGCGGTCATGCCGGACGGCAAGGTGCTCCATGCAATGGCCACTGCGGAGCTGAACCCTCCCTTAACGGTCACATTCACCTGGACCCCTGAGCTCGCGCCCTGCACAAGACTAATGGAGGTCGCGGACGTCGTCAACTGAATTCCGGGCGTGGTGGGGCTTGTAGGAGGTGTAACACCGGACCAGTGGTTGACGAGAAGAAACGCGTCCGTCGAGCCAAGGCCAGTAGCCTGATCGTAGCCGGGGCCCGCGCTAAATCCCGACACTCCAGGAACAGAGTTATTACCAGTCGTAATGTCGTGGAAGACTGCCGCTCCTCCGTTCCACTGATTGGCTGCCAGGCCATACAGCGTTGGGTTGGCGTTTCCTTGCCTGGCGCCGGCGCGTTGAACGACCATCGCCATCAAACCCGCGAAAGAGGGAGTGGCCGCCGACGTTCCGCCCACCAGGTACATCTGCCCACTTAAGCAGAACAGGTACCCATCATAGACGGAAGCATTGAGCGACACGTCGGGCACGTCGCGCTTTCCATCCGCTGGCACTCCGAGTCCAGTCTGCCAGGTTGGTTTCGAGTAGATGCTGCTGGCGCCCCCTCCGCTAGCCCAGAGCCCCCCGCCGTTGGGCGTTCCGGCGCTCGCGTTCCAGGCCAATTCCGGAATATAGCTCAGCGCGGAACCTTGGCTTGCGGAGTTGTTGGTGGACCAATAGGCACCGGGGTTCGAGGTGTCATTGAATTGAGTGCCTCCGACGCAGGTGCTGTAGGGCGAAGAACAAATGCCGTTCACTCCGGCGCCGCTCACGGCTCGCGTGCCGCTGGGACTGTCACACCCGGCCGCGCCACTGTCCCCGGAGGCAACGAATACGCTGATGCCCTGTGCCGCCGCCTGTTGCCAGAGGCTGTTCCAAAACTGATTTCCGGAGGTTCCCATAGCCGCCTCGCACAAGCCGAAGCTGGAGCTCATGACCGGCGCCAGATTGTGGTTGACGATATATTGCGCCGAAAGCAGCGCGCCATCGGTCGAGCTGGTGGATGCCGAAAGCACGAACTGGATGGCGGCGTTCTTGGCCACGGCGCCCGACCACTCGACGTCCAACTCGGCTTCGGTCTGTTCGTTGGATGAAACAATGCCGGGATTCGGCCCATTCAGGACGATCGTGGGAGTGTTGGCGGGAAGTCCGAAGGTAGAGCGGAAATTCGACACGTCCGCGATAGGGAAATTAGTGCGGCCCACGATGGCGATGGATTGTCCCGTGCCGTCTGTGGAGCTGCTGTACAATGCGGCCACATCGTAAATAGTGGCGAAGTCGGCCGGCGCCATGTAATGGGTGCTGCCTTGCGAAAACTCAGGAGCGGGCGTAGCGAGCGGCTGGAGACCTTGATGCAGCGGCATCGAGTGGAAATCATTGAGCGAGGCCACGCCATTGATCACCGCGGCCAAGGCCAGCGGGATTTCAGGATCGGAGGAGTTCGCGTAATGGGTTTCGCCGTTCACGATGTAAGAATGGATTTAGGTATGAAACGCCGCTTCCACCTGTGCGGCCGTGCCGCTAAACGCGAGCGTCTGTCGCCCACTGGATATCGGCTCCACTTCAAAGCCGTGGCTATGAAGCCAATCCGTCACCTCAGCGAGATCGTGGTCCGAAATACCGAACAACTTACCAAAGCTTTCTGGCGTGAGCCACTGGTGATATTGGGGCGATTGCGGATCTTGCTGCGCCGCGAGCAGAGCCTGTAGGGCGCGCTCCTGATCAGCGTCCGGCTGAAGAACCAGCATCATTCTGTCCATGCGATGGCCGGGCGAGACTGCACCAGCGTCGTATTCAAGACGGGCCAGTGGAAAGAGGTTACCGGGGCGCGAAACGGTAAGCCTGTCATCCACCGGTGCGGTGACGCGATCGGCGGCGAGCGTTTGAGCATTGAGGTTTAGATCGATCGAGATGATTCCAGAGATAAGTAGTGCGAATATGATGAGCCAGTAGAAGCGTTTCATTACTGAGCTCATCGACGCGGGAGATTGCAGGTTTGAGGACGATTTTCCCGTATACTGCGGCGGGGAACGGGGAACCCAAAGTACTAAAGGAAGAGGTGCTTACAGATCGCGATAGCGCGCCAGCTTTACTCCTGACTCATCGATCGCGGCGCGGACTTCCGGGCTCACTAGGGCGTCCAGCTCGCGGCGGCGGCTTTCCTTCAGGCGCGTTCGAGCGGCGCGAAGCTCCTCGGTGCACAAACCGGGGTGACACATGAATTCCGTGGAGCCCTCTGGAAGGAGGCGAATCAGCTCGGCCAATTCAGCGGCTCCGTAACGGCCGGTCAATCGGAATCCGGTGAAGTGGTCCGTGCTTTTGCAACCTGTGGTCCGGCAACCGCGAGTTGGAAGCCAGCGAAACGGCCCGAAGCGGCGGCGCACCCAGGGGATGTGAAACTCTTGGGCGATGCGTGTCACCGTATTGAATACCTGAGGCAACAGGTGCGTATGCTTATGCGTGTCAAGATGCGTGGGCTTTAGGCCCGCATCCAGCACCTTTTGCACTTGACGGACCAGTTCGTCGTAAATGCGGATTCGGCCGAGGGAAAAAAGCAGTTGCGGTATCGTTGGCGGGAATCCTGGCAAGTCGACCAGCACCAGGTGAACGCCTATGTCAAGCTCCGGATTTTCGCGCGCGAGTTCCACGGCGTGGTCAAAGGCGGCGCCGGTGGCCATGAGCGTAGTGGCCGTGAGAATCCCGTGACAATGTGCCTCGACGATGCCGTCATTGACGTCGCGAGTAAAGCCGAAGTCATCGGCGTTCGGAATCAGGTATTTCAAAACAGGCCGAGCTTGATGCGGAGGAACTTTTTCGGATTGGCGCGGAAATCCTTCATCAGCAAATGCATCTCGCGCGTGGCGCCGCTCAGATTGTCGTACAACTGCTGATTGACCAGCAATTGTCCGATGGTGCCCTGCCCGGAATTGACTTTATCCAGCATCAGGTCGAGCTTGGCGATGGTATCCGACAACTGCTTATGCAGCTCATCGGTCTTGAGGAGCTTGCCCGCAGTCCCCTGGCCGGCGTTCAGATCGTCGACCAGTTTGTGGAGGCCGGCGATGGTCTTCTGTGTTTCATCGTAGAGCGCGGGATCTTTCAGGAGCTTCCCGGCGGTGCCTTGGCCTTGTTGAAGATCGTCCACCAATTTGTCGACGCGGCCCAGGGTCTTGCGGAAATCGTCATACAGCTCGTGATCGTAAACCAGCTTTCCGATCGTGCTTTCCTTGCTGTTCAACGCTTCAGCGAGTTTGCTGACTTGATCCACTACGCCCAGGACATGGTTGTAGAGGGTGTCGTCCACCAGGAGTTTGCCGACGCTGCCTTTGCCCGCCTGTATGTCGGCCAGCAACTTATCGACGCGATCGACCGTGGCTTGCAAGGAGGTCATCACGGTGTTGCCTTCCTCCATCAAGCTGTCGAATCCCTCGGCGTTGAGGCTGGGGATCTCTTCACCGGGCCGGACCGTGGTCTCGCTCTTGCCGGACTTGATATTGATGTACTTGGCGCCCAAGAGGTTCGCGGAGCTGATAGAAGAAACCGAATCCACCGGAATGTTCTTCAAGCTGCTCTCGGGAACTTCCATCGCGATGCGGACCAGGCGCTTGGGATCCTTGAGCCCGGACAGACCGATGGATTTCACTTTGCCGATCTGAATACCGTTCAGATTCACCGGAGCGGCCTCCGTCAGCGCGGCGGCATCGCTCAAGTAGGTAAACAAGGTCACTTTTGATTCGAAGAAGTTGACCTTGCCGGTGATCAGGAAAATAAGGATGGTCAGAATAACCATGGCGGCGAGCGCCAGTATCCCAACCCTCAATTTTGCCCATTTTACTTTGGTCTGGATCGCCATTAGATGTGGTGTTGCGGCACGAACTTGGAGATATAAGCGTCGGTGGACGCTTCAAGCCGCGCTTGGGTGTCCTCAAAAATGAGATGCCCTTCTTTCATGACCATAAAGACAGTGCGAGTTGGATTTGAGCCCTCCGAGTCACCGCCGCCATTATGGGGAACCGGCTCCAGGTGTCCATTCATGCGATTGTATCGAAAATTGGCCATCAGTTGCCCGTCCTGATAGCGTTGGGTCACGATCAGGTTGGCGGCGTTGAGCGAATCGCGCTCCTTGGCGATGAGCGCCATGATGGTGGTAGCAGTGATGGGATCGAGGCCGGCGGTGGGCGAATCGTAGAGCACCAGCGGCGGTTCAGTGATGACGGCGCGTGCGATTCCGACCCTTCGCCGCATCCCGCCCGACAGCTCGTTCGGATATTTTTCCAGCGTGTGCGCGAGTTCCACGAACCGCAGCGCGTCTTCCACTTTGGTTTCCACCGCCTCCGGGGAAAGATCATGTGTCTTGCGGTTGACCAATGGGTAAGCGACGTTTTCGGCGATGTTGATGGAGTCGAACAAGCCGCCCTCCTGAAAGAGCACGCCCACCTGGCTACGAATCTCGAAGAGCTGGCGTTCGGCCATATTGGTGATGTCGCGGCCCAGCAGAAACACGCGGCCAGAATCAACCCGGATCAGTCCGATGGCGGCTTTGAGAAGTGTTGTCTTCCCGCTGCCGGCTGAGCCAAGCACCACGCGGGTCTCACCGGCGCTCATCTCGAACGACACGTTGTCCACTGCCACCACTTCGTCGAAACGAATGGTGACGTTCTCAAAACGAAGCAAGGTCTCGGATGAAGGTTGGTTCTGCATGCTGGTGGTCAATGCAGATTCACGAAGATCCGCGTGAGTAGAGAGGTGATGACAAAGATCCAGACCGACGATACCACCACGGCCTGCGTTGTGGCATGCCCTACGCCCTGCGTCCCACCGGTGGTTCTCAGACCATAGAAACAACCGACGAGTGAGACCATGAAGGCAAAAACGAATGGCTTTAGAAGACCTTGCGTGATGTCGTTATATTCTAACGCTTGGTACGCGCTGGTCCAATACTGACTGGTGGTGAGGCCGATGGAAAGCCGGGCAATAACCCAACCACCGATCAGGCCCAAGAAATCGGCCACGATGGTCAGCAGCGGCAGCATTACAGCGGTGGCGATCATGCGAGGGGTCACCAGCTTCTGGATGGGGTCGGTTCCGAGGGCGCGCATGGCATCGATCTGCTCGGTGACTTTCATGGAGCCGAGTTCGCTGGCGATGCCGGA
>PMOK01000251.1:0-173 GCA_003162425.1 Bryobacterales bacterium | reverse complement strand
CTTTCGTAATGGGGAGGCCGGAAGACGTTGCGCAGAGCACGCCCGGCCAGTATGCAGAAATCTTGGAGGGCAGCAACGGATGGCTTCAGGAAATCGAGCAAACCGGCCCTCTCATTGAGATGATGCTACCATGACGCGGCTCGCTTGGTGGCTGGCGATGGGGCTGGCGATGG
>PMOK01000158.1 GCA_003162425.1 Bryobacterales bacterium | reverse complement strand
ATGTCCTTGTCGCTCGAAACGATAACAACATCCGCGACTTCGGCGGCGCGATTTGCCAGCGCGCCGATTACATCATCCGCCTCGAATCCCGGGAACTGCAGAATCGGGATGCGCATGGCTTCGAGCGTGCGGCGGATGTAGGGAATCTGTTCACCGAGGTCGGGCGGCATCTCAGTGCGGTTGGCTTTGTACTCCTTATGCAACTCTTCGCGGAATGTTTTCCCGGATTCGAAGATGGCCGCGATATATTCAGGCTTGTACGTTGCACGAAGCTTCCGCACCATGTTGTGAAAGATGTAGACGGCCTCCGTGGATATTCCGGTGGTGGTGCGCATGGGTGGAGCACCGCTGCGGGCGCGCGCATGATAGGCGCGGAAGATAAAGCCGTAGCTATCGATCAGGAAAAGGCGCGGACGCTTCATCTCAAGTTCAGGATAGCTTGCGCGGGAACCGCCAGTGCTACTGTGTAGCAAATGAGCGAGGCGCGTCGAGTCGTGCTGGTGACGGGAGCATCGTCTGGGATCGGTGCGTGCTGCGCGGCGTTCCTTGCTAAGAGCGGCTATCGTGTTTACGGCGGATCGCGCGGCGCCGTCACCGCATCTGGGGTCGAACCTCTCACGCTCGACGTCACTGAGGATGCATCCGTGGCGCAGGCGATCGAAACCATTTTGACGCGGGAGGGCCGGCTGGATGTGTTGGTCAACAACGCCGGATTTGGAATCGCCGGAGCCATTGAGGACACCTCCATCGACGAAGCGCGGGAACAGTTCGAGGTGAACTTCTTCGGCGTCTTGAGAGTGTGCCGGGCGGCGTTGCCAGTTATGCGCCGCCAGAAAGCCGGTTACATCGTCAATATCGGATCCATAGGCGGCCTCATCGCGATTCCCTTCCAGGGCTTCTACAGCGCCTCAAAATTCGCGCTCGAGGGCCTGAGCGAGGCCTTGCGGCTCGAGGTGCGGCCGTTCGGTATTCATGTAGTACTCATCGAACCCGGCGATCATCGGACGTCCTTTACTCAAAATCGCCGCTCCACGCGTGGTTCGGCGGAAGGTTCCCCTTACCGGGATCGTTTTGAGCGGGCGATAGCCCGCATGGCGGCGGATGAACAAGGCGGGCCCAGCCCGGAAGCGGTCGCGCGGCTGTTGTGTAAAGTTTTGAACCGTGCAAATCCCCGTTTGCGATACACGGTGGGCCCGGCTCCGCAGCGCGCCGCCGTGTGGCTGAAGCGGAGCATGCCGTACGCGGTCATTGAGAAGATCATGCAGGATTACTATTCGCGCTGAGAGGTGCTGCCATGAAAATTAATGTTGAAGACTTGCGCCGGCATTATGCCTCGCTCTCCGATGAGGTGCTCCGCGCGATCAACAGGACTGAGCTGGTGGATATAGCGCAACAGTGTTACGACCAGGAATTAGCGCAACGAGAGCCGCCCGAGAGGAGGACTGAAAGGCTGCCTCGGCCAGTAATTCACGCTGCCCCTCTGGATGAGCCCGAGGATGAAGAAACGCAAGAAGTGGAGGAAGACGAGTTAGACGTCGAAGGTGGAGACACGCCGGAATGGTCTCGAGAAGCCGCTTGCGTTTGCACCTTCGCCACGTATGCCGGTAATAACGCTACTTCAGATGCCGAAAATGCGCGTGACGTTTTGACGGAGGCTGGAATCCCCTGTTACGTCGCTTTGCGCCACGTCAATGCCACCCTGGCGCCGCCGTCGCGGTCTGAATATCGCGTCATGGTCCCTGGCGGACTCAATTTCGAAGCCGCCAGCGTGCTGGATAAGGAGATTTTCAACGCTGAGATCGAGGCGGAATGGCGAGCACATTTCGCAGTCCTCTCGGATGAAGACCTGCTGGGAGTGAACAAAGAGGTTCTCTTCGGAGGCCTCCTGGACCGCATTGAGCGCGTCAGGAGAGCCTACGACGAAGAGGTCGCCCGGCGGACGAACACCAGCAACCAGCGACCGTAAACCAGCAATCTGCTCTGTAGGCGGCGAGACATTGACACGCTAGGCTACAACTCCTATGCTTGTGGCATGGAAGTGCATCTCTCGGCCGAAAAAGAGGTCCGGCCCCGCGAAGTCGCAACTCGGACTGGCAAGGACGCCGTCCAACTGGTCGAGGAAGCCGTTGACCGCATGCTGGAGTATGATGTCCGATTCATCGAGGCCGTGGAAGAAGGACGCGCCTCCGCCCGCCGCGGCGAGCTCATAGAACATGACGACGTCGTTGAACGCATCGAGCGAATGTTCCGCTCTTGATCCGAGTCCGATGGACTTCGAGGGCGGCGGACGACCTTACCAGAATCGTTGACCGCATCCGCCAAGAAAATCCCGACGCTGCCCAGCGCTTTGCTCGCACGATTTACAATGGCGTCGCAGCGCTTCGGGCTTCCCCAAAACGTGATCGTGCCGGCTTAGCGCGCGATACTCGAGAGCTTGTCTTTGCACCGTGGCCTTACATCGCCGGATACGAAGTTATCGACGGATCACGTACAAGTGCTCCGCATCCAGCACACCTCGCAGGATTGGCCATGAATCTCGACCGTTCAGCGCGCTGGCTGCGGCTATGCGTCCAAAACCACCGGCAGTTTCGCGGCATCCCACGCGGCCAGCCCGCCGGCCATCTCAACCAGATTAGTGATCCCATACTGGTGCAGGATGCTGGCGGCGATGGAAGAGCGGTAGCCGCCCGCGCAATGCACAGCGATACGGCGATCGCGAGGGATTTCCGCGATGCGCTCCTCGATATGATTGAGCGGAATATTCACGCTGCCGGCGATATGTTTCGCCAGCCACTCGCGCGGATTCCTGATGTCCAGCAACAGCGGCGGATTAGCGCTGGCTAACTCCTCCGCCACCATCGGGGCGCTCAGGCGATCAGTCGGCCACACCAAGTCTGGCCGCGAGGCAAGCGCTTCCATGCCTCCATTCAGGTAGCCTTTGACGTGATCGAAACCAATGCGTCCCAAGCGTAGCGCGGCCTCCGGTTCGCGTCCAGGCTCGGCAATAATCAAGATCGGCTTGTTGCGGTCGAGGACCGTGCCCGCCCAAGTCGCATATTGGCCGCCCAGCCCTATATTGATGCTGCCAGCGAGGTGACCCTTCGCATACTCGGCGGCATCGCGGACGTCCAGGATCTGAACACCCGCATCTCCCATCCGGAGGACTTCATCAAGATCGATGGGATGCAGAACCTGTTCTAGATTATGCTCCAGAGTGGCGCGCTCGCGAGTGTTGAGAATGGCGTCGTAGGTGAAGTACGGGGGAGCGTCGGGTTGGTCCGCAGTGACCAGACGAATGAATTCTTCTTTCGACATGGGCTGTAGGGCGTAGTTCAATCGCCGCTGATCTCCCAGCGAGGAGACCGTGTCGGAGGAGAGCTTCTTCCCGCAGAGCGAGCCGGCGCCGTGAGCCGGGTAGACCAGCGTCTCATCAGGAAGCGTCATCAGTTTGTTGCGCAGCGAGTCGTAAAGATGAGCGCCCAGGTCGTTGGCACTCCATCCCAGCGACGCGCGCAGGTCAGGCCGGCCGACGTCGCCGATGAACAACGTATCGCCGGTTAGGACGGCGTAGGGTTTGGCCGAGGACTTCTCGAGATCGAACGCCAGGATTGAGATCGACTCGATGGTGTGGCCGGGGGTCTCGAGCACTTTCAGGCGTATTCCCGGGAATTCGAGTGTGTCGCCATCTTTCATCGCCACGAAGGCATATTCCGCCTTGGCGCGGGAGCCGAGACGGATGGTTGCGCCGCAACGGTCGCGCAGTTCCAGATGGCCGGCAACAAAGTCAGCGTGGAAATGGGTGAGAAAGACGTCGCGGATTTGGAGTCCCAATTTCTCGGCGTCGGCCAAGTACTGCTCGATATCACGCTGCGGGTCGACGATGATAGCGCTAAAACTGGCCTCGTCTCCCAGCAGATACGAGGCGTGGGCCAGGCAGCCCAGATAGTACTGTTTTAAAATCATGGAGACTTCTTCAGTTTAGCGTTTCGTTAGCGCCGGAGCCGCGGTCGCGGTAGAATGAAATTTCCACTCCAGGCCCCGGCGCGATCCGCGCTGAGCCAGTAGACGAAGGATAATTCAGAAACGATCAATGAAAGAACGAGTACGTTCCACCACCATCCTCTGCGTGCGCAGAAATGCCAAGGTTGTCATGGCCGGCGATGGACAGGTCACGCTGGGCCAGGAAGTGCTGAAGGCATCGGCCAAAAAGCTGCGGCGGCTGTATAGTGAAAAAATCCTGGCCGGTTTTGCCGGCTCAACGGCCGATGCGTTCGCGCTTTTCGCGCGCTTCGAGGCGAAGCTTGAACAGTATAACGGCAACCTGGCCCGTAGCGTCGTCGAACTCGCCAAAGAATGGCGAACCGATCGCGTGTTGCGCCACCTGGAAGCCCTGCTTTTGGTGGCCGACCCGAGCAGCACCTACATCGTCAGCGGCAATGGCGACGTGATCGAGCCGGATAGCGACGTGGCTGCCATCGGCTCCGGGGGTCCGTTCGCGAAGGCCGCCGCCACCGCGCTGATCGAAAATACTAAACTGGGAGCGAAAGAAATCGCGGAAAAGGCCATGAAGATCGCCGGGCAGATCTGCATCTACACTAACGAAACTATCAGCTATGAGGAATTGGGCTAAATGGTGATTTATCTGCCCACGCAAGCTCTGGACGAAACGCCGCTCTTGGATGAGCTGACGCCGCGTGAAATCGTCCAGGAGCTCGACAAGTACGTTATTGGGCAAGCCGACGCCAAAAAAGCCGTTGCCATCGCCCTTCGCAATCGCATCCGCCGCCAGAAACTCGAGCCGGAGATGGCTGACGAGGTGATGCCCAAGAACATTCTCATGATCGGGCCCACCGGCGTGGGCAAAACCGAGATCGCGCGGCGGCTTGCGAAACTCGCCAATTCGCCATTCCTGAAGGTGGAAGCCAGTAAGTTCACCGAAGTGGGTTATGTGGGCCGCGACGTGGAAGCCATGATCCGCGATCTGGTGGACATCTCCATCGACATGGTGCGCGAGGAGCGCATTGAGGAAGTGGCGGAACGCGCCGAACGCAACGCGGAGGAACGGCTCCTGGATCTGCTGATGCCTCCGCAGCCGGAAGCTTCCGAAAGCGCGGAGCGGACGCGCGAGAAGCTGCGCGAGAAACTACGCGCGGGCAAGCTGGACGACCGCATGGTGGAAATCGACGTCCGCGATCGTGGGCCCACGTTCGAAATCTCGACCGGCCAGGGCATGGAAGAAATGGACGTCAATCTGAAGGACGTTCTGCCGGGCTTGTTCGGACAACGTACTCGCAAGCGCAAGATGCGCGTGGCGGAGGCCGCCGAATACCTGGTTCAGGAAGAAGAGCAGAAGCTGATCGACATGGATCAGGTGACGCGAGTGGCGCTCGAACGCGTGGAGCGCAACGGCATCATCTTTCTGGACGAGATCGACAAGATCGCCGGGCGCGAATCCGGCCACGGTCCCGATGTCAGCCGCGAAGGCGTGCAGCGCGACATTCTTCCCATCGTGGAAGGCACCACCGTGAACACTCGCCACGGCTTCGTGCGAACGGATCATATTCTGTTCGTTGCCGCCGGCGCGTTTCACGTCTCAAAGCCCAGCGATCTCATTCCCGAGCTGCAGGGCCGTTTCCCCATCCGCGTGGAGCTGAAGTCGCTCACCGAGGCCGATTTCATCCGCATTCTGCGGGAACCGAAGAACGCGCTAGTCAAACAATACACGGCGTTGCTCGAAACCGAAGGTATCAAGCTGACCTTCACCGACGACGCGGTGGAGGAGATCTCCGGCTTCGCCGCGCGCGTAAATTCGACGTCCGAAAATATCGGCGCCCGCCGTCTGCACACCATCATGGAAAAGATGCTGGAGGAAATATCGTTCGCGGGCCCGGATCTCAAGAAGAAGAACGTAAAGATTGACGCCGCGTACGTTCGGAAACAACTGGCCGATATCGTGAAAGATCAGGATTTGAGCCGGTACATTCTTTAGGCGATGGCGGGGAGAACACAAGACGTTCACACGAGTGTGAACGCTGCACGCATGAGTGCGTGCGCCACATCGACCGCGGTCGCTTGTTTGGTATTGGTGGGGTGTGGGTCGGTGGGAGAGCCGCTCTACCCCGCTCTGAATCTTCCCACCCGCATCGTCGACCTCACCGCCATCCAGCGCGGCGACGAGATCGACATTCGTTTCACGGTACCGAAGCTCACTACCGAGGGCCTGGTGCTAAAACAAATCGGAAGCGTCGATCTGCGAATTGGACCCAGTCCCTCGGGAGGATTCAACCCCAACGACTGGGCCAACGGCGCCCAGAAGATCAATGTTTCACCACTTCCGCAACCTGGCGGTGGTCGCGCCGAGCAGCCAGTTCAGGGTCTGGTTGGCAAAGAACTGCTGGTAGGCTTGCGCTTGGGAAATACGAAAGGCCGGATGTCGGACTGGTCGAATTTCGTCCCGATCACCATCGAAGCTCCGCTTGCAAAGCCTGCCAATGTCAAAGCCGAAAACGTGCCGGAAGGAGTGCATCTCACCTGGAACCAACCAAACCTGACCGCCTTCCGCATCTTTCGAAAAACCGAGGAGCAGAAAGAGCCGACCCTGCTGGCAACCCCGGATAAGCCGGACTACGTGGACACCACCACCGAATACGGAAAGACCTACCAGTATTACGTGCAAGGAATTCACGACAAGAACGAAAGCGACGTGGTGGAATCTGGCAGCATCACGCCTAAGGATGTTTTCCCGCCACAGGTGCCTACCGGCCTCACAGCTTCCGTCGGGCTCGGGGCGATCGAACTGGCTTGGACCCGGAATACTGAATCGGATTTCAAGGAATATCGGGTGTTTCGTTCCGAGGAGAACGGCCCGTTCATCCAAATCGCGGCTGGTCTTGAGGCCCCTATTTATTCGGATCATCAGATAGTATCCGGCAAGCATTACCGCTATCGGATTTCCGCTGTCGACCAGGTGGGGAACCCGAGTGAGCCATCCGAACCCATAGAAGTCACAGCACCATAAAGATCACCCCATGAAGATCATCCGCTACAGCTTGAATCCACATACGCCGCCGACAGCCACCGATTCCGATCCCGATGTGCGCCACGGCGATTTATCGGAATTGCCTCCCGAGGCGCGGCTTCTGCCTCCCTGCTCACCATCCAAGATCGTTTGCGTGGGCCGCAACTACGCCGAACATGCCAAAGAACTCGGCAATGAAGTGCCGCAAGAGCCGCTGATATTTCTCAAGCCTCCGTCATCGCTCATCGCTTCCGGCGACGCGATTGTCTATCCGAAACTATCCCAACGTGTCGACTTCGAAGGCGAGTTGGGCGTTGTGATCGGCAAGCGCGCACGCAATGTATCGAGCGCCGACGCCAGTGAATACATTTTGGGCTACACCTCGGTGAACGATGTGACGGCACGCGATCTCCAGAAAAAGGACGGGCAATGGACGCGCGGAAAAGGCTTCGATACTTTCTGCGCCGTGGGACCATCCATCCTGCGGCGCGAAGAAGCCGATTTCAAGAGCTTTCGCGTCCAGACTTTCGTGAATGGCGAGAAGAAACAGGACGCGCCCGTAACGGAAATGCTGTTCGGCGTGAATGATATAATTGCTTATGTAAGTGCGTTTATGACGCTGGAACCCGGTGACCTGATCGCCACCGGCACTCCGCCCGGTGTCGGGCCACTCCAACCAGGATCGACAGTCCAAATCGTGATCGATGGTATCGGTGTTCTTGAGAACAGCGTCATCGCGCAAGGATAAGCCAGCATGCTCGACAGTATACGGGACTCAGCATCGGTGCAGATCGTTCTCGTCGCGTTGCTGTGTGCCGTGCTCCTCGGACTCGGATTCTATTTCCTGTCTCGTATCCGGCGAAATCCCAAGGACAAAGAAAAGCGCCGGCGGCTCCAAGTAAATGAACAGGGCCGCATAGCCGACGCCACAATCACGGAAGTTCACGAGAGCACGATCTTCTATGAGTACTCCGTGCGTGGCGTGCTCTATACAGCCTCGCAGGACGTGGCGCAACTGCGGGAGCAAACCCCGAGCGATCTCGATCGCCTGATCGGCCCCGTCACGCTGAAATACTCGCCACAAAATCCCGCCAATTCGATCATCCTCTGTGAGGAATGGTCCGGCCTGCGCCGAGTAGCCCCGGCGAAACCGTTGAACATCCGTTAACGAGAAACCAGAAACGAGAAACGAGAAACGGAACTTTGTTTTTCCGCCGGTGTCTATATTGCCGTGGCGATGCAAATGGGATCGAATAAATCCGCGGCAGTCATCAACGTGACTCCCATGATTGATATTGTGATGGTGCTGCTCATCGTGTTCATGCTATTGCCCACCAAAACTGTGGGGCTCAAGTCCGACCTTCCTCAACTTCCGACGGAAAACCAGCCGTCCATCCCCAATCCCCAGCACCTGGTCCTGCGCATCCAGAAGGATCACTCCATGGATATCAATTCGCAGCCTGTAGTATTGGCCGAATTGCACGAACGCCTGCAAACCTTATTTGCAGTGCGGCCGGACGGCGTGCTTTTTGTCAATGGAGCCCGTGAACTTGAATTCGATGACGTCGCCACGGTGATCGATATCGCTCACGGCGCAGGCGTGGAACGGATTGGCGTAATGACGGATAAGGTAACGGCGGCTGCGCCAGGATATCATTAATTCATGAGGCGCAAAGCCGCAGCATGGATGTTGTTTCTCGTGTTCATGCTGCTCCTGAGTCTTGGCTTTACCCAGTATGGCCAGGTCGCCAATTACCTGCTCATTTCAATTCGTCTCGCCCTGATTGCCGCTTTGTCAATTCTATTCGTGCGGGAGTGGTGGAAATACCCGCACGATCCTCAAGGAACAGAAAATCAGGTGACCCCGGACGCGGGTGACACCGTTCTCCGACGCTTTCGGTGTTGGTATTACGACGCCCCGCGGCGCTAAGTTGTCCCCTTACTGACGTGCGGGGCTACCTCGAACGCATCGCACCTTGAATTGTAGCCCCGCGCGTGAGCAAGGGGACGGCAGGGCGTTTACCGGATCAAATGCTCGAGCAATCGATGCGCGGTCTGCAATGTCGCGGGTCCGCCTATCACTGCTCCGAACAATCCAGCCGCGAGAACAATCGCTACCACCAACCTCGGCCGCACCTGTCCAGGATTCTCGCCGCCCGGCGCCGCGTCCAGCAGACGGTCCACGCGCGCCTCAAGATCCCGGCCGTCAGCCACCAGAGAAGTCATCAGTGGTGAGGCTTCCCGAGGGGCGCCCAGACGCGCTACCCGGACCAAGGCTCCAGCCAGCGAGACCGCTCGGCTCGCATCCCCACCCACTGCCCGATCGTCCGCCGCCCATTCGGTAAATTGTGCCCAGCCGCGCTCCAGTGATTCCAACCCAGCCAGCAGCCGTACGCGGAACGGAAGAACATCCGGAACCGAGAGCAGCAACAGCCGTTTCAGATTGTCGCGTGAGGTCCGATGCGCGCGCTCGTGCCGCAAGGCCGCCTCTAGTTCTGCGTGAGAAAGGTTCTCAAGCACTTCCCGCGAGATCACCAACCGCGGATGAATGATGCCGGCTAGCGCGAACGAACTCGCAGCTCCCTCAATCACCCATACGCGCGTGTTTTCTCCAGCCAGCCGGGTCTCGCACCCCAACTTCCGGCAATAGCGCTCGTACCGAATCGAGAGACCAATGGCGCGCAGCCCGCGCCGGGCCGCAATGCCCCAGCTCGCCACACTCAAAACCGCTGCGGCTAAACACCCCAGGCCCACCTGTTCTACCGTCGCTTCGGGCTCTAGCCACAAATAACTCGGTACACAGACCCCAGCTACAACCAATCCGCCGACCACGGATGGCAACAATCGCGCGGCCAGCAGAAGTCTCGCAGCGGAGCTCGGCTTGCCCGGCTTAGCCATTGCCAACACCCAAGGAGCCAGCCAGTTCATCCCAATTGCAAGCGCCACGTGGACCAGAAAAAAACAGGCCAGCGACAAGCACGCCAGACGGACCAGGTATGGCAAGATCATGATTTCCCCCGCCGATCCAGTTCCTTGCGCTTCAGCCGGATCTTTTTCTCCAGCTCATCCAGCAACTTCTCATTCTGTTGCCCAACCGCGTCCACCAGGCACGATATCAACAGTTCGCCTGCGGGATGCGGCCGGACCAGGTAACCAGCCACGAAGTCCGCAGCCGCTTGATGCTCCCACTGCTGGCGCGACTGCCGCGCCGAATAGAGGTACGCCCGTTCCGATTTCCTCCGTTCCAATAAGCCCTTCTTATAAAGGCGGTCAAGTGTAGTCATTACAGTGGTGTAGGCTAGCGGACGCTCCAGGCTCTGGGCCACCTGATGCACGTTGCTCTCGCCTTGCTTCCATAGAATCTCCATCACCGCGATCTCGAGGTGTCCCAAGCTGGCCAATCCGACCGGTTTCTTGTTATCGCCCTGACGCTTTAAGAAACGCATCATGTTTCTACGGAGAATTCTACAGCCAGCATTCTACCAAGTTATACTGAGTTAGTTCCAAGCCGGCGGCGTCCTTGGAACATTCTCGCGAGTTTACGCGATGATATCTGAACACGTCACTGACGAATGTCTCGAACAATATAGCCGCGGCGCCTTGGAAGAGCCCACCTTGGCCGAAGTAGAAGAACATCTCTTAATCTGCGAGCAGTGCTGCGAGCGCCTAACCAAGTTCGACGACACCTGGGGGTTAAACGGTTAGATCCCGAAGAAAGTCTCACCATCTGCAAGTTTGGTGGATTACAATCAAAGTATCAGTGAACAATCTGTCCGCCGTCGAATCTAAGTTCGCCCGGGACTTAAGCCTTGACGAATACCTGCCGATAACTCATAATGTGGGAACAGGTTGCCGTTACATTCTCAAGTGAAGCATTGGAACATTAGCGAACTATGCATCATCGACAGCCCCGTGTCATTTGCCTCCTGACCGTAGTCTTTCTAGTCAGCGGATCCGCGTTTGCGGCCGCTGCGACGACTACCACTCCTCCTCATAAGAAACACAAACGCCGCGCTTCACACAGCACTGTGGGCGCAAAACAGTCCCGAGTGACTGCGGCGGCCCATCATCCTGTAAGCCATCTTTCGATGCTCCCGAAGAAGCGCTTCATCAACAATCCGTGGACTTCGCCGACGTTTGCGGATTCCACGGTGGGTGATTCGGTGGACGGTGAGGACCTGGTGGTGCGTCGCGCCGCTGTCGAAGCCTTGGGGCCATACAACGGAACCGTGGTGGTTGCCGACCCAAATAGCGGCCGGCTGTTGACAATCGTGAACCAGAAGCTCGCCTACCAAAGCGGCTTCCAGCCGTGCTCGACAATTAAGGTTGTCGCGGCCCTGGCGGGTCTGAACGAAGGATTGATTGAGCAGAACACGTTGCTCCGGATTGGCCGACGGCGCACCGTCGATCTCACGGAAGCGCTGGCACGTTCCAACAATGCATACTTCTCGGCGGTCGGCTACAAACTGGGTTATGACAGGATCATCCATTACGCCCAGCTATTCGGTTTAGGTGAAAAGGCTGGCTTGGATCTGGATGCCGAGCAACCCGGAAGTTTAGCCAGTGAGCCGCCCAGCGACGGTTTGGGGATGATGACCAGTTTCGGCGAAGGAATCTATATGACGCCGCTCGAATTGGCCGGCCTGATGACAGTGGTTGCGAATGGCGGCACACTCTACTATCTTCAGCATCCGAAATCGGCAGAAGCAGTCGAGCAGTTTGTTCCGCGCGTGAAGCGCCAGATCGATGTCCAGCAGTGGCTTCCTGTGATTAAGCCAGGAATGATGGGCGCGGTGGAGTATGGAACCGCGCGGCGCGCCAACTACAGCACCGAGGAGCCGATTTACGGCAAAACCGGCACTTGTACCGACGGCCGCTCGCCAACTCATCTGGGCTGGTTCGGCTCCTACAACGAAATCGGCAATAACAAGCTGGTAGTGGTGGTTCTGCTCACTGGTGGGCACCCAGTGAATGGTCCGGTGGCATCCGGCGTCGCTGGGGCAGTCTATCGGAACCTATCCAGCGAAAACTACTTCAGCCAGACGCGCGGGATTTCGCCCGTAGCGCTGATCTCAACCCAATCCTGCTGCCGGTAAGAGTAGGGCAAGCCTCCGGCTTGCCCCGTTGACAAGCCGGAGGCTTGTCCTACGGGGAGGTTAGTCGTACGGTATGTTGTCAGAAATAGTCCTGCAGCTCCGCGAAACGCTCCAGCCGCAACAATCGCCCGCGTCCTTCCCGTACCTCTTCGTGCTCCAGACGCCAGGTATGCTGGTGCGGCACGAACACGGCGTTAATTCCCACCTCGAGCGCCGGATTGATGTCGGATTTCGGCGAGTTGCCAATCATCCAAGCACGCTCTGGTTCGAACCTCCGCTCCTGAATCAGTGCTGAATAAGACACGGCATCCTTCTCCTTCACAATCGCCGTGTGGCCGAAGTAGATGGCTAGGCCAGAACGGTCCAGCTTGAGCTTCTGCTCTTCCGGATTGCCCTTGGTAAACAGCGTCAGGTCGTGCCGCAGCGACAGATACTCGAGCGTTTCCTCCACTCCGGCAATCAGCTCTATGGGATGATGCACAATCTGTTCCGCGAAACTCATCACGCGAGGCAGATCCTCGGCGCGCACGTCGCGCTCCGCCAGCTTGCGAAAACATTCCGAAAGATTCCGAGCGAAGTTGGCTGTCCCGTATCCATGGATTTTGTTATTGACGGTCTCGATTTCATCCAGAACCGCCCGCACTTCCACCGCCGACATGCTGGAGTGCGCCAGAAAATCGCAAAACTCGTCGAACGCCCGCTCGAAGTAGATGTTGTTCTCCCACAGCGTGTCGTCGGCGTCGATGATCAGGTGCTGGCGATCGTGGATCTTCACACGCCCGTCGGCCACTTGGAATGCCCATTCTTGGGCGCCACCACGCGCGCATGCTGAATCTGGCGCCGGCGCGTGGTGTAGCTGGGGAAAAACTCAGCCAGCCGCCGCATCCGGTCGGCTTCCGAACGCGTAGCCAGCATTACCTGCCGGAAATCCACGTCGGGAACTACTTGCGCCAGTTGAAAACTGAGCTGCGGATCGGTCAGCTCCGGGTCATCCAGCTGCTCGGCCGGCTCCACCTCTCGAACTTCGTTGTACGCCTCCATCACGCGCTTGCGGACTTCCGGCGTGATGGGCTCCGATTCTTCGTCGTCGAAAAATTCCACCGCGCCTCTGAGGTACGGCTTCTCGTCGTTCAGCATGATGATCTCAAAGCGCCGCCGGCCCAGCGTTAACAAATCCATTCGCCCATCCGGATATTTCTTCAGAATTTTTTCGACAGTGGCCGTGCAGCCGGTGTTCACAATCCCTTTCTCGCCGGCCAGCACCACGCCGAATTCCGACTTGCCGCGCAGCACTTCCTCGATCATCTGTTTATAGCGTTCCTCGAAAATGTGCAGCGGTAGAGCGGTGCGTGGAAAGAGCACCACCTGAAGCGGGAATAGCGGCAACAGCTCTTGCTGCATGTGTACTATTATGGCTTCTTACTAAGCGGCGATGGAAGTTCGGAAAGCACTCCATGATCCTGAAGCTTAAACGCACGCCCGGTCTCTATTTGGTGGGCTTCATGGCGTCCGGCAAAACCACCATCGGCCGCCGCCTGGCGGATGAGCTCGGCTGGGATTTTGCCGACCTGGACGAAGACATCGTGGCCGCTCAAGGAGCCGCGATCGTCGAGCTCTTTGATTCCTTCGGCGAAGAAGAATTCCGGAAGACGGAGCACGCAGCCATCCGCAAAAGAGTGGGACAGATCGAGCGCGGAAAGCCGATGGTGGTGGCTCTCGGCGGCGGCGCCTTCGTGTCTGAAGTCATCCAGGAATTCCTCATCGAAAACGGCATCACAATCTGGCTGGATTGCCCGTTCGAGCGTGTCTCCACACGTATCCAAGGCTCATCGCACCGGCCGCTGGCTCGCGACCCGGAAAAGTTCGAACGCCTTTATCACGATCGGCGCGCGGCCTACGGAAAGGCTGAATATCGCATCGAGATCCAGAGCGACGATCCGGCCGATGTGGTGGCCGCCATTCTGAAGCTTCCCGTATTCTAGGGCCCATGGCTTCCTCCTTGCACCGGCAGGCCTTCCGTATCTTTCAAGCTGCCGTGAAAGCCGCCGCTCCCGCCGAAGCGGTGCTGCGTCACTTGAAGCTCCGAGGCGACACCTTGTTCGCCGGACTCCAACGCTATCGCTTGACTGCATTCGAAAACATCTACGTCATCGGGGCTGGTAAGGCTGGAGCGCAAATGGCCCAGGCCGTCGAACGATTGCTCGGCCGCAAGATCACCGGCGGACTGGTGAACGTCAAAGCCGGCGAATCTGTCCGCTTGCGCCGCGTGGAACTGAACGGATCCGGGCATCCCATCCCAGACCCGAACGGCGAACAAGGCGCTGCGCGCATCGCACAAATTGCGCAGCAAGCAGGCCCCGATGACCTCGTAATCTGCCTCATTTCCGGCGGCGCATCTGCTTTACTGCCGCTTCCGGCGTCTCCGGTTTCACTCGCCGAGAAACAGGAAACCACGCGGCTGCTGCTCCATTGCGGCGCGAACATTCACGAGATCAACTGCATCCGGAAACACATCTCGCTGGTGAAGGGCGGCGGATTGGCCCGCCTCGCCTACCCGGCCACTGTATTGACGCTCATCCTGTCGGACGTCATCGGGGACGATCTGGACGTAATCGGATCCGGCCCCACCGTCGCTGACCGCACAACTTTCGCCGACGCAAGAGCCGTATTTGAAAAGTATGCGGTCTGGAATAAAGTTCCGCCGGGAGTGCGCGAGCGGCTTAGCAGGAGTGCGCTCGAAACGCCCAAGCCCGGAGATCCCGTTTTCGCCAGGGTCCAGAATTTAATCGTAGGTAGCAATCGCTTGGCCGTAGATGCCGCGGTGCGCCAAGCCCGAGCGCTTGGGTATAGGACGCTGGTGCTTTCCACCCGGCTCCAAGGCGAAGCCCGAGAGGTCGCGCGCGTTTTCGCCGCCGTTGCGCAGGAGATACGCGCTACCGGTCGTCCGGTGAAACCTCCGGCGTGCGTGATCGCGGGCGGCGAAACCACCGTCATCATCCACGGAACTGGCATGGGAGGCCGCAATCAGGAATTTACGCTGGCAGCAGCCGTGGAAATGGCAGGCCTGAAAAATGTTGTACTGCTGAGTGCGGGAACAGATGGCGCCGACGGCCCAACCGACGCAGCCGGCGCCATTGCCGACGGAACCACCATCGCGCGCGCCCAACTCAAGGGCTTGGACGCAATCAAGTTGCTAGCGAACAACGACTCTTATCACTTCTTCGAGCCATTAGGCGATCTGATCAAAATCGGTCCAACCGGAACCAACGTAGCTGATATTCAAGTCATTCTGGTCCGGTAGTCCCGCGCGTAAGGGACTGAGAAAGAATCGGAATGCTCGCCGGATTGGCAGACGAAAGCGTCTGCCCCACATCGACGTGCAAGGGTTACGATTTCGTGGGGCAGGCGCTTTCGCCTGCCAACCGATTTCTTCTCATCCCACAAGTAAAGGGACAACGCTACCGCAAACTCGCCACTAAATCATGCGAGAGAACCTCGGCGCGCTCCGCCAGGCTCTTAGCCGCCGCTAGTTCATCCTTCCTTTTTTCCTGCGCCTGCTGCATAAAGTTTTGGATCGCAGCGACAGTCGCTTGCTGCTCCTTGGTGAGCTGGCGAGTGGAAATGAATCCGAGGCTGGCTTGCGCGTGGGCCAGGCTCACGTCAATTGCAGTGTTGTATTGGTGTTGCTGTTCCGGCGTCAGGATATCTCCCAGCCGTGGTGTGTCGGCCGGTGCAGTGGTGGGCGCGGGGCTCTGCGTGGCAGGAGCCGCAGGTGGTGGATTCGCTGGGCGTGAGGCGCGTTTGGGCGGTGGGGTCTGATCGGCTGGCTTGTTCTTCTGATACTTGGATTCTTCTTTTGGAGGCGAAGCCGGAGCTGGTGCCGGCTGCGTGGTGGCAGGTGGAGTAGCGGTAGTAGTGGGCTGTGTGGGTGCTGTTGGCTGCGGCTGTGGCGCTTCCGCGGCTGGCGCCGGCACAGGCTCGGATGGCACAGGAACGGCAACCTGCTT
>PMOK01000324.1:3754-4753 GCA_003162425.1 Bryobacterales bacterium | reverse complement strand
GGTTTGATTTCCTTCTTCTCCCCTTCGCTCGGCTGTCCCAACTTCTGGAGCAGAACTCCGAGTTGCTCCTCGGACAGCTTCGTCACGCGCTTGACGAAAGCCAGTTGATTGTCGAGATTGTAATCGGCGCCATAGAACCAGAACCGAGCGCTGATCGTGCGGTGAATTCCCAGCGGTCCACGGATGGCATTGCCGAAGTCGCCATCCTTCAACTCATCATGCTTCGGGAATATCTCGATTCCCTCAACCGTCCCAGCTCCTTTTACCGGGATACCCAGTTTCTGAGCCAAGCCGGAGATCAGCAGCCGGCACTGACGGGCCAGAAGCGGCTGCTCGCCAAATATCCAAAGGTGGCCGCCGCGGCGGCTCTGTTCCAGTGCCGCGTCCACCTTTTGTTGCTGGAGTTCCCACTGCAGTTCACAAAGGTGCTTCAGCGAGTCCTTATAATCCCCGTCCATTGCAATCCACTTGCATCGTTGCGTCGCGGGACTCATCGCATACACGCCGATCGTCAGATCACCTTCCAGATGTCGCCGGACCGTCTCACCCGCCAGACTAGGCGCCTCGCCGTTTTTTCCGGCCTTGGGCCGGAAATAGTAATAGCGGCCGCTTTCCGCGTGCGGCCGCATCGATTGGAGAACGTAGGCGCGCCGATTCACGAACAGCTGCCAATAGTCCTCCACATTTGTGGAAGTTGCCTGATAGCGCTTGGGCATAGCGGCTTCTCGTTTCGTCCTGCTCTTTCATAACCCGAATTCAAAACCCGCGCAAATGAACCGGCCAGGCTGTTGGTCAGCCCGCCTTTCGCTGGTCATACCTCCGTTCAAGCAGCCACGGGCGCTGCGCCAGCAAGGTCAGCCGGTGCGTCCGTTCCAGCACCTCGTATTCGGCGAGACTGTAGCCACCCCATTTCTGGTCGTTGAAGTCCACGAGGTAGAACACCCCGTTCTTGCGGTCGAATACATAAACTGCACCCGACTCCGGATCCTCCGGGACCAG
>PMOK01000324.1:0-3714 GCA_003162425.1 Bryobacterales bacterium | reverse complement strand
CTGTTAGCGTCGGCGATATTCGTACTTGCATGTTGAACCTCCTGATATTCAACGGGTTACGTCCTGAGACATGCCGAGCGCAGTGAGTCTGTTCGGATCTCCATGCAGGTGGGTCTTAGGACGGGAGTTGCGGGTTGGCCAAGCGTTGAGGGCTGGCCGGGATGAGAGCTGGGCTGGCGTGGGCTATATATAAGGTGGTGTGGCCCAAAAAATCGCCCTGACGGAAAGCGGACGGGGGGCAGCCATGTCGACCGTCTCCGGTATGCGCATTAGGCGATCAAAGTGGGCCGCGGCCGTGCCCTGGGCGCGCTGGAATCGTAAGGGAAACGCTAGCCGACTGATCGTTACTTTTCAGGCAGCAGTTCACCTGATAGCCACTGGGCCTTTCGGCCCCGCTCCTGTCGATCATCTGAAGACAATACGTAACCTTTTCTCGGGATGAGCGTATTACATTCATAAACACTAGTCGATCATCGACAGGAGAACATGCCGAGACACTCATCGCCGCTCCAATCCGAGATGGTTCAGGGAACCCTGGACATGCTGATCCTCCAGACACTCGTCCTTGGCCCTGCACATGGCCAGACGATAGCCCACGCCATAGAGCGGGGCTCGGACGAAGTGCTTCAAGTTGAACACGGCTCGCTCTACCCAGCGTTGCATCGCCTGCAGAATCGGGGCTGGATTGCCGCCTTCTGGGGGACATCGGAGAACAACCGCAAAGCTAAGTATTACCGCCTCACGCCCGAGGGCAAGAAGCAGCTTGCGGCACAGACCTCCCGCTGGGAACAAGTAGTGCGGGCTATCGGCCGCATCCTCAATCCAGTTGTGGAGAAGCAGGGATGAACTGGCGGCGATTCTTCCGCCGCGAGGAAGCCGATGCCGAACAGCGCGAGGAGCTCGATTTCTACCTGGATGTCACGACGGAGGAGTACATCGAACGCGGAATGGAGCCAACCGCGGCGCGGGCCGCGGCACGAAGAAAGCTCGGAAACACGATGCAGGTCCGCGAGGAGGTTTATCGCATGAACACGCTCACATTTATGGAGGGTCTCCTACAGGATGCGCGCCATGCTGTGCGGATTATCCGAACGAAGCCCGGATTCAGCGCGGCGGTTTTGCTTTCGCTGGCTTTAGGCATCGGCGCAAACACCGCAATTTTCAGTGTATTGAACGCTGTCCTGATTCGGCCCTTACCCTATCCGGGATCAGACGCGCTGGTGGGCGTATTCAACAGGTTTGTGATTCAAGGGCAGGTCTTCGAAGACGCTGGGCTATCGCCCGGAATGTACGCCGCCTGCAAGGAGAACGCAAAGGCCTTCGAAAGCTTCGGCGTTTGGACTTCCGGCGCCGCCACGGTTACCGGGATGGGAGATCCCGAGCAACTGGTGATCGCGACCGCCACGCAGGGCGTTCTGCCCACGCTGGGCGTACCGCCCTATATCGGCCGATGGTTCTCAAGCGAAGACGACACCCCGGGGTCCCCGCAGACGGTGATCCTTAGCTACGCATATTGGCAGCGGGAGTTCGGCGGACATCGCGAGGTGCTGGGCCGCACGATGGTGATCGATTTCGTTCCACACCAAGTGATCGGAGTGATGCCACGGAACTTTCGATTGGTTAACCTTTCGCCAGACATCATCCTGCCGCAGCGCTTTCCCAAGAGCGGCGTTCCGGAAGAGAACAGCTATGCCGGTATCGCAAGGCTCAGGCCGGGCGTTACGATTGCGTTGGCGGAGCAAGATTTGGCGCGTGTTTGGAAGATCTGGGCGGAAACGGAGGGGGCGGCCAAGACGCTCGAGACGTTCCATATCACACCAAACCTGCGCCCACTCAAGAAGGATGTGGTGGGAGACGTGGGCTCTGTACTGAGCGTTCTTATGGGTGCGCTCGGGCTGGTGCTGTTGCTTGTTTGCGCAAACGTCGCGAACCTCATGCTGGTGCGCGCGCAGTCGCGGCAACAGGAGTTTTCAGTTCGCGCGGCGCTTGGCGCCGGTTGGGGAAGAATTGCACGGGAATTGCTGGTGGAGAGCCTGACCCTGGGCATCCTCGGCGGCGCGCTAGGGGTAACGCTCGCATACGTGGGCCTTAGAATTCTGGTAGCGCAGGGACCCGCCACTCTTCCCAGGCTCCAGGAAATCTCGAT
This sequence comes from Bryobacterales bacterium, assembly GCA_003162425.1. Lineage (GTDB taxonomy): Bacteria > Acidobacteriota > Terriglobia > Bryobacterales > Bryobacteraceae > Palsa-89. The sequence continues at coordinate 1,568 of PMOK01000324.1, read as the reverse complement.
GGACGGAACAGCTTCGGCTTTTGCTCTCGCATGCTCGATAGGGACGAGCCTGCTGTTCGGATTGGCAGGGGTTCTCAGGTCCGGCATCCCCGGCCGAATTCAAAGCGCACGAGGCGCGACCCAAGGGGCTCGACAGCTCCGCGCTCAGAATGCACTCGTAGTCACGCAGGTGGCCCTAGCATTTGTCCTGCTGGTGGCCTCCGGGTTGATGATTCGAAGCTTCCTCGCCCTGCGAGCCGTAACACCAGGGTTTACGCATCCTGAATGGATTCAGACGGTACGTATTGCAATCCCGGAGCCGTTGATCCCGGACCCGGAGCGGGTAATCCGCACGCAAGCCGATATTGTAACCAGCCTTTCCGCCATTCCCGGAGTCACAGCGGCTGGCTTCGCCAGCGGCTTGCCGATGGAATCGGAGTACCGGAATGGTGTCCTCATCGACGTCGAGGGAAAGACTTCGGTCGACCAGATCTCTCCTAACCGAGCCGTCAAGAGAATTTCACCCGGCCTGCTCACGGCGCAAGGTACGCGATTGGTAGCCGGGCGCGATTTCACTTGGGAGGATGTACGTGGCCACCGCAGCGTCGTGCTGGTATCCGAGAACATGGCTCGCGAGAATTGGGGCGAGCCTGCCAATGCGCTTGGGAAGCGGATTCGGCAGGGCAAGAATAGCCCCTGGCTCGAAGTTGTCGGCGTAGCGGAGAATGTTCGCGCGGACGGCGTGAATCTGCCCCCGCCGGCCACTGTCTATTTCCGCGCTGGAGGTCGTGGCGTCACGTTTGCGATTCGATGTGAACGCGCGGGCACGGAATCGTTCCTTCGGGAAGTCGCCACTGCGATCCACGCCGTGAATCCTAGTTTACCGTTGGCCAAAGTGCGGACTCTGAACGATGTCTACAAACGCTCCATGGCGCGCACCTCCTTCGCGCTCGTTCTGCTTGGAATCGCCGGAGCGATGGCTTTAGCCCTTGCGATTGTCGGAGTATACGGCGTCCTTGCCTATGCCGTAGGGCAGCGTCGGCGTGAGGTTGGCATCCGCCTTGCTCTGGGTGCTGAGCCCAGGGCGCTCAAATGGTTGTTCGTTCGAAAAGGGCTGATCCTCAACTGCGTGGGTGGCATCATTGGGCTGGCATTAGCGGGAGGTCTATCAAGATGGATCTCTTCCCTACTCTTTGGTGTCACGCCGCTTGATCCTCTCACGTACATTGCATCGAGCGCTGTCATCGCTGCGTCGGTCATGGTGGCTAGTTATGTCCCAGCCCGCCAGGCGGCCTTCGTGGACCCAATGGAGACACTTCGAAGCGAATAGGCGCTGACCCATCGACAGCCCGCCGTTCAAGTTTGGTCAGAGTTGCCCGCGAGTAACGCCGCAGCGTTTAGCTTGGCCGTAGTCCGGGATCCGGTTATCTCCTTCATCCGGCTTGGTCCCGTCAAGCCCGAGCAGCGTCTCGCTTTGCGGCACGCGCAGCCGTCACCGCCAACGAGTCACACCGTTCCTGATTCGGTTGCCCGGAGTGTCCTCGGACGTGTATCCAGGTCACCTCGTGGTAGCCGGCCAACTCCTCGAG
>PMOK01000235.1 GCA_003162425.1 Bryobacterales bacterium | reverse complement strand
TTTCGATGGCCAACGCTTGCCGGCCAGCTACGCGAATTTTTATGTCGCCAATAAATTGGTAGTGGTTCCCACGTTCAACGACCCTATGGATCGAGTCGCGCTCACCAAGCTGGCCGCGCTGTTCCCCAGCCGCGAAGTAGTCGGAATTCATTGCCTGGACCTGGTGCTGGGCCTCGGCACGCTGCACTGCATGACCATGCAGCAGCCCGGGTAGGACAAGCCTCCGGCTTGTCCAGTTGGCAAGCCGGAGGCTTGCCCTACGATGAAGTAGACATCCTACAAACCCAGCGTTCTCGAAACTTCGTACCACGCAGTGCCGTCCGACACGAAATGAATCGTTGAGGATCTGCCGGTGGTACCTGCCAGCGGGCCCGCACTCAGCAGATTCGCGCCGAACGTGATGGTCTTCGCACTGATATTGTCATTCGCGATGATGATCCACATATGCTGCCCTGGCAGGCCCGCCGTAGCGGCACTGAGGGTGGCGTTCCCTCCGTTTGGAGCAGTACGGATTTTGTGCACATCGCCCGCGGTGACATCCAGTGTCATCGCGGTCTGATAAGGCGTGCTGTCCATGGACGCGATGACGCGGCGGGCGCGGACGTCACCGCGTGAGTCTACTAAACTCGACCCCGCCCCTGCGCCACCCATTAAGCGGAACACGGCGCCATCATAGAATACCCATTGAGGCTGCCCGGCGATTAACGCGCCGCCGGGATCGGTTGTGCCGTCGATTCTTTTGATATTCACCAGACCAACGTTGTCGATGTTCAGCGAACAGGGCCCGGGACAAGCGATATCCACGCTCAGAACGAACGTCATTCCCGCGCTGTATGAAGTGAGAGCCTTGTTCCGCAAGCCGCAAGTGTAGGCGAACGTCCCGTTTGTGGATGCGCAGTAATTCTCATTGGCATGGACCGTATCATGCGTGGGGATCAGAGCGGTGTTGAAAGAAGGCGTGCAATCCACGCGTTTCTGACCTGGGTTGTCCACGCAGACGTGCATAATTCCGTTGCCCGGTATTAGATTTAAGTTGTTTTCGACCCCGACGGGCCTGCCGTCGACTTGCACCTTAAGACCCTGGCCGTACGCCGCAATCACTGTCAGAGGGAGGAGGATGTGTTTCAGTTCCATCGAACTTACTTTCGCATGTCTTCCAGTCCGGATGCGCGGTTTTCGCGTTATGCTTTAGGTTTGCCGCAGCCGCCCGACACAGTCCATAAAGTCGTGATCGATGAACCGCCGCCATTCCTCGGCACGTGGCGGCGAGTTTATATTTTCGTGCTCTGCTCCTTGGTTTTCGTGATCGCGGCTCTCTATGCTTTCTCGCGGGCCTACGCCCCATGAGACCGCTCGACTGGGTGGTGATGTTCACGTGGCTGACGTTCATCGTCAGCTACGGACTCTATCGCGGACGCGGCAGCACCACCGTCAATAAGTATCTGCTGGCCGGCAAGAGCATGCCGTGGTACGCCATGGGACTTTCCATAATGGCGACGCAAGCCAGCGCCATCACATTTATCTCCACCACCGGCCAGAGCTACACGGACGGGATGCGGTTCGTGCAGTTCTATTTTGGACTCCCTATCGCGATGGTGATTCTCTGCGCCACTGCGGTCCCGATCTTTCATCGCGCCAATGTTTACACGGCCTACGAGTATCTGGAGCATCGCTTCGACGCGAAAACACGCGCATTAGTCAGCGGGATTTTTCTGATCCAGCGCGGGTTGGCGGCGGGCTTGTCACTCTATGCGCCGGCGGTGGTGCTCTCGGTGATTCTCGGATGGCCGGATCGGCTGACCACGGTGATGATGGGCGCGCTGGTGGTGACTTACACCTCGCTCGGCGGCATCAAAGCGGTCACCTGGGCCGACGTACAACAAATGATGCTCATTTTGTGCGGGCTGGTGATGGCGTTAGTGATGGCGGTGCATCTGCTTCCCGGCCATGTCTCGTTCGCAAACGCGGTTTCGCTTGCAGGCGCCGCCGGAAAATTGAACGCCGTCAACTTTCATTTCGATTGGAACGACCGCTACAACGTCTGGAGTGGGCTGATCGGCGGCATGTTCCTGATGTTGGCCTATTTCGGCTGCGATCAATCGCAGGTTCAGCGATACCTTACGGGAAAGTCGATTGAGCAGAGCCGGCTGAGCCTGATCTTCAACGCCATGGCGAAGATCCCGATGCAGTTCTTCATCCTCTTTATCGGCACCATGGTGTTTGTCTTTTTCATCTTCGAGCGTCCGCCGGTGTTATTTCAACCCGTAGAGTTGGCACGCGTCCGGAACGATCCGCGTTACCCCGCGGTCGAAAAAAGGTACGAACAGGCCTTCGCGAATAGGAAGGACGCGGCCGAGCAATATCTGCAAGCGAAGACGTCGGCCGACCCGGCTTTGAAGCAAGCCAGCGTGGAGCGCTATCAGAGCGCACAACGCGAGTTGAACGATGCGCACCTCGCGGGCGAGCACTTAGTGGGAAAAGATTTTCACGATACCAACTACATTTTTCTCTCGTTCGTGACGCGCTACCTGCCGGCGGGTATGGTGGGACTGATTATCGCCGTAATCTTCTCAGCGGCCATGTCGTCGACTTCGGGCGAGATTAATTCTCTCGCTACAGTTACTGTGATCGATATCTACCGGAGGCATGTCAATAAGGATGCTTCCGACCGTCACTATCTGATGGCGTCCCGTTGGGCCACCGTTTTTTGGGGCCTGTACGCGGTGGGGTTCGCGCAATATGGCAGAAATTTCGGCGCGCTGATCGAAGCGGTGAACATTGTAGGATCGCTGTTCTACGGCGGACTGCTAGGCGTGTTCGTGCTGGCGTTTTTTTTCAAGAGCGTGGGGGCGAACGGCGCGTTTTTCGGTGTACTGGCAGGCGAAGCAGCCATCTTCGCCGCCAACATATTCACCAAGATCTCGTTCCTTTGGTACAACGTCGTCGGCTGCGTCGTAGTAATCATTGTGGGTGTCGCGGTTTCACGGGCGTTCGACGGGAGAGGATCTGTGCAAGCGCCTACCAGCGTTCAGTAGGGATAAGGGACGCAGCCCGGATAGGGAATCCAATTGCCCCACCGATCATAGTAGCCGGACGGGCTGCAATAGCCGGGGGCGTAGCCGTATCCATAGGCGTAAGGCGCGCCGTAAAACCCGAACCCAAGGCCAATGCCGCCGCGGCCGTAATATCCGCCGTAGCCGCGCCCGCCATAGTGGCCTCGTCCACCGTAGTAACCGCCTCCGCCATAGCTGCGACCGGCGTAGCCACGTCCATAAGAGCCACCGCCGGAATATCCGCGAGCACCACCTGAGTACGCGCGCCCCGAATATGCGTGGCCGCCGCCGGAGAATCCGTGTCCTCCCCCGCCCCGTGCACCACCGCTGCCGTGGCCTTGCGCCAATCCAGCGACTGGGCCTAAAAGGGTGAGTAATCCCGCCATCAATGCCGTTAGTCCAAATCTCTTCAACATAACTGCTCCTACTGATTGGACGTGCGCCACGGCATCCGCGTTCTATCGCACGGATCGCTTGTAATAGGTTGCGGGTGCTCGCTTTGAGGTCATTGTGAACAACAAATAATTGTGGAGGGAACGGGTAGCAGGCCACTCTGACCCACTACCCGACCTGCCGCCGTGCCTTCCGGCTAGCGCTTCGGTTGTTGCTCTTGCTCTTTGCGGGGCTGATTTTGCTGTTCTTGCCCCTTATTTGGATCCTGACTCTGGTGACCCTGTTGGCCTCCCTGATGGCCGGGCTGATTACCTTGTTGCTGCTGGCCCCGGTTCGGTTGGCCTCCCTGGTTTCCTTGGTCTTTCTTCTGGGTGTCCATCTATGATTACCTCCAAACGTTAGAACCCAGGGCAGGCATTTCGTTGCGTGATGTCACGCATTGTCACGGTTGCTAAACGTTAACGAGGCCGCTTGGATGCCAGAAATGCCATCCATGCGTCCATGCCTTGGCTGGTTTTGGACGATAGCTCCAGCATGGGCATTCCGGGGCGAACGGACTGGATGTTCGATCTGGCAGCGTCGCGATCAAACTCGACGGCGTCCGCTAAATCGATTTTCGTGATTACAGCGAGATCGGCGCTGTTGAAAATGGTGGGGTATTTTAGCGGCTTGTCTTCACCTTCTGTCACAGATAGCAGCACCAGCCGGATGTTCTCGCCCAGATCGTAGGAGGAAGGACACACCAAGTTGCCGACGTTTTCAATGAACAGAAAATCCAGTTCGCTGATATCCCATCCTTCGATCGCGGTCTGAATCATAGCAGCTTCCAGATGGCAGAGCGTTCCGGTGGTGATCTGCTTCACGGGCGCCTGGCTGCGAGCCAGACGTTCGGCATCGTTCGCGGTGGCAAGATCGCCGACAACAGCCGCAGGCCGATAGCCTTTTTCCTTGAGTAGCGTGAGCGTCTTTTCGAGAAACGCAGTTTTGCCGGACCCGGGGCTTGAGACCAGGCTGGCCACGAACACACCAGCCTTTTGGAAGCGCTCGCGCAACTCGGCAGCCACCTGGTCGTTATGCTTCAGGATGTTGCGCCGGACTTCCACGATACGGGGTTGAGTGCTCATTCGATCAGCTCCAGAGCGGCCAGCTCCAGTTCGCGGCCGTGAATTAACTTCGAAGCTGGAGTATCGCATTCCGCGCAGGAAAAATCTTGCATAGAGCGGACCGGGCGCTCCGCGTCGCACTTGGAACAATAGACCACGATGGGAACTTCCTCAATGACAAGGCGGGTGCTTCGGAACGGCGTCGCTTCGCGCGCCAGTTCAAAGGCAGAGAGAAGCGCCTCCTTGACGACACCCGAGAGCGGACCAAGCCGCAAATAGATGGCTTCCACCTGCGGGTTGCCGCGCCGGTCCACTTCTTCTCCGGCCACATCCAGAATGCTCAAGCAGATGGAAAGTTCATGCATGCGGCGCCCCGGAGTGCGGGGATCCGCCGGTGATACATCCACGCCCTTGCCAGCCCACCTGGGTCACCTCACCGTCTTCGATCAACACAGGAACCGTGCGCTGGCCGCCGGTGGCCGCTGACATTCGCGCGTAAGCTTCGGGATCCACTTCAACGTCGTACTCATCGAAATCACGATTCTTCCACTCCAGCCATTCCCGCAATTCGCGCGTATAAGGACAGCTCGCCGTGCCATAGAGTTCAGTTTTGGGCATCACTGGCGATCTCCAGAAGCTGGCGGATGATGTGATACACGGAGGCTTGCACTTCCTGAATGCGTGGGATGTAGTCAGAGCGTACCACCAGCGGCCAATCAACTAATCCTCGGCGGACAATCTCGCCGCCATCGTAACCCAGCAGCGCCACGGTCAGCAGATTTCTCTTGCGGGCCTCTTCGAGCGCCATGATGATGTTATTCGATCCTCCACTAGTGGAGATCCCGATGGCAACGTCTTCGGGGCGAGCCTGCGCGATGAGCTGCCGAAGAAAAATCACTTCCGTTCCGACGTCGTTCGCGAGAGCTGTGATGTTGGCAGGTTCAAGAGAGAGAGAAATTGCAGGAACGGGGTTGAGGCCGGCGGGCGGAAGAACACAATCCAGCGCGCAATCATTCGCATCTGTTGCTGAGCCGCCGTTTCCGAAAAGGATCAATTTTCCTCCACGGCGGAGGCGATTGTGGATGGCGAGCGCGGTGTTGGCGATCTGTTCGGATTCCTCGCGTGCCACCTGCGCGCGGAGCTTCGCGTCTTCTTCAACTTTCATCCGGATGGACGCGGCCACTTGCTCTAGCACGCCGCTGGTCTCCTGTTTTTGCTGCCCCAGGAACGGGTAGAGAAATCCGGCGTCGCCGACATCGTGACCCAATTCGCGGTGCTCGAAGAAAACGTGCACGGTTTCCCAGAGAGTGTGATAAAGGATCTCGATCATCTCCTGGTGTTGGAAGGGATCGATCGCAAGATCCGTGCATGCATAAGAGCCCCGCTCGCCCGGCAACGCAAACGTCATGGCGTGAACGGCAGCGGCCGCATCCAGCGCGCTCTGCACTTCCGGGTCGCCTTCCGGGGGACCAAAGCCCATCACGATATCTTCCGGTTTCACGATTGCGCGAAGCCAGGGCCCGAAGAGTATCGACAAATCGAGAGCTGGTAAAGCGCGTTTTCCGACGATTACGGGGTGCACGAATTCCACCGAAACGTGTTGAGCGTCGGTGGCATAGGGTCCGCGGCCAAAAGCCAGCAGCCGCCCGCCCTTGAGAAAACGATCGGACATGTCGCGACAGGCGGAGGCCAGCCGCGGAGCTTCGCGCGAGAAGAAATCGCCATAGCGGCGGTTGCGTTCGAGAAGCCCTTCCTCAACCTGGCTCGCGAGTGTGGAGACGCTGGTGAGCATGTCTAACAAATGCGCGGCAACGGATCTCCTACCAGCATATCGATTACACGGGTGCCACCGTAGCTGGTGGCGCCAAGAACCGTGCCGGCGGGCTGCTCGCACATCTCGCCGATGATGACTGCTTCGTGACCACCGGGCGTGCCTTTGAGCGCTTCCAGCGCAGCATCAGCGTGCTCGGCGGCAATGATCGCCAGGAATTGGCCTTCGTTCGCGATGTGCAAAGGATCCAGGCCGAGCAGTTCACAAGCGCCGCGCACGGTGTCGCGCATTGGGATCTTGTCCTCGCTGAGCAGTACGCCGAGTCCGCAATCGCGCGCCAATTCATTGAGTGAAGTCGCGACGCCGCCTCGAGTGGGATCGCGCATCCAACGAATGCCGGTCGCCGCGGCTCGAGCCAACGCTTCTACCAGCGGAAGCACAGAGCGCGTGTCGGAACAGAGGTCCGCCTCCAGTTCCAAGTCACCGCGCGCCAGCAGTATGGTGATGCCGTGATCCCCGATCGGTCCGCTGAGCAAAACCTTGTCGCCCGGACGGACGGAGGCAGCCGACAGCGCGATGCCGGGAATCGGAAGGCCGATGCCGGCGGTGGTGATGTACATGCGGTCGGCCTTGCCATGCTCGACAACTTTCGTGTCGCCACCGGCGATGCTGACGCCGGCACGCTCGGCAGCCTTGGCCATGGCACGAACTTCGGCTTCCAGGATCTCGGTCGGGAGTCCGGATTCCAGAACGTAAGTCACCACCAACGCCTGAGCGCGCGCGCCGGAGACCGCGAGGTCGTTCACTGTTCCATTTACGGCCAGTTCGCCGATGGATCCGCCGGGAAATCGAAGGGGCTTCACCACAAAGCTATCCGCCGTGATGGCGACGCATGTTCCGTTCAGGTTGATGTGAGCAGCGTCGCCCAAAGGTTCAGTGGATGAGCCAAATAGCAGTGGGGCGAAAAGGCCTTCCACCAAGCGGCGGCTGGCTTTGCCTCCAGCGCCGTGGGCCATCTCAATTTGCGGATCGCGGAACCGGATTTTGGGGAGTGGGATGCTCATTTTTGTATTGTCCCCTCACTCACGTGCGGGGCTAAAATGCCGGAGCGGCATCGTCGCCAGGTAGCCCCGCGCGTCAGCAAGGGGACATTGCTAAACTGCCGCGCCAATGCTGGTGAGAACGGCCGCCTTTCGATGCTCATAATTGAAATAAGCAGCGCAGGATCCTTCCGACGATACCATCAGCGCACCCACCGGACGTTCGGGAGTGCATTCCTTTCCGAATAGCTTGCACTGCACCGGCTTAAGCACTCCTTTGAGAACTTCGCCGCACTGAGCCGCCTTAGGATCGGTGACGCGAACGCCGGGGACTTGAAAGCGTTTCTCGGCGTCCCACTGCGCGTAAGAGTCGCGAATGCTCAGAGCAGATTGCGAAATGAATCCCATGCCGCGCCACTCGAAATAGGGGCGCAGCTCGAATACTTCGGCCATGGCCCTCAAAGCGGGCCTGCTGCCCTCCCACGGGACCACGCGCTTGTATTGATTTTCCACTTTCGCCTCGCCGGCCTGGAGTTGCTGCAGCAACATCACGATGGATTGCAGAACATCCACCGGTTCGAAGCCGGACACTACGATCGGCTTGCCTTCATTTTTCGCGATCCATTCGTAAGGACGGCAACCGATAACAGTGGAGACGTGTCCTGGGCCGATGAAGGCATCGATGCGCATATCCGGCGAATCCAGGATGGCGCGGATGGCCGGAATGATGGTGACGTGATTTGAGAATACCGAGAAGTTGCTTAGACCCAGCTCTTTCGCGCGTATCAATGTGAGGGCCGTGGACGGCGCGGTGGTCTCAAAGCCGATAGCGAAGAACATCACGTGCTTGTCGGGATTCTTCTGGGCAAGTTTCAGCGCGTCGGAGGGGGAATAAATAATCCGTACATCCATGCCGCGCGCCTTGTGTTCGAGTGGGCTGCCGTTTGTGCCCGGAACCCGCATCATGTCGCCGAACGCGGTGAAGATGACGTTCGGATCCTGAGCCATGGAAAGACCGTCGTCGATCCGTCCCATGGGCAGTACGCAGACTGGGCAGCCGGGCCCATGCACCAGCTCGATGTTAGATGGAAGCAGGTCTTTCAGACCGAAACGATAGATGGCGTGCGTGTGGCCGCCGCAGACTTCCATAAACCGGTAATGCCGTTTGGGATCAGCCAGGCGGCGGATCTCCCCGGACGCTTTCCCGATGACACCGGGTTCGCGGAATTCATCAACAAACTTCATGTTTCGCCGAGGCCGTAACCTTGAACCTCCTGGATGGCCGCTTCCTGTTCGCCCAGCATGGTGAGGGTTTGAATTTGATCGAGCGCCTGTTCTTCGCTGATTTTGCTCATCGCGAAACCGACATGAATCAGAACCCAATCCCCGGTTTTCGGCGGATCGTCAGCCAGCAGACTGGTGTCGATGTGGCGGCGTACACCCGCCACTTCAATCAGCGCGCGATTCTGTTCTTCCGGAAATAACTCAACGATTTTGGCCGGAATAGCCAAGCACATTAGAACACCTTCAACTATTGTCTACCTTTTTTCGGCCGACTATATCGAATGAGCATTTCAGCTCGTCCTTTACCTTGAGTGCTCCACCAGCCACTGAGACAGGTTGAATGCCATAGGCGCTTTGCAGGACGGAGAACTCCCCATGAGCGCGCAACATGTCCCCGGTGAGAGCAATCTGCGCCGACACAGCTTGAGTGTTAGAGACTCCGTGAAGCGTTAGAGTACCCACCACGGTCACAAAGAACTGGCCTTCTCCGGCTTTGCTGGCCGACACCTTGGTACTCAGGAAGTCAATCTCCGGATATCGCGATGTCTCGAGCACGTCCTGGTTCAAGGTGAGTTCCAGTTCACGGCGATCCTTGTCGCTCATACTGTCGGTTATCGCGAGCGATGAGGCCTTGATCCTAATCACCAACCGAGCCTCATCCAGCGCATCGGGCGAGAATCTCGCCTCGCCCTCGAACTCGCGGATGGCCACTGTCGGATTGTGACCAAAGGCCGAGAACATCCCGCCGGCGAACGCTCGGACGATAAACCGGCTGATGCCGGGATCTATCGCGTAAACTGCAACTGTTGGGGAAGTGGTCACTTACGTAGCCTTTAGTTTCAGATCCACCGAAAAATTCGCATCATCGACAATATAGCATTTGCGCCATGGATTGCCTCATTTCTTTTCAGATTTTAACGCGTCGGAAGAAGTTTCTTAAAGGCGATTGTTCCTTAACAGCAGTGCCCAATCGCCGCTGCCAGGGGCCGCTGGCGAGGTCCAGGAAGGAGCGGTGACGTTGAGTGGCGCCAGAGCGATCTTTCGCCCGGTTGATGCGTCCCACCAGACTCCCTCGTACTTACCCGCTGAAAGCTCGACCGTGACGTTCCCGCCATGCGGTAGATAGATCGCATACAATTCCCCGGGTTTGGCCAGGCAGTAATTCCCATTGTTTACAAGTTCATCGTGAGGCTCGGTGTTCCACCATTCGAAGCTGGTGAAGAAATCGACCATGTGGGCGTAGCCCTGAAATATGGTCATGGTGTCGTCGCCACGGCCATTCATCCACCCGCCGCCGGTATCCGGCCAGACGTTGGTTCCACGCCGCGCAGTCTCGCCAGAAGTTTGGTAGCCTCCGGCCATCACAATCTCCCACGCCGTGCGGCGCAACGTATCGGCGGATTCTGATCCCAGCCCTTTCGCCCACATCGGATAGTGATCCTCGTAGCCGTATTCTTCATTGGTCTGCGGAATGATGCGGCCCAGGCTTTGCTGCCGCTGGCGCTGGGCAAGCATGAACGCATGCTGCGTTCTGGACCATTCTTGAAATGATGTGAAGTCAAACCAGGGTGAGGTGCGATCCTGGTGCACGTTGTCCACGGGGTGACTGGTGGCCAAGTGTTGATAAGGATCCCACTGCTTGATCAGAGTTCCGGTGGCATGCGTCCAGGCGTCGTCGCGGTACTGATCCAGATCGTCGCCGAGGTCCCAGGTGATGTTGGAAAAGGCAGCGAATCGTGCAATTGCGTACTGGATGAAGCGGTGTTCGTCGTCACTCGCAGGCGCAGGGTGAACACGGCTGTCATTCATATCCAGCACCAGCGAAAATATCATGTCGCGATCTCTGGCGAAGCGAAGCGCACGCTCGAACTTCTGCCAATAGGACACTTGAAAGCGGCTATAGTCGAATCCTGGATAGTAGATGTCATCAGGCCGGCCGAGATTCCCCGCGCGGCTTGGCCAGGCGGTGATAAACGGTGTCCAACTTGTTCCGGCCATCACTGGTTCGCCGTAATACAGGCTGGTTCTGCCGGCGATGGTCACGCGCAGCCGATTGATCTTTAATTGATGAAGTCTCTCGATGCTGGATTGGATTACGTGTTCGTCCCGCCAACCGATCAACCAATACGCGGTGGTGCCATTAAAGAAGTAGTGCTCGCCGGTGCCTTCCCAAACAAAGTGCCAGCGGTTTTTGGGGTCCACTCGAATGGGGCCGCGCCGGCCGCCGCTCCGGGCGTGGAACTTACCTGCGAACGTTTTGCGGGACAATCCTTGGCGATATTGAACCTCATACGTGTAGTCGCCTGAAACGGGCGGCATGAACCGAACGCGGTAGACGCTTCCATCCTCGGCGTCGGAAAACCCGTCCACACGCCATTTCTGAGGGCCGTCCGCTTTCTCAAACGTTCCCAAAAGTGTCGCGTCGGTGAAAGGATTCCGGGCTCGACGTCCGGAAACGTAGACTGACACCTCTACGAAATCATAAGCGTCCAAATCGGCGGCGGATTGCGAGAAGGTGACCGTTCCGGGCGCCAGACCGCCGGGGATGAAGATGAAGAGGACGGCTCCCACCACAACCACGATAAGCAACAGAACTCGAATTCCGCTGCCGAGCAATTGCCTGTTGTCGTTCACGCTTGATCTATCTTAACTGGCCAGTTGGGTGAGTTAGGTCGCTCAGATGGATGTGCTAGATCGCGCAATCGCCGGGTAGCTTGGCCTCTGCCGAGATGTTTCGTCAGCTCGCTGAGCGGAACTCAGCATCTGGTCACCGTATTGCAATCTATTATCCAAACTTGTTCCCGTCAGAGATTTCAGAATGGGTGTGGGTTTTAGTTCGGTGCTTCATTCGGCCGCGGAAGCGGGGCCCGAGCGGCGTGCCAAAGCGCGCTATCCGGTTGAGTTGAGAGTCCGCTACCGTACACTTGGAAAGAAGCATCTGGCTGCAGGTATTGGGCTAACCAAGAACATGAGCAGTCATGGCGTCTTGATCGCCTCCCGGTGCGACCTCCCATTGGGGACACTCGTGGAAGTAAGCATAGATTGGCCGGCTCTCCTGGATGGAGCCGTCCAGCTTCAACTTGTCTCGGCCGGCAAAGTGGTCCGATGCGACAAATCCAGCTTCGCGGTGGCGTTGGAGAAGCACGAATACCGGACCATGAGACGCTGGAGCAAAGCAGTGGCTCCGCCCAACTGCTGGCATGAGGCGACTCCTTTGACGGCGCACTAACCAAAACGCAGCCAGCGGCCGCCTGTTAAGCTGAGGGTTCCCCGGATGGATCCTGCCCCCTTCTCTTTAGGCCTTACTCCGCACGGCCGGCTGATCCTGACGCACGACCCTGACGCATCGCATCTTGACGCCTTGCTTCAAGATCGCTTGCGGCAAGCTTTCGAACGCGGATCGGGCCACGGGCTTTTGCTTCTAGGGGCGGACGAAGTTGGGACCACGCTGCCGCCGGTGTACTCCTATTGGCGGGAATTCGGTGCTCGCTACGTCACGACCCTCTGCACCCGGCAGGATAGCGATGCACCACGAAAGGGTGCGCGCGTTGCGACGCCTCCAGACGAGGAATTGGAGCGCATCGCGATCGGAGCGCCGCCCATGCTGGGCGCGGAATATCTGACAACCGCCGTTCTCGACGCCTTGTGGCGGGAGATGGACGCTGCCTTCAACATTGAGTTGGCCGAATCAGAATCCGGCGTGCAGGATTTTCTGAAGCGCCGCAATCCGGCCTGGAACCTGGTGGGCCGCGTGCATTTCAATATTGCCGAGAACCGCAAGGACGCGGACGCCCCGTTCGCATTTCTAGCAACCTATACCAGCCGGCTTTCGGCGCAGGCCAAAGCGCAACATCTTCCCCTAGGGCAAGCGCTACATGAGTACGCGGGCGCGGCCAACAAGGAACGCCTCTTGTCACTGCTGGTTCCGGTGCAGCGCGCATCAGAAACTTGTCCGTGGCTGAAAGCGATGGTGGACGCGGGTGAGATTTTTCATCCGTTGCGCTGGACGCCGCGGGAGGCCTTAGACCTACTGCGAGACGTCCCGCAGCTCGAGACCGCAGGTGTGGTGGTTCGTATGCCGGCGTCGTGGAAAGGCAATCGCCCGCCGCGGCCGCGCGTGACGGGCACGGTGGGAACCAAGGCGCCATCGGGCCTGGGACAAAACGCGCTGCTCGATTTCCGCATGGAAGTCACGCTGGACGGCGAATCGCTCACCTCCGCCGAAATCCGCGATTTGCTGGCCAAGACGGATGGCCTGGCGCTCGTGCGCGGACGATGGATCGAACTCGACCGTGAGCACTTGCACAGTATGATCGAGCGGTTCCGCGAGGTCGAGCAGACGGCAAAGGACAATGGCCTGGCCTTCAGCGAAGCTATGCGATTGCTGGCTGGCGCGGACGTCCACGCCGAAGATACGGAAGCTGCGTCGAATGCCGACTGGGCGCAAGTGGTGACAGGCCCTTGGTTGGCGGAGACCTTGCAGGGACTGCGCAGCCCGCAAGGCTTAGCGCAAGTCGATCCCGGCGATGCGCTCGAAGGCGTGCTGCGGCCTTACCAGCAAGTGGGCGTCCGCTGGCTCTATCTCCTCACTACTCTCGGCCTCGGAGCGTGTCTGGCCGACGACATGGGACTTGGCAAGACAATTCAGGTGCTCTCGCTGCTGCTGATTCTCAAGCGCCAGCAGGTGGCCAAGCCACAGCCGAGCCTGTTGGTGGCGCCGGCCTCGCTACTTGCCAACTGGGCGGCGGAAATCGAGCGCTTCGCACCAGGATTGAAGGCGCTCGTCGCGCATCCTTCGGCTTTGCCTGCCTCCGAGCTGAAAGCTCTGGAACCCGAGCGCCTGCGCGACATCGACCTGGTCATCACCAGCTATGGCTCGCTGCTCCGCGTGCCGTGGATGACGGAAATCCCCTGGCGGCTGGCGGTGCTGGACGAAGCGCAAGCTATCAAAAACCCGGATGCCAAACAGACCCGCGCCGTCAAAAAGCTCAAGGCTCGAGCAAGACTGGCGCTCACCGGCACGCCGGTGGAGAACCGGCTGGGCGATCTTTGGTCGATTTTCGACTTCGTCAACCCGGGATTGCTGGGAACATCCAAAGAATTCACCAGCTTCGCCAAGCGTCTGGCCGCGCGGGCTCACGGATCCTACGAACCGCTGCGCGAGCTGGTGCGTCCGTATATCCTGCGGCGCCTGAAGACCGATAAGACCGTGATCGCGGACTTGCCCGACAAAACCGAAATCAAGGCGTTCTGTCCGCTTAGCCGTCCCCAGGCCGCACTCTACCAACAGGCCGTGAAGGAACTGGCCGAGCAACTCGAGGATTCGAGCGGCATACAGCGCAAGGGGCTGGTGCTCTCGTACCTGATGCGCTTCAAGCAGATCTGCAACCATCCGTCGCAGTGGCTAGGAGACGGTGCCTGGAGCGAAGCCGACAGCGGCAAATGGGCGCGCCTGCGCGAGATTGCCGAGGTGGTAGCTTCCAAGCAGGAAAAGATGCTCGTCTTTACTCAGTTCCGTGAGGTCACCGCGCCGCTGGCCGCGTTCCTCGGCTCCGTTTTCGGACGGCCCGGCCTGGTATTGCACGGAGAAACTGAAGTGAAGAAGCGCCAGGACTTGGTGCGGCGCTTTCAGGAAGACGAAGGCGTGGGCTTTTTCGTGCTTTCGCTGAAGGCCGGAGGCTCAGGCCTGAACCTGACCGCGGCATCGCACGTGGTGCATTTCGATCGATGGTGGAACCCTGCGGTGGAGAACCAGGCCACCGACCGAGCCTTCCGCATCGGCCAGACCAAGAATGTGCTGGTGCACAAGTTCGTCTGCCGCGGTACCGTGGAAGAGAAAATCGACCAGCTCATCGAATCCAAGCGCCAAATGTCGCAGGATTTATTGGAAGGCGGCGCGGACTTGCTGCTAACGGAGTTGAAGGACGACGAATTACTCAAGCTGGTTGCGCTGGATATCAATAAGGCGCTCAAGGAGACGTGATTGGCGAGGTATGACGGTTGGGGATTCAGGCCTTACGTTTCAGTTGCGGAGCGGCGTCACAAAGCGGCGCGAGAGATGGAAAAGCGCAAGCAGCAAGGGCACGCCGTCTCACCGGTCAACATCGAAGGCCGCGCCATCGCCAATACGTTCTGGGGCAGAGCGTGGTGCCAGAACCTGGAGCGCTATAGCGATTACGCCAACCGGCTTCCGCGCGGCCGGACCTATGTGCGCAACGGATCAGTGGTGGATCTGCAGATTGCGCCTGGCGCGATCAATGCCTATGTCAGCGGCTCTAGGTTATATGAGGTCACGCTGAAAGTGACGCCGGTCACGAAAGCGCGTTGGAAATCCATCTGCAACGACTGTGCGGGCGCGATTGATTCGCTGGTGGAGCTGCTCGAAGGACGGTTGTCCAAAGGTGTGATGGAGCGGATCTGCCGCCAGAACCAAGGCCTGTTTCCTTCACCGGCCGAGATCCAGCTCTCGTGCAGTTGCCCGGATTGGGCGGGAATGTGTAAGCATATCGCGGCGGTTCTGTATGGCATCGGTGCGCGCTTCGATCACCAACCCGAACTGCTATTCCGCTTGCGTGCAGTGGACGAAATGGAATTGATCGCGAGTGCAGGCAGCGCGACTTCGCTCGCGAAGCATGGGCCGGCCGCCGGCAAAATTCTCGGAGGCGACGATCTGTCCATATTTGGCCTCGACATGGCCGAGAGCTTCAGTCGAGCTATGCCCAAGCGCGCAAAGAAGGCGGCGCTTGAGGGGAAGCACAAACCGCGTAAGAAGCGGTAGACGGGCGCGCGGAACTCGCGGCCACCGGCAGAGGATTAGTGTAGCGTGCGGACCAGCTGGGTTTTGACACATGTTCGGATCCCTGGATCGTTCCCGGTCAGTTGCGCTAGGGCTACCTCCTGATTGATGGCGCTATCTTCCACGAACACGATTCGCGCCTTCGGCTCAATGAGCATCGTTCAGCGCGTCCGAGCCAAGGACTCATCCGCGTGCTCACTGGTGGTGGGCGCCACATAGAGCGCCTGTGGATGGCAGCCCGATTTTAGGATGCGCGGGTTCTGTCCCACAGCCTCCTCGCTGGTGTACCCGTCATGGCTGTGAATGCGGGATTCACATACTGGATTTTCCCTCCGATGTCGGTGATGACGATTCCATTGGCGGCCTGTTCCACGGCCGCTACCAGATCCGCCCCGCTCTAGATTGGCACTATCCCTGGACATATTCCCCTTGGATTGAAGTTAGAACGCGGGCAAAGCTGAAGCCGAAGGCACACCCTTTTCTTATCGGTCGATGGAGAATTGTTTTCGGGGACGGCAGCACTGGACGGTCCTTCGTCGCCAGTCCAATCAATTTCTCCAAGTCTGTGCCGATAAGCAAGTTCGTGGAACAAGTGGTCTCAACAAGACCGGAGGAAACCGCCCTGCCCGCCGTGGACGCGCCAACGATTCTGGTTGTGGACGACACGCCCATCAACGCGGAGTTGGTCAAAAGCATTCTGGAGGCTGAGGGCTTTCGCACCCTGACCGCCGGTGACGGCCCCAGCGCCCGCACTCTGAGCCGCATGCGGCAGCCGGACCTCATCCTGCTGGACGTGCTGATGCCGGGCGAAACCGGCTTTGAAACCTGTGCGCAGTTGAAATCGGATCCGGCAACCTCCGACATTCCCATCATTTTTCTGTCCTCCTTGGATGATGTCAAGAGCAAAGTCGCCGGCCTGAAAATTGGCGGTGTGGATTACATCGCTAAACCTGTGCATGGCGAGGAAGTTCTGGCTCGGGTGCGTGTGCATCTACGCATCCGCGAGAACAACCGTGCGCTAGTGGCGCAGCAACGGGCGCGTCTCGAGCAATTGCGCGACGCCCAACAGGCCATTCTGGTGCATCCGGACGATTGCCCGGAGGCGAGCTTCGCGGTTTACTACAAGCCGCTGGAAGAAGCTGGAGGCGATTTCTACGACGTGGTCCAGCTGGGGGCCGGCACTTTCGCCTACTTCGTCGCGGATATCAGCGGCCACGGGGTGAGCGCGGCGTTTCTTACTTCAGCGGTGAAGGCATTGCTCCGCCAATACGCAGGGCCGGTTTTTTCGCCCGAGGACACCATGCACGGCGTGGACGCAGTGATGGGCCAGCTACTGGGCGAGGAGCAATATCTGACGGCGTGCTACGTGCGATTGAACCGGCCCACCCGCCGGCTCACCGTAGTCGGCGCGGGACATCCTCCTCTGATTCTGGTGAGCCGCGCTGGAGTGCCGCAGACGGTAGAGATGGAAAGCGATCCATTGGGGATGTTCGGCACTGCGACTCTGCACCGCCGGGACCTCAAGGTGTCCCCAGGCGACCGCTTCTTTCTGTATAGCGATGGTTTGATTGAATCCTCGCCAGGCGGCGGGCGGCGGGAGGGGCTGGAGCGCTTGGTAGACGCCTGCGTCCGCCATCGGATGGCGCCGCTTGGCGAGTCGGCCGCTTTGATCGTGCACGATATTTGTCCGGACGAATATCCGGTGAAAGATGATTTACTGCTGCTGGCTGCCGAGGTGGGGCAATGATACAGTCCGCCCCTGCACTTTTTGAAATGCGGCGGGAACTGCCCGCAACTTTCGAGGCCGTCGAGGAGTTCATCGCTGATTTTCGGCGCTGGGGCCAGGTTCTGCTGGATCGTGAAAGCTGGTTCGCCGCCGAATTGCTGGTACGCGAGGCGTTGGCCAACGCCGTCGCGCATGGCTGTCACGCCGATCCTAGCAAGCAAGTCCGATGCTGTTTGCGGCTCAAGGACGGGCGCCTGCTCATAGCGGTCGAAGATTACGGCTGCGGTTTCAATTGGCGCGCGGCCTGGAGCAATCAGGCGGCGGCGGCGGATTGTTCCGGACGCGGTATCGAGATCCTGCGTCAATATGCCAGCCGCGTCCGGTACAACGACCGGGGCAACGCGGTAACCATCATCAAACGTTTTTCTGAGGAGAACCATACATGATAGCGGTTTCAAGAGAAGACAACAAAGTAGTCGTTCGGCCGGCCGGAGATAGCATCGTGGCGGCCTCAATCCCCGAACTGCGGTTGAAGATGCGAGAGATCGTCGCGGAAGGCGTCCAGGAACTGGTGATCGATTTGACCGACGTTCAAATGGTCGATTCCAGCGGCATAGGTCTGCTGATTTCGGCCTTCAATTCCCAGCGCAAAGTAGGCGGGCGGCTGGCCGTGATCCATGCTTCCGGGGAGATTCTAGAGTTGTTCCAAACCATGCGGATGCATCAGCATTTCAGCGTGTCGGGAAACTGAGGAGAGCACAATGAGCGAACTTAACCTCGACGACGAACTGGTGCAGGACTATTTAGCCGAGTGTCGCGAACATCTGGCCACGATAGAGAACGACCTGCTGGCGATTGAACAGGGTGGCGCGGATATCGACGAGCAATTGGTGAACCGCGTCTTCCGCGCGGCCCATTCCATCAAGGGCGGCGCCGGCTTCTTCGATTTGTCCAAGATCCGTGAATTGGCGCACCGAACCGAGAACGCGCTAGACCTGGTCCGCTCCCGTCAGATGGTCCCAACGCCGGAGGCGGTCAGCATCCTGTTGCTGGCCTTCGACAAGCTCCGCGAGCTTATCGGTAATCATCGGGCGAGCAATGCGGCCGACATTGGAGAGTTTGTGGTAGCGCTGACCGCGCTCGCCGCAGGGAGTTTGCCGGAGCACGAGAAAAGCTCTCTTTCCGAACAGGTCACGGTGCAGGTGCCTGAGGCGAATAAAGGGATTCAAGTGTCGGCGTTCGACTTGAGCCAGGCGCGCAAGGGTGGCAAGCGCGTTTACCTCATCGAATACGATCTAATTCACGACATCGAGCGGCGCAACAAGACGCCTTGGGAAGTATTCAAGCGCCTGATCAAGTGCGGCACCATTCTAGAAACGGTCTTCGATCTGGACTCGGCCGGCACCTTGGACGACGAGCCCTCCAATCGGTTGATGTTGGAGGTGCTGTATGCCACAGTGCTGGAGCCGGACCTGTTGGAAGGTTTGGTGGAAGTGCCGCCGGAACGGATGCGGCTGATTGAGAAAGACGGCAACATCCGATCGTTGGCCGCGCCGGTTCCGGTACCGGCGGCCGAGCCGCCTGCGCCGGCCAAGCCGCAAGTCGAAGCCACACCAGTAACCCAAGCCAAGCCGGTGATCGCAACTCCCGCTCTGGAGGATGCTCCCAAAACAGTAAACGCCATGCCGGTTCCAGCCAACGAGGCCACCATCCGGCTGAATGTAACATTGCTCGACTCCCTGATGACGCTGGCCGGCGAGCTAGTGCTCAGCCGGAACCAGTTGAATGAGTCGCTGGCCCGGCAGGACGATCGCGGCATCCGCTCCGGCGCTCAGCGCGTGAGCCTGGTGACTTCGGAACTGCAGGAAGTGGTGACGCAGACCCGCATGCAGCCAGTGGGCGGTCTGTTCAGCAAGTTTCCGCGCCTGGTGCGCGATCTGGCGCGGGATTTAGGCAAAGACGCGCAACTGAAGCTGGAAGGCGGCGAGGTTGAAATCGACAAGACCATCCTCGAAGGGCTGAGCGATCCGCTCACACACATGGTGCGCAATTCGGTGGATCACGGCATTGAGCCGCCCGCCGAGCGGGTTGCCGCCGGCAAACCAGCGCTTGGAACCGTGACGCTCAAAGCGTCGCATCAGGCTGGGCAGGTGGTGATCGAGATCTCGGACGACGGCAAGGGACTGGCGGCGGAAAAGATCGCTGCCTCTTCGGTCTCGAAGGGCCTGGTCACCCGCGAACAGGTGCAGAGCATGTCGGATCGCGAGAAGATGGCACTGGTTTTTCTGCCGGGTGTCTCCACCGCCGAGAAAGTGAGTGCGGTGTCGGGACGCGGTGTTGGCATGGATGTGGTCAAAACCAACCTGGACCGGCTGGGTGGCAAAATCGAAATCGATTCGGCGCCCGGCCAGGGCTCCCGCTTCCGCATCAAGCTGCCGCTGACGTTGGCCATCATTCCCTCACTTCTGGTATCGGATGGCGGCCAGCGTTTTGCCATCCCGCAGGTCAGTGTTGGCGAGCTGATCCGTATTCCAGCCGCGCAACTGGCACAACGGACGGATCGAGTGGGCGACGCCCAGATTCTCAACGTTCGCGATCGGCTGGTGCCGATGCTCTATTTGGCGGACGCGCTGGGAGTGCCGCGTCCCGACAGTTCCTTGCGAGCGCTGAACGTGGTCCTGGTGGACACCGGTGCTTTTGAATACGGACTGGTGGTAGAGGAGCTGCACGACACGGTCGAGATCGTGGTGAAGCCGCTCGGCCGCCATATGAAGGGCTTGCATGACTATGCCGGCGCCACCATTCTTGGTGATGGCCGCGTAGCGGCGATTCTGGATGTAGCGGGACTGGCGGCACGAGCGAACCTGACGGCAGGCACGGCGGAAACCGCCTCACGGCACGCGGCCGCGGAGACCAACTCGTCGGGCGAGTTGCACTCGTTGCTGGTGTTCCACAACGCGCCTAACGAAACTTGTGCGGTTCCGATCGAGCAAGTATCGCGCATCGAGCGCGTGCGTCCGGCCCAAGTACAACACCTCGGTGGACGCCGCACCATGCAGTATTGCGGCTCGAGCCTTCCGCTAGTCGCCCTGCACGATACGGCGGCAGTGGGCGAGCTCAGCGAAGAACAGCAGTGGGTGGTGATCGTTTTCGAGCGGTTGGGCCGTCCGCTGGGGCTACTGGCGGCGGAGCCGCTAGACATGCTGGAGGCGGAGCTGAATATCGATGCGGTCACTCTCCGGCAGAAGGGCATTGGCGGATCGGCGGTGCTGAAGGATCGGACCATTCTGCTGTTGGACATTTTCGAGCTCGCCGACGCCGCGCGGCCCGAAGGCGCACCCTCGGAGCTCCGCAACCTGGCTTCGGCCGTGGCGTCAGGCGACCACGCTCTCACCGTATTGGTGGCGGACGATTCGGAGTTTTTCCGGGGCCAGATTCAGCGCCTGGTGGAGTCGGTGGGTTGCAAGGTGCTGACCGCCGAAGATGGGGAAGCTGCCTGGGAGCTGCTGGATCATCACGCCGGTGAAGTAGACCTGCTGGCTACCGATATCGAGATGCCACGCCTGGACGGGCTGGCTTTGACGCAACGGATTCGTGCCGATGGGCGCTTTGCCGGGCTGCAGGTGATCGCATTGTCTTCGTTGGCCGGGGAAGAGGAAATCGCGCGCGGCCTGGCCGCCGGCGTCAACGAGTATCAGATCAAGCTCAATAAGGATGAGTTAACGGACAGTATTCGCAAGGCGGCGAGAAGGAAAGTGAGCGATCCGGCTTACGCCACAACTTGAACATCAATTGAAAAGGAAAATGGAAAGAAAATGACGTCAATATCGAACATGAAAATCGGAAGAAAGATTGCTTTCATACTAGGGGGAATCATTCTTCTTCTTACAGGCTTGTCTGCCTTGTCACTGTGGGGAACCAGCACTAACCAAAAGGCGGCGACAACCCTCGTCCAGCGCATGACGAAGGCGCGGCTGGCGGCAACGGTTGAGGCCGAAACTTCGGCGGTTACCGCTGCCATTGAAAGAATGGTTATCGAGAAAAAAGCATCCGAAGAGCTTGTGAACGAGGTACGTGAGCATAAGAAGAGCCGCGTCGCAGCTTTGGAACAGTTCAAGGCGCTGGCGGATACCCCGACCAGCATCAAACACGGCGCGGACATGGCCGAACTCGTTCAGTCGGCCAGCGCGTTAAGCGCGAAAACTGTAGAGCTCGCGGTCGCGGGCCGATTTGCCGACGCTGCCAAGGGAGCTATTGCGTATTCCAAAGCTAACGTCGCCTTGCGGGCCAAGACCCAAGAGGCAACTCAATTTCAGGACATTAGAGCTGCCGAAGCCGAGAAGGCCAGCAAGGAAACATCCAGCACGATCTGGATTTCGCTGTTAGTAGGCAGTCTGTTCGCAATTGCAGCTGCTATTTTTGGTGGAATCTTTCTCGCCCGCGGCATCACGGTGCCGCTTGCAAAGACAGTCACGCTCCTCGATGCTGTCGCCAGCGGCGATATCAGTAAGGATGTGATGCCCGATCTTCTGGCTCGCGGAGACGAAATCGGCACGCTCAGCAAGGCCGTGCAGACCATGTCGGTCAACCTGCGCGATGTTATCAAAGGCATGACTGGCGGGATTCAAGTGCTGTCCTCCTCGTCAGCGGAGCTGTCCGCCAACTCCAGTCAGATGTCCGGCGGTTCGCGCGACGCCTCCGGAAAAGCCCACGCGGTAGCCGCCGCGGCCGAGCAGATGACCTCCAACGTCGTATCGGTGGCCGCAGGCATGGAACAGACCTCGACCAATTTAGGCAGCGTGGCCTCCGCTACCGAGCAGATGACCGCGACCATCGGTGAGATCGCCGGCAATTCCGAAAAGGCGCGCCGCATCACCGAAGACGCCACCCGCCAAGCTGCCCGCATCAGCGAACAGATGAACCAACTGGGCGCGGCCGCACAACAGATCGGAAAGGTCACGGAAACCATCACCGAGATTTCATCGCAGACCAACCTGCTGGCGCTCAACGCCACTATTGAAGCGGCCCGCGCCGGATCAGCCGGCAAGGGATTTGCCGTGGTGGCCAACGAGATCAAGGAATTGGCCCAGCAGACCGCCCGTGCCACCGAAGATATCAAGGCCCGGATCGCGGGCGTGCAATCGTCGACCGCCGGCGGAATCGCCGAAATCGACAAAGTGTCGCAGATCATTCATGACGTCAGCGATATCGTATCTTCGATCGCGGCGGCTATTGAGGAGCAGTCCACGACTACCAAGGACATCGCACGGAATATCGCGGAGGCATCCACTGGAGTGCGGGACGCCAACAAGCGCGTGTCGGAGGCTTCACTAGCCACCGCTGAGATCGCGAGAGAGATCGCCGGCGTCGACCAGGCGGCCGGGCAAATGGCGGACGGCAGCCAGCAGGTGCAGACCAGCGCCACCGAATTGTCGAAGGTAGCCGAACAACTGCAGGTCACCGTGCAGCGGTTCAAGGTCTGAGGCTAGGAGGAAACCATGTCTGAGACACTGACCACACAGGCCGGGCAGACCGTGCTGCTGGCAACTTTCTTCGTGCGCGATGCGCTGTGTGCCTTGGACGCGGCCGGGATCCAGGAGGTGATCCGGCTGGGTCCCGTAACATCGGTGAGCTACGCCCCCGAGGAGGTACTCGGCATCGTCAATCTGCGCGGCAAAATTGTCACCATCGTCGATCTCGGCCTCAGGCTGGGATTCCCCAAGGCGGTGGCTGGGCCGGACAGCCGCATCTTCATCATCGAAGACTCGAACGAGTTCATCGGACTGCTGGTGGACCGGGTAGATGAGGTGGTGGAACTGGAGGCCGGTCAGTGGCAGCCGCCTCCGGCCAACGTGAACTGGGGACAGGCGCGTTTCTTCCAGGGAGTGTGCCGCAACCGCGGCCGGGTAATTACCTTGCTCGACGCCGGCCAAATCCTAAAGTTGAGAAATGAGGAATGATCAAATTAACAGACATCCAGGCTGGAAAGAAGCTGGCGCTTTTATCCGCAGTCAGCGCCTCCCTCCTCGCTTGCGTTACGGGGTTGGCGTTGTGGGCGTTAAACGACGCGAACGCGGCAGCCGCCAAGGCCCAGCACTATCCCTACAAACTGAATCTCGAAGAGAAGATCAATGCCAGCCTGTCGGAGATCGCGGTGCGCATCGGCAACGTGGTCACCTCCGGACAGGTGAGCGGCGACATGGACCGAGTGATGGCTGCACGTAAGGAATATACGGATGCGCTGGAGTACCTGAAAAAAGGTGCAACTACCGACGAAGACCGGGGTCTGTTGCGCAAGATCGAAGAAGTAGTCGCCCCCTGGCGCGACTCGAACAATCGGGTGGTTCAGGCGGTTCAGGCCGGCAAGCACGTGGACGCGTCCCGGGTCAGGAAAGAGACCTTGGCTTATCTGGACGCTACGCACTTTGCGGTCGCCGATTATATGAAGTACCGCCAAGGCCGCTTGGATAAGTTCCAAAGGGAACAGCAGACCACAGTCTCGAGAGTGGAGCTGTGGCTGATTGTGTTTGCTCTGTTGGCCGTCGTGACAGCGATTGTTCTGAGCCGACTGATTTCAGTCAGCCTTTCTGTACCGCTCGCGAAGGCGGTCACGCTCCTCGAGAGCGCCGCTGACGGGAACCTGGTGCTGGAAGTGACGGCCCAGTCTCTGGTTCGCAAGGACGAGATCGGCATGCTCGGCAGAGCTGTACAGCGAATGTCTACCGGCCTGCGGGATACTGTCAAGAGCATCAACCAGGGGATTAGCGTTCTTTCTTCTTCGTCGGCGGAACTGTCCGCCAATTCGACTCAAATGTCCGCCGGCTCTCAGCAGGCCTC
The DNA here is from genome assembly GCA_003162425.1 of Bryobacterales bacterium. GTDB lineage: Bacteria > Acidobacteriota > Terriglobia > Bryobacterales > Bryobacteraceae > Palsa-89. Next base: position 11,017 of record PMOK01000235.1, on the reverse strand, counting down.
CGGGAAAGCCCACGCGGTAGCCGCCGCGGCCGAGCAGATGACCGCCAATGTGGTGTCGGTGGCCGCAAGCATGGAGCAGACCTCCACTAACTTAGGCAGCGTGGCCTCCGCTACCGAGCAGATGACCTCGACCATCGGCGAAATCGCCGGCAATTCCGAGAAAGCACGGCGCATCACCGAAGACGCCACCCGCCAAGCCGCCCGCATCAGCGAACAGATGAACCAGTTGGGCGCTGCCGCGCAGCAAATCGGAAAGGTTACGGAAACCATAACCGAGATTTCGTCACAGACCAATTTGCTGGCGCTCAACGCCACCATCGAAGCAGCGCGCGCCGGGTCAGCCGGCAAGGGCTTTGCCGTAGTAGCCAACGAGATTAAGGAGCTGGCCCAGCAGACCGCCCGTGCCACCGAAGACATTAAGGCCCGGATCGCGGGCGTGCAATCGTCCACCGCCGGCGGGATCGCCGAGATCGATAAAGTGTCGCTGATCATTCACGAAGTGAGCGATATCGTATCTTCCATCGCGGCTGCCATTGAGGAACAGTCCACGGTGACCAAGGACATCGCACGGAATATCGCGGAGGCATCCACCGGAGTGCGGGACGCCAACCAGCGCGTGTCGGAGGCTTCACTAGCCACCGCTGAGATCGCGAGAGAGATCGGCGGTGTCGACCAGGCGGCCGGGCAAATGGCGGACAGCAGCAAGCAGGTACGGTCGAACGCCACTGAACTTTCCAAAGTGGCCGAACAACTGCAGACCGTGGCGTCGCGGTTCCGCGTCTCCCGCGTCGATCACAACATGCTGAAGAGCGCGATCACCGCGCATTCGGCGTGGACTACGCGCTTGAAAGCTGCGATCCGCAGCAGAAAGCTGGACATTCCGGTCAATACGATCAAAACAGACAACCAGTGCCAGTTCGGAAAGTGGCTATATGGTGAGCAGCTTTCCGGCGAGGAGAAGCAAACCGAGAACTACCGTACCGTGAAACAGCTGCACGCGCAATTCCATGAGGCGGCATCCACCGTGTTGCAGTTTGCGATCTCAGGGCAAAAGGAAGCGGCGGAGAGCGCGATGAACCCCGGAAGCGACTACGTCCGGATTTCATCGGCATTGACGGCTGCTCTCAACACGTGGAACGCGGCCGTTTGAGACGGGCTTCAGAGGAATCATGTCGCCGATATTGACGTTGCAGCGCCGGAATAATCCACGGAAAATGATGCCCCCGGCTGTGGGGACGAAGCGATGAGCACGCGCATTCTGGTGGTGGACGATACAGTTGTGTTCCGGCGCATCGTGTCCGATGCGTTGACTGGGATGCCTGGTGTAGAGGTGGTGGGTACGGCCTCCAATGGCCGGCTGGCGATGTCGCGCATCGCGGCGTTGCAGCCCGATCTAGTAACGCTCGACATTGAGATGCCGGAAATGAACGGGATTGAGGTATTGGAGGCTATGTCAGCCGCCGGCATGAATACTGGTGTCATCATGCTCAGCTCGCTGACAGTGCGCGGTGGAGAAATGACTGTGCGGGCTCTGGAATTGGGGGCCTTCGATTTCCTGACTAAGCCCGAAGGCGGCGACAAGGAGGCGAACCTGGCACACTTGCGCGCGCGGCTGCTGCCGATGGTTCGCGCCTTCGAACGGCGCCGCGAAATCCGCGCGATCCTAAGCGGAGGTGTAGCGCGGCCCGCGCCCGAAATCCGCACGGTGGCGCCTGCGGTCGCAGCACTCCATGGTCCGGTGCGGGGGGTGCGCCGTACGGGCCCACCGATGGTTCTGATTGGTGTGTCCACCGGCGGTCCCGGCGCATTGGCGAAGTTAGTGCCGGCGCTGCCGGGCGATTTGGGCGCACCGGTATTCATTGTCCAGCATATGCCGGCCATGTTCACCGGTCCGCTGGCGGAAAGCCTGGATAAAAAGAGCGCCCTCCGGGTCAAAGAGGCAAAGGACGGCGAGGCGGCCGAGAAGAACTGCGCTTATGTGGCTCCCGGCGGCAGGCAAATGAAATTGGCCGCGGGCCCCAAGGGAGCGGTCATCCTGTGCATCACCGACGATCCCGCTGAGAACGGTTGCAGGCCCGCCGTGGATTATCTGTTCCGCTCCGCGGCGCTGCATTTTCCCGGCCGATCCGTGGCAGCGATTCTCACCGGGATGGGCAGCGACGGCACGGATGGCCTGCGGATGTTGAAGCGGAGCGGCTGCTTTTCGATCGCGCAGGACGAGGCCAGCTGCGTGGTGTTCGGCATGCCGAAGGAGGCGATTCAAGCCGGAGTGGTGGATACCGTGACGCCGCTCGAGATGATTGGCGCAGCCATAGTTCGTTCGGTGCGGGAGGTCCGGGGATGATCCGGCTCCAGCCCGACGAACAGAAGAATCTGGCGCAGTATGTTTACTCCCTATGTGCCATTACCTTGGACGAGTCCAAAGGATACCTGATCGAAAACCGACTGGCTAGCCTGGTGGAAGACTCCGGCTGCGCGAGTTACGGCGCATTCCTGCAGCTAGCGAAGTCAGATATCAGCCGCGCAACGGAGCGCAAGATTGTCGACGCCATCACCACCAATGAGACCTCCTTCTTCCGTGACACTTCACCCTTCGATCTGCTGCGCCACAAGATCGTTCCGGAGCTGATCGACCGCCGGGCGCGGACCGGTGCGGCCCGCATCCGGATCTGGAGTGCGGCCTGTTCCACCGGCCAGGAACTTTACAGCATCGCGATCCTGCTCAAGGAGCTGCTGGGGGACACCGACCGCTACGGCATCCGGCTGATGGGCACGGACATATCCAATGACGCAGTGGCCCGGGCCAGCCGCGGCCGGTTTAGCCCGGTCGAGATTTCGCGCGGCCTGAGCGAGGCCCAGCGGACAAAATACTTCGCCCCGGTGGAGGGAGGATGGCAGATTCGCGACGAGATTCGCGGCATGGCCTCTTTCCAAAAGCTGAACCTGATGACGGACTTCTCATCACTGGGGCGATTCGACATTATCTTTTGCCGCAATGTGGCCATCTACTTCACCGAGCGGGACCGGATCCCGTTGTTTGGGCGGATGGAACGGGCGTTGGAACCGGGCGGCTACCTGGTGATCGGCTCCATGGAATCGCTGAACGGCATTTGCCCGCAGTTCGAATCCAAGCGGCATTTGCGATCGCTGTTTTACCAGGTGAAGAGCGCACCGCCGCGGACTTGAGTGCCATGAGCCTAAACGTCCAAAACCCCAGTAACAATTTCGAACCTCTCGCCACAGCGGACGCTCCGGCGGGAGACGGCTCCGACACCACCCTGGCCACCGCAATTGACCAGGTGTCCGAAGGCGTCGTGGTGACGGACGCCCAGGGGCGCATTCAATATGTCAATCGGTCCTTTACCAGAATGACCGGTTATGCCGCAGAGGAGGTTCACTTACAAAACCCGCGTATCCTGAAGGCCGGCCGGTGCGATCCCGAATTCTATAAGCATATGTGGGATACCATTCAGGCGGGCGAAATCTGGCACGGCGAACTGATCAACCGGCGTAAGGACGGGAGTGAGTACACCGAGGAAATGAGTATCACTCCGGTGCGGGATTCCGCCGGCGCGATTTCGAGCTTCATCGCGATCAAACAGGACGTGACCGCCCGGCGGGCGGCGGAGCGTGCGCAACGTTTTCTGGCAGCTGTTGTGGAATCATCCCCGGATGCTATCTTAAGACACACCCCCGACGGCATCATTACCAGTTGGAACTCCGCCGCCGAAAAGATGTTCGGTTACCCCGCCCAGAAGATCATCGGAAAACCCGTCGCGACGCTGATCCCCCATGAAATGCCCGAATTGTTCTCGGGGCTCATGGAAAGGCTTCGGAAAGGGGATGCCATCTCGAATCTGGAGTGCGTGGGGGTTCGGGAGGACGGCAGGAGAATCGATGTCTCCTTGTCGGTGTATCCCATTCACGATGACCCTGGGCAGCCGATGGCGCTGGCGGCCTTCGTCCGCGACATCACGCCGCACAAGTGGGCTGCGGAAGCCTTGCGGGAGAGTGAAGAACACTTTCGGACCGCCTTTGCACATGCGCCGGTCGGAATGGCAATGTTCAGCGATGGCGGGCGTTTTCTTCAGGTGAATTCGGCTCTCTGCCAGATGTTGGGCTATTCCGAGCAAGAACTGCTAACCAAGGACTGGATGGAGTTGTCAAACGCGGTCGACGTGGATCGATGGCAATGCATAGGGAATCAACTCCGGCAAGGCTTGGTTCCGTCAGTTGAGTTTGAGAAGCGCTACATCCACAAACAAGGGCACGCGATACAGGTTCGTTTGCAGACCTCGATCGTGAGAGGCGCGCACGGCGGTCCTTGCCACTTTATCACCCACATTGAGGACATTACCGAATCCAATCGCGCCAAAGAGGCTTTGCGGGCTTCCGAGGAACGATATCGCATGCTCTTCGCCCGCAACCTAGCGGGCGTCCTTCGCACCACGGCGGAGGGTCAGGTTTTGGATTGCAACATGGCTACGGCGCTCATCCTGGGTTGCGACTCGCCCGCGGATCTGATCGGCAAAGACATTTTCCGTTTTCATTACTCCGCCCAAGACCGGGAACAGCTGATCCAAACGTTGAAGCAGCAGAGGATGCTGGCGAACTCCGAGCTGAAGCTGCGGCGGGTCGACGGCCAGCCCGTTTGGGTTCTCGCCAGTTTCAGGTTGGTGGAGGAAGATGGCGTCGGAGTGCTGGAGACCACCCTAGTCGACATCACGGATCGTAAGCTGGCGGAGGAGCAACTCAGACAGGCCAAGGAAATCGCCGAGCGGGCGTACCGCGCGAAGAGTTCATTTCTTGCCAACATGAGCCATGAGATCCGAACTCCGATGAACGGAATTCTGGGGATGGTGGGACTGCTATTGGACGGTGAACTGGATGCGCGTCAACGCAGGCGCGCCGAGACGGTTCGCGACAGCGCCGAAGGGCTGCTGGACGTGCTGAACGACATTCTCGACTTCTCCAAGATGGAGGCCCACAAACTCAGGCTGGAGGAGTCGGTCTTCGATTTGCGCAGCGTGGTGGAAGGAGTGGCCGATCTGACGGCTGTGAAGACCCAGGAAAAGGGAGTAGAACTGCTGTGCTTCATCGAGCCGGACGTACCCACCCAACTGGTTGGCGACGCCAGCCGGGTGCGCCAGGTGCTCGGCAATCTAGCCGGAAATGCAGCTAAGTTCACCACCGCCGGCGAGGTATCGATTCGGGTGAAACTGGAAAGCGACACTGATCAGAGAAAAATCCGTTTTGAGATCAGCGATACCGGAATCGGTATTGCTGCAGATAAGCGCCGCCTGCTGTTTCAACCCTTTTCGCAGCTGGATAGTTCCACCAGCCGCCGTTACGGTGGAACCGGTTTAGGCCTGTCGATTGTACGGATGCTGGTGGAAATGATGGGCGGCAAGGTCGGTCTCGAGAGTGAGGAGGGCAAAGGGTCCTGCTTCTGGTTCACCCTTCCCCTGGAACGGCAATCCGCAGTGGAGCGGCCGCGGGCACTTTCCCTGGCAGGGTGGCGCGTCCTGGTGGTAGATGACAACGCGGCAAGCCGCAGCCTGATCATGGAATTGCTCGATTTCTGGAAAGTGAACGCATCCCAAGCCGCCGACGCAGAATCGGCACTCCACCTGCTGAAGGACGCAGATGGGGGACCTTTCGATGCCGTATTAGTGGATCTGGAGATGCCGGGAACGGATGGGGAACGGCTGGGAACTTTGATTCGCGAAGATCCAACGTTGGCCGCAACCGCGCTAGTGCTGTTAACACCTCAGAAGCTGGCGGCGGATGCGGAGCGCTGGCAGCAGCAAGGGTTTGCAGGACACGTCAGCAAACCGGTGAAGCAGGGCGAGTTGGGTGGATGCCTGGCTTCCATCCTGGGCTACGGACCCGCTCCGGTACGCCCAGACGTTAAGCCGAAGCCGTCTCGAACCAGTCGAGAGATGCGGGCACAGCTTCATTTGCTGGTAGTAGAAGACAACACGGTGAATCAAGAGGTCGCGCTGGGAATTCTCGAGAAGCTGGGCTATCGAGCGGATGTGGTCGCAGACGGCCGCAGTGCGCTTAGCGCCTTGGCTGAGAAGGACTACGACCTGGTCCTGATGGACTGCCAGTTACCGGAGATGGATGGTTATGAAGCCACGCGGCGCATTCGCCAGCCCGATACCGCCGTCCGCAATCATGATATTCCCATCATCGCCACCACGGCGCACGCATTAGCGGGTGATCGAGAGAAGTGTCTGGATGCAGGCATGAACGGATACGTCTCCAAACCGCTTAGACACGAGGCGCTGGAGCAGGCGATCGAGCATTGGACTGGCGGCACGTTGGCTCCGATGGCCCCCGCGGCGGCGCCGGAACCCACCCGCAGTGCACCCGCCGTGGCGTTCGATGGAGAGGATTTTGTAGAGCGGCTGATGGGGAATGAAGATCTGGCGCGGCGGCTGGTCCGCGGATTTGTGGACGACATGCCCCAGCAGATCGCCCGGTTGGCCCAGGCTGTGAATAGCCTCGACTCCCATACCGTGCGACTGTTGGCGCACTCCATCAAAGGTGCGGCCGCCAACGTGGGCGGACGGGAAATGCAAGAGATCGCGTGGAAGCTGGAGCAGACTGGCAGCGCCGCCGATTTGACCGCTTCGGCTGCGGCCTTGCCGGAACTGTCCGCAAGTTTCGAGCGCGCAAAACCGATCATGGAGAAGTTCGGCCTTGACGCTCTGGCCAACCGCTGATATCCGTCTGCCAAAACCCGAACGGCGAAGCTCACGAATTGCTCATCAACCATGAACCGGCTGCAAATGACCAAACCCCTCCGATCGGCTAACGCGAAGCTGCCGGGACGAGATCAGACAGACTACAGTTTGTTCAGTAACTCATCAGCCGGAATTAAACCGGCCGTTGCGCGAACTTTAATTCTTGTTCCCCTTGCGGACCAGCGGCAGGAGTTGAAGGCGTCGGAGAAGTCTTTTGCTTTCAGGAAAGAATATGGAGCCACCCGCCGGGATCGAACCGGCGACCTGCTGATTACGAACCTGACAATCAAGGCCTAAGCTATTCAGTTTTCGTTGTCATTGGTCTGTTTCAGGCGCTCTCACAAGTGCTACTCGGCGGGTTTTGGATGGGCATTTGGATGGGCAGAGCGTCACAATTTGAGTTGCCGACTCTAATCCTCCCGCTCTGGAATCGAAGCAAGACTGTGCGTTTACCGTGGGCGCTCCGACCCAAGGCTAAACCACCCTGATGGGTCGCAAGAATCAACTAGCACCTCGTTCAAAGCGGCCTAGCGGGTCATCCTGCCGGGCCGTTTCTATTTGATCCCACAATTGACAGGAAAGGCGCCCGCGCGGTTCAAGCGGCGCCTAATTTTTCCCACAGTGCAGCAGCGAAACGGACACCTCCCTCGCGGGCTCCAGCCCGGACCTTGCCCGCAGTCGAACGGTGAGCTGGATCGAAGCGGTAGCGTCTCCTTGGAGGCGTGGGAGCACGAAGCAGATTCAAAGGGCGCGGAGTTTTCCCCGATTGAGGTTATTCATCGACACTCAGACGGCGTAGTCACGTTCCACAAGAAGGAAGAAGACCTTTTCGACAATCTCTTCGCAATTCGGGCTGAACACCTTTCCAGTATCCTTCCAGACGTGCGGGGGCAACTTGAATCTGATGCATTCATGTCTATGAACGCGTATTGGCATCGCGAGAAAAACCGACACTACTTATCGGCCGTACAATGCCGCAGACCCAATCGACTAAGGTATTTATGTGCCTGTTATGCTGACCTCGACTTCTACAAACTTGGTCTCAGCTATGGACAGGTGATTGGAACTATCGTTGATGATCAAGACAAAGGAGTCATCCCACCAGTCTCGATCATTGTCAGAAGTGGGCGTGGCTTGTGGCTGGTCTGGCTGCTGCGCGATTACAAGAACCAGAGGATTGCTCCCCGGGCTTGGCCTGAAAAGTTGCAGCAATATGTTCGCATTAAACAGCAGATTCATGAACGGCTAGACCACCTCGGTGCGGACGCACACGACGCTCTGCGCCTCATACGGGTACCAGGGTCGGTTCACTCCGTTGCGGGAGGGCGGGTCAGATACTTCGTTCAAGCGGACGAAGCGGGGCGCTACTACACATACACCCTCGATGATCTTGCGGCACGTTTCGGAGTCCAGCACACGTGGCAACGGCGGGCGGTAAGAAGCCCTCAACGATCAATAAGTCGACGCTCACGCGGGCCGAAGGCACTGACTGAATATCGGGTGAGAGATTTCCTTCGGCTGGTGGACCTACGCCAGGGCGGGTTCGACAAAGGTTGCCGCAACCATGCGGCGTTGTATTATGCATGGCTGCTGAAATGTCAAAGGATTCCGATTGACGAGGCCCTGGGCCGAGTGACGAAACTGGGACGAGCGTGCCGGCCGCCGCTTTCACTTGCTGAGTGCAGGGGCGCAGTGAAAACAGGATACAACCGGAACTGGAGGAGCAACATTGCCGGACCAATCGCGAGGCACGCGCCTCCCTCTATCAAGTACCAAACGGTTTCTGATTGGCTGGATATTACGCCGCAGGAAGCGAAGCTTCTGACGAAATACCCCCCAGCAAGTCGGTTCTCCAAGGGGCAACCGAAAGGCGATGCCCCCAGCACTCGAAAGCAGGCGCAGGAGATCAGACATGCGGCTATCTGCCGCATAGTGGCCGAACGCAAAGCGGTTCCCTCGTTGCGACATATGGTGCGTTTGCTGGAGGTGGTGGGCTGTCCGGTTTCGCAGGTGACGGTGATGAAGGACTACTTCGCGCTGGGCCTGGACTCGAACGACCCAGAAGCGCCTGCGAAAAGGAATGCTCTTGGCCGCTTTTCAGACTTCCGAAACATATAGCGAAAGCCTGTTAACTTTCAATGCCTATAGGAAAGGGAGGGGGAATCCCAAGCTCTTCCCGTGCCCTCTTGGATGACAATCGAACGGTTTCCGTTGGGCGAATGGAAAGTTGTCGGAGCACTTTGCTTCTCCGCCGACCAAAAGTTTGCGTTCGCTATCAGGATGAGCACCGACCCGGCGTATCGAAGCGTCTATTCGATTGAGGAGAGAGAGAGCATAAGTGCCTAGAACATGTATAGTTTGCACCCATGAGAGGTCTCATCCAGCTTTGAAATCAATGCAAGAAAGGGTAATCAATCATAAAGCAGAAATCATTGCAAGAGACGCCGCCGGCCGACATAGAAAAGGTGGCGAATAGGGCCGAGTCAATCGCGAAGTTAGGTAAGGTAGCCGCGCCGGCATTGGGCCTGAAGGACGAGAAGGCGGCCCTGCAGATCCTCATGCAAGCCTTGAATGTTCCGTCCTGTGGTCCTTCCAAGGACGAATCAGACCGACTTGTCGCGGCGCTCGGAACCCTAATGGAGATAGGGCCAAAAGGAGCCATGGAGAGTCTTCTGGCTGTCCAGATGATGGGCGTTCACAACGCGGCGCTGATGTTCTTGCGGAATGCGACTGCGGACGGACAGGATATCGAGGTGCGTGACGCAAACGTGCTGCGGGCCGTCCGCCTTATGCGGCTATTCCTAGAACAACTTGAGGCAATGGCGCGATTGAAGGGTAAGACCCGAGAGCAAAAGGTCACTGTCGAGCACGTCCACGTTTACGAAGGCGGGCAAGCCATCGTCGGCGCCGTCACTGGGAGAGAGGAACCACCTAAAAGGGAGCGATGATTAGAGGCGAGCCAAAACAACCAGATTCATCTCGTGGCATTCTCAAGAACCGGAATGCCCCTGGCGATCTATCAAAGGCGCTTCGATGTGGCGCCAGGACGAGAAGGGGAACGCCCTGTCAGGGGCCCGCAATGCAAAACGGACGCTGCCGAATGCACGGCGGGACATCCACCGGACCAAGAACTCCCGAAGGGCTGGAGCGATGCCGACAGGCAAACTGGAAGCACGGCCGGTACTCGGCGACGGCGATCGACCAGGGCCGGAAGGTTCGCGAGATGCTACATCAAATGCGAATCGATCATCTTCAACTCTTGGAAGAAATGAACGGTGGCCTAAACAACTCGGGCTGAGATCGCCGCTGTGCATGGGGTCCATCCGATTTCTTCAAAAGATCCCCCTCCCTCCCTCTGGTAAGAGCGCAGTTCGATTCCGTCCCTGGCCACCACTCTTAGGGGGCGTCGCTGAGAGCACGCGATTGCTGATGATCCGGGTAACCGCGAGGTAGCCTCGCAAGCCAACGCCTCGCAGCGCCAGAGGCTTTTATTCTGTGCCGGTGGGCATTGTGTTTGGTCCCGACGGAACGACCGTGTTGAGCAGGTGGTCTGCGATGACGTCGAGTTGGTCCGGCGTCATCTTGTCCGGATCGGTCTCCCACAGCAAGGCGCTGCGATCGATGAACATGCCGCGGTGCTTGCCAATTAGCTCCTCGCAGCGAGCCGCCGCCGAAATCTGACCAAGTTCTTCAGCCTTCCTGCTCAATACATCCAACCGATCCAGCACCCGCTTCTGATCGAACGCCACCGCCTCTGCTGACGACTGCGCAGCCAGAGACTGAATCTCGTTGACCCTTTCTCGAACATCAGTACGCTTCAGTAAATTGTTAGTAGACTGCGGCGCCCCGGCCTTGCTGTAGCCGAGCGATACGTATGCTTCGGTTGGCTTTATGCCGCTGGCGACGAGCTGAGAAAATTTCTCATGCCGCGGGTTGCGCAAAACTGGCATCGTCGTAGGCTCTTCACTTTGATCATGCGGCACTGGCTTCGTAAGGTCAAGCAATCAAATCTTCCGACGTGGGCAGCTCTGAGCGGGACTTCTGTCACTGGTTCGAAGAACCCGATCCACAGTCCGTCCGGTGAAAAAAAAGGCATGACGGCCCCCTCCGTGCCTGGGAGTTCGTTGGCTTTGGTCTGATCCAGCCGACGAGTGTAGAGCCGGGCGGGACTGCCCGAGATGTAGACCACTCGCGTCCCGTCCGGGGACAACATCACAGAACGTGGGCTATCGACGGAAGGGTGCAAAGCAACGTCGGGTCCAAGA
>PMOK01000237.1 GCA_003162425.1 Bryobacterales bacterium | reverse complement strand
GGAAACATGCAGGCCATGATGAAGCAGGCCGAGCAAATGCAGAAGAAGATGCAGGAAGAGATCGCGCTGATCCGCGTGGAGGCCACTGCGGGCGGCGGCATGGTGACCGTGGGGATGGATGGCAAAAAGATGGTCACGAAGGTGAAGATCGATGCCGAGGTGGCCGGCGACGTCGAAATGCTGCAAGACATGATGCTGGCCGCCTTCAACGAAGCGTCAAAGAAAGTGGACGAAGCCACGCAGGAAAAAATGGGCGGCCTGCTGGGTGGCATGGGCCTGCCGCCCGGGATGTTCTAGTTGCCTGATTTCGCCGAACCATTAGCGCGCCTCATTCAGGAGTTTAAACGCCTGCCTGGCATCGGCCAGAAGTCAGCGCAGCGCCTTGCATTCCATGTGCTGCGCACCCCGCGCGAGGATGCCGAGCGTCTGGCCACGGCACTGGTAGACGTGAAAGACAAGCTCGGACTGTGCGCCGCCTGCAACAACATCAGCGACGGTGAGCTGTGCAATTTCTGCCGCGATCCGCACCGCGACCGTGCTTCCATCTGCGTGGTGGAGGAGCCGCACAATATTCTTCCCATCGAAACCACGCGCCAGTTCTCCGGCTTGTATCATGTGCTGCACGGCTCGCTTTCCCCTCTGCGAGGCATCGGCCCCGAGCAGCTCAAAATCGTGAATCTGCTGGAGCGAATTCAGGCCGAGGAAATCCACGAACTGATCATCGCCACCAACCCAACGGTGGAAGGCGAAGCGACGGCTGTCTATCTCTCGCGCCTGATGAAACCGCTAGGCGTAAAGGTAACCCGCATCGCGATGGGCGTCCCGGTAGGCAGCGACCTGGAGTTTGCGGATGAAGTGACCATGGGGAAGAGCCTGGAAAACCGCCGGGAAATGTAGTTACAGGATACTCAATTCCTGATTCTTTGAATCAACAGATCCAAATGAAGAAGAAGTTACACAAGCGGCACCACATTGCCATGCGCGCGGAGTATGATTTTTCCGAGGGCGTCCGCGGCAAGTACGCAGAACGATTCAAGGACGGCGCCGACATCGCGGTTCTTGCTACTCGATCCCGCAAAAGAGCCAAGTCGAAATAGCGTGCGGTTGTATCGAGCCACCGGATTTAAGCCACGGATGCACACGGATACACTCGGATCTTATCCGTGTTTATCAGTGGCTAAAATCTGTAGGTCGCTATGCTCCCGCACGCCATTCACGCTGAGCGATCCGATCTTCACATCCACCATCTTATTCGCCGGACGCGGCGCCGCGAGTTCCACCTTCAAAAAATTGTCCGACAACCCGCCTTCGGCTAACGTCACTACCGATAGCGTCCGCCCCAGCATCGACCTTCGGAACTCCAGATTCTTACGCGCCCCCAGCTCTCGCAGAATCCGATTGCGTTCCTTGCGCACTTCCATCGGAACTTGATCCGCGCACTCCGCCGCCGGCGTACCCGGACGCTCGGAATAAGTGAACACGTGCAGATAAGTGAACGGGAGGCTCTCGATGAAAGCTCGGCTTTCTTCGAACTCCGCATCCGTTTCGCCTGGAAAACCGGCCATCACATCGGCGCCGATCGCAGCGTCCAGCATCCACGCGCGCGCTTTGCGGATGCGCTGCTCATAGTGTTGTGGTCGGTATTTGCGATGCATGCGGCGCAGCACGCTATCGGAACCCGATTGCAGCGGCGCGTGCACGTGCTTGGCGATCCGCGCGGACGTTGCCACTATATCCAGAACATCGTCGCTCCAATCCATCGGTTCCACGGAGCTGAGCCGCAATCGCTCGATGGCTGTTTCCGCGAGAAGCGTTCGAAGAAGGTCCACCAGCCGGATCGCACTGCCTGGTTCACGGCCCCAACGTCCCAGATTGATGCCGCTCAGCACCACCTCTCGATACCGCGCGGCCAGATTTCGCACCTGTTCCACTACTTGAGCCACTGGCGCGCTCCGGCTGCGGCCACGCACAAAAGGAATGATGCAAAACGAGCAGCGATTGTTGCAGCCGTCCTGGATCTTGAGGTTGGGCCGCGTGCGATCTCCACTCGCATCCTCCACTGGCGCGGACAGGAAATCGCTCTGTGCGAAAATGTCGCCGACTCGAATTTCACCGTGATACGGAACCTCCGCCGGCGCGCTCACGATATCGGGAATCTGAATCTTATGTGAATTACCTACTACCCACGCGACCCCGGGTAGTACAGCTATCTCCTCCGGTGCACGTTGGGCATAGCAGCCAGTCACCAGAATCCGCGCATCGGGATTTTCCCGATGCACGCGCCGGACCGCCTTGCGAACATCCTCGTCCGCGAAAGCCGTGACAGTGCACGAATTTAGAACCACCAGCTCGGCGTCGGCGGCGCATGGAACCGCGCTGAACCCACGGTCCATCAAAGCTGCTTCGAGCGCCGCTCCGTCGGCTTGCGAAGCCCGGCAACCAAAATTGTGAACGTGAAACCGCTGCACCCTTCGATTCTACCAACTCACCAATTTTCAAACCGGGATTTATTCCCATAATCCTAAGGTAAAGAAACGCCCCCTCAGTCCGATAGATGCTCAGATGCCTGACCGCGTCCTTTCCCAAGAAGAGATTGATGATGTATTCAGAAATCTCCGCGACTCGCCGCAGGACGATGACCCTGCCAAGCGAGCGGTGCCATATGATTTTCGCCGGCCGGACCGGATCGCCAAAGATCAGCTGCGTGCAATTCATATTCTGCACGAGAATTTCGCGCGCAGCTTAGCTTCCAGCCTCTCAGCATATCTACGTGCCTATGTAGTGGTGAACCTCGTTTCGGTGGAACAACTCTCCTTCATGGAATTCTCGCAATGCCTGCCGTCGCCGAGCTGTCTGGTTTCACTCGGGATGAAGCCGTACGAAGGCAACGCCGTGCTGGAGATCAATCCGGGCCTGGTCTTTCCCATTATCGAGATGCTGCTCGGCGGAGGCGCGAGGTCCGTACTCAAAGTCTCTCGAGAAATCACTGAGATTGAACAGAGCGTATTGGATGGATTGTTCCGCATCACCTTACATGACTTGAAGACTGCCTGGCACGCCGTCACGCCCATGGAATTTACCATCGAAGCCCATGAAACCGAACCGCAACTCTTGCGGATTTTGGCGCCCAATGAAGCCGTAGTAGCGGTCAGCATGGAAGTCCGGATTGGCGACAACACTGGGATGATGAATATCGGCATCCCGTCCATCGTCGTCAAGATGCTGCGCCACAAGTTCGACCAGCAATGGTCGGTGCGCAAAAGCGAGTCGACCGAAAAGGAGCAGGCTCGGATTGTGCGGCTGATTCGCCCCGCCAAGATGTTTGTCGACGGCCGTCTGACCGGCCCCACCATGCGGGTGGAGGACCTCATGGATCTCAAGGAAGAAGACGTCCTCACGTTTGATTATCCAGTGGAGCGGCCGCTGGACTTATCCATCAACGGCAAGGTCAAGTTCCGGGGCGGCATCGTAACTGCCGGCCGGAAGCGCGCCTTCGAGATCGAAGAAGCACACAAAGTGGTGTAAAAACAGGCTGCAGGCGGCAGGCTGCAGCACAACCGAAGCCCCAGTTTTCTGCCTCCTGCCGCCTGCTTTCTGCAGCCTGCCTCCTGCCTCCTGCCGCCTACTTCGCAACCTTAGCAGCTTCCGCCACAGGCGCTGGTTGAGAAAGAGGGTCTTCTCCCGTAATCAACCGTGCTCCCCGATTGAACGTCAAATACAAAAAACCCCAGTGAATGAAGACCAGCACACGGTTTGAGAATTCCACCAGATACATCAGGTGGACGAAAAGCCAGGTGATCCAGGCCAACAGGCCCGACATGTGGATCGGGCCGATTTGCGCCACAGCCGCCGCGCGCCCGATCACCGCCAAGTTACCTTTGTCGAAGTAACGAAACGGAGCGGCAGTTTCGCCTCGCAATCGCTGCTGAATCAGCTTGGCGACATAACCACCTTCCTGCATTGCCACCTGCGCAACTCCCGGAAGGAGCTTGCCGTCCAACTCCAGGTGGGCGAGATCACCGATTACGAAAATCTCGGGACGCCCTGGAACGCTGCAATCCGGATTCACCATCACACGCCCGGCGCGGTCCAGTTGCGCTCCAGCGCGCTGTTGCAACGTGCGTCCAAATGGGGAGGCTTGCACTCCAGCCGACCAGATCACCGTCCGAGCCAAGATCTGCTCCGAGCCCCCTGAGGTCTTTACCGTCACGCCTGTTGGGTCAATCGCAGTCACGAAAGCATTGGTCCTGACTGTGACCCCCAGGCGCGTTAGCGATGCTTCCGCTTTCGCCGACAGATCCGGTGGATAAGTGGGCAGCACACGCCCCCCGCCTTCCACCAGCCAGATCACCGCTTCTTCTGGCCGGATAGAGCGGAAATCGCGCCGCAGCGTATCGTGCGCGATCTCGCCGAGCGCGCCGGCCAGCTCCACTCCCGTGGGTCCGCCGCCCACCAACACAAACGTCAGCCACTCACGCCGTATCTCGGGATCGTGCTCCTTCTCGGCCGCCTCGAACGCATAGAGAATCTTGTGACGGATTTCGGTGGCCTCTTCAATGGATTTCAAACCCGGCGCCACCCGCTTCCAATCGTCGTGCCCGAAATAGGAATCCGTGGATCCCGCCGCGACGATCAAAGTGTCGTACTCCAGGTCTCCCGAATCCAGAATCACTTTGCGATGCTGTGCGTCCAAGTCCACTGCCTCGGCCAACAGCACTTGGGTGTTTTGTTGCCGCCGGAGCACTGCGCGTAACGGCGATGCGATCTCACCCGGCGACAGGGATCCGGTAGCTACCTGATAGAGCAATGGCTGAAAGAGATGGAAATTCCGGCGGTCCAGAACGGTTAATTGGACCGGAGCCTTCCGCAGAGCCTTGGCCGCGTAAAGCCCACCGAAGCCGCCGCCGAGAATCAGTACTCGATGTGTGGATTCCATCATGCCTCTCTGTCCCCTTGCTCACGCGCGGGGCTACATCGCTATGCTCGCGACGTTCGACGCATGGTAGCCCCGCGCGTGAGCAAGGGGACCACTTCTTAATAGATGCATCTTTCACTATCATAGGTTCAGGATGAAATATCGCACACTCGGCAGGACCGGCTTTTCAGTAAGTGACGTTGGATATGGCGCTTGGGGCATCGGAGGAGCCCTATGGCAGGGTGGGACCGACGATGAGTCTGTCCGCGCCTTGCACCGCGCTATCGATCTCGGAATCAACTTCATCGACACCGCGCTGGCATATGGCGATGGCCACAGCGAGAAGCTGGTCGGCCGCGTGGCGCGCGAAGCGAAAAAAAGAATCTACATCGCCACCAAGGTCCCTCCTTTGAACCAGGAGTGGCCGGCGAAACCTGGCGTCGGTATCGAAAAAGTGTTCCCTTATGAATATATTCTGCGGTCCACTGAAACCAGTCTTCAGCATCTGAAAGTGGACACCATCGATCTCCAGCAGCTCCACGTCTGGAATCCCGAATGGTTTCATCGCGAGGATTGGCGGCGGGCGTTCGAAGAACTGAAAACATCAGGTAAAGTGCGGGCCGTTGGCGTTTCCATCAACGACCATCAGCCCGATTCAGCGCTGGAGCTGGTTCAATCGGGCTTGATCGACTGCGTGCAAGTAATCTACAACGTCTTCGATCAGAGCCCCGAGAAAAACCTGTTCCCGTTAACGCAGAAAATGAACGTCGGCGTGCTGGCGCGTGTGCCCTTCGACGAAGGCAGCCTTACTGGGTCGATCACGGAAACCAGCGTATTTCAACCGGAAGATTTTCGCTCTGAATATTTCCGCGGGGATCGAAAGAAACAGGTGGTGGAGCACATCTCAGCCCTAGAGCGCGATCTCGGCATCACCCGCGATTCTCTAGCCGAGATCGCCCTGCGTTTCACAATCAGCCCTCCGGCTGTCTCGTCAACCATCCCCGGAATGCGCACGGTGCGAAACGTCGAAAGAAACGCTGCCGTGTCCGACAAAGGTCCACTGGATGAGGCCACGCTCAAGATCTTGAAGCGTCACGCCTGGGACCGGAATTTTTACCTCTAATATTCTTCAACGCCTCCCGCTTGCTCAACGGACTGAGCTGCTTGTCGTGCGCCTTCACAAACCGCACCACTTCCTTCGGATCCGTCCAGGCATGCTGCCGTAGAGCCCATCCGATGGCCTTGCGCAGAAAAAACTCCGGCCGCTCGATCGATGGCCGCATGCAATCGTACAGGAGTTTCAAATCCGTATCGCCCTTGAAACCTAGCTGCGCCAGGATCGCACTGCGGCGTTTCCACAGATCATCGGACACGGCCCACTCGCGCAAAATCGCGGGTAGTTCATTCGGATATCGGCGCAAAAGTTCACCCAGCCGGTGACCGGCGATGGAATCCACGTAATCCCACCAGGCTCCGGTCGAGATCATCTCTTCATACAACGGCAGAGCGTTCAGTGTCCTGAACTCTTGGTATTTCCGATATCCCACCAGCTCGATTACGGCGTACCGTTCTTCGCGATAGCGGGCACCACGCCACAGCATGATCGCCGTATCACGCCAATCCTCGAACGAATCCAGCGGATATGCCGCGAGCACGCCTTTGGTGGCTTTGCGAAACGGCACCGCCTGAATTCCCAGATACGGCATGGCCGATTTCATGTAGGCCTGCATCAACGGCGCTTTGGATGGATCGGCCAACTCCCGCAAAGCTTTGCGGAGCGCGCGAATCAGCTTCTGGTTAGCCGCCATAGCGCCAGCTTCACTCGTAACGCAGTGAATCGATCGGATTGACACGACTCGCTCGGTTTGCTGGAGCATAAACGGCCACCAGCGCGACAATGTACAGAACTATAGGAACGGCAACGAAGACCGGCAAGTCATGCACCCGAACACCGAAGAGGAAGCTGGTGATTAACCGCGCCAAGCCCCACGCCGCCGCAAGGCCGGCTACAACGCCGCCAAGTGCTAGACTCATCCCCTGGCGCACAACCATATTTCGAACCTGGTGCGACTCCGCACCCAATGCCATCCGGATTCCAATTTCTCGCGTCCGCTGCTCCACCGTGTAGGCCGTGAGTCCATAAATTCCAATCGCCGCCAGCAATAACGCTGTGCTTCCGAAGACCGTCATCAGCAGCACGGCGAACCTCTGACGGGCAGTATCGGCCCACACCACTTGATCCATCGAAGCGACGTCGGTCACTGGCAGACCTGTCGAATGCCGCAACTGTTCCTGAATCGCTGGAATCAGTCCGCGCGGCTTGCCTTGTGTCCGAACCACCCATGCCATCGGCAGCAGCCTGAGAAAGAGCGCGGTCTCGGCATCCGGAAGCTGCGCTTGCGGGATATACATGATTGGACCCGGCCTGGTATCCAGCCCCTCGGATCGAATATCGCCAACGATCCCGACGATCTGTCGCACCGGCTCGTCCTTGAACTCCTTCATCCCACCGCCCCGGCCAATCGCGATCCGTTCCCCGAGCGCATTGCCGTCCTTCCAATACTCTTGAGCCATGCGTTCGTTGATCACCACCACTGGCGGCGACTTCGAGTCGTCGCCCACGCTGAATGATCGTCCGCGCTTTATCGGGATTTTCAACACTTCGAAATATCCAGGTGAAACCGTCGCCCATCCCACCCATTGGTTGGTGGAGGAAGCCGCGGCCGGCCGGCTGACTATGTCGAAATTCATATCCCAAGTGGCGCCTGTCAGAGGCAGACAACAGGTGGCGCTCGCGGCTGTCACGCCAGGCAGCGCGCGAAGCTGTTCAAGTCCAATGCGAATCGTATCCGCAACGCTTGCCGTTTTCGAATACTTGGGACCGGTCAACAAGACATTCATCGTCACCACGTTCTTCGCGTCAAATCCCAGGTCCACGGCGTACAGCACCATGAAGCTGCGAATCAACAGCCCCGACCCCACGAGCAGAACCACGGCCAGGCTCACCTCGCTGATTACCAGCAACGCGCGAGCCTTGTTCTGCCGCGGGCCTCCGCCCGAGCGCCCACTGCCATCCTTCAGGACTGCATTGAGATCCGCGCGCGAACCCTCGAGCGCGGGGAACAACCCAAAAACAATTCCTGTCCCGAGTGATATCAAAAGCGCGAAGCCCATTACTCGCCAATCGATGGTAACGGCCGTTCCGTTCTCACCAACCATCGGCAGACCGGCGGTGTTGATCGCGAGCAACGCTCGAATCCCACCGTAGCCCAGCAGCAATCCGAGCGTACCCCCGGCCAACGAAAGCAACGCGCTCTCCGTTAACAGTTGACGGATCATCCTTCCGCGTCCCGCACCGATCGCCGCGCGGATGGCGATCTCGCGTCTTCGACTCGGCGCACGCGCCAGTAGCAGGTTCGCCACATTGGCGCAGGCGATCAGCAAAACCAGGCTTACCGCGCCCAACAGCACCAGCAGCAAAGGACGGTGCCCGCCGACCATGTCTTCGCGGAAGCGCTTGGCAGTGAAGCTTTCTTTCGGCCCAAGGTCGGTCGGGAATTTGGTGCGGTATTCTCGGGTGGAAGCTCGCAATCGCGCCCTGGCTTGGTCGAGTGTAGTTCCAGACTTCAGCCGCGCCACTACGTTGAAGTAAGCCCCTTGATCGCTGGAGTTCGGATCGATCTGGAACGGCACGTACACTTCCGAGAAAGGAACGTACGCGCGTAGCGCCGAAATGTCCCCCACAATCCCAATCACAGTGTGAGCTTCGCCATCGAGAGAGATGGTCTTTCCAAGCATCCGCGGATCACTCGCGAAACGCCGCTTCCAAAGATCCTGGCTGATCAACGCCACCCGCGGACCGTTCGGCAAATCCTCTTCCTGCGTGAAGGAGCGCCCTCGTAATATGGGTATCCAGAAGCAGTGAAAGAAATTCGCAGAAACCCCGGGTATACTTCCACTGCTCCACCATCTGGCCGCCTGTATAGTTCGTCACTGCGGTGAAATAGGCCGATACATCCTGGACTACATCCGATTGAGATCGCCAGTAAACGAACCTCGCCCCGGACGCAGCGTTGTCATCGACGGGCGTTACCGTTAATACCACCAGACGGTTCGGATCAGGAATTCCGAGCGGCTTGAGAAGCACCGTGTTGACGATCGAAAAAATCGCCGTAGTCCCGCCAATTCCCAGAGCCAGCGCGGCGACAGCCGTGATCGTGAAGCCAGGACTCCTGAGAAACATGCGTATCGAGTGCTTTACATCGCTGAAGAACGTTTCCATTGGCGGACTCCGTATGCCATTGTGCTACATTCATTGACCATCCATGGCATCCGCCGACAGCGTTCGGACTCACAGCGCCGAACTCAAAAAAGAACTCGGCCTCGGCGATCTCGTCCTCACGCAGATCCTCTATGTGGTCGGCTCGCATTGGGTAGGAACCGCAGCCAAGCTGGGAGCATCACAAATCGTTTTCTGGCTGCTGGCTCTGCTTCTTTTCTACGCTCCGCTGGCCGCTGTCGTAATCCACCTCAACCGCGCCATGCCGCTCGAAGGCGGACTCTATCAATGGGCCAAGCTCGGCTTCAACGATTTCATCGGCTTCCTGGTGGGCTGGAATTTGTGGCTGTACATCATCGTGTTCATGTCATCGCAAGGAATGGCGATCGCCACCAATGTCGCCTACGCCTTCGGATTCGATTGGTTGGGCGGTAACAAATGGTTCATCCTTGTCGTCACCAGCGCGCTGGTGACGTTTCTCATCGTGGTAACCATACTCGGCCTCTCCGTCGGCAAGTGGTTTCAGAACGCCGGCGGAGTAGCCCAGATCATCACCTTCGGCGCACTGATCCTGATTCCATTCCTTAGCCTGCGCAGCGGAACGCTACGCGAGTATCATCCGCTCGCGATTGCCATGCCGGCCGTTTCGCTGCTCAGCCTGAACGTCTTCGGCAAAATGTCCATGGGCGCATTCAGCGGATTTGAATACGTGGCAATTCTGGCGGGCGAATGCAAGAGTCCTGCACGCAGCATCGGGCGATCGGTTCTCATCGCCTCGCCCATCATCGCCTTGATGTTCATTCTGGGCACCAGCTCCATACTGGCTTATGTTTCACCGGATCAAGTGGACCTGGTCGGCCCAATTCCGCAGGTGCTGAGCATCGCCTTCCACCGCTTCCGGTGGGCTGGACTCATCGGGCCCATCGTGATCCTGCTCCTGGTCGGCCGTCAACTCGGCGCTTGCACGCTCGCGGTGGCCGGAAGCACACGGCTTCCTATGGTCGCCGGATGGGACCATTTACTGCCGGAGTGGTTTTCGAAGCTTCACCCGAAGTATAAAACGCCCGTGAATTCCATACTGTTCGTTGCAGCCATGATCCTGATCACGGGCTTGATCAGTCTCGCGGGCGTTGGTCAACAGGAAGCGTTTCAGATTCTCGACAACGCCTCAGGGATCTTCTACGCACTAGCCTACCTGGTGATGTTCGCCCTTCCGATCGCCAATTCTCGTGCTCCAATATGGCTCCGAGCCGCAGCAGCATCAGGTTTCGCGGTTACGCT
The DNA here is from genome assembly GCA_003162425.1 of Bryobacterales bacterium. Lineage (GTDB taxonomy): Bacteria > Acidobacteriota > Terriglobia > Bryobacterales > Bryobacteraceae > Palsa-89. The sequence goes on along the minus strand of PMOK01000237.1, from coordinate 8,349 downwards.
GCTCTACTCAATCCTCTCGATCTTCCCCATCATTCAGGTAGAAAGCTGGCTAAAATTCGGCGTCAAAATCGGGGGCGTGGTCGTCTGCGCTAATGCCCTGGGCGCAGCATTGTATTGGATGGAGCACAAGAAAAGATTAGTCACGGATGAACACGGATAGACACGGATGATTGTGTTTATCCGTGTTTATCCGTGTTCATCCGTGGCCAAAAAACTTTACTCTCTCCGCCCGCGCTAAAATCGAATCTTATGCGACTTCGCGCTGTCCTATGCGCATTCCTCCTGGCTGGGAGCCTTGTGGCCCGCCAGCCTGTCCTCGGGCAACACGCCATGGTGGTAGCGCAGGAGCCGCTGGCAGCCGATGTCGGCCTGGCGGTTCTTAAGGCCGGTGGCAACGCCGTCGACGCCGCGGTCGCCGTGGGATTCGCGCTCGCCGTCACTTATCCCTTCGCCGGCAACATCGGCGGAGGGGGCTTTATGCTGGTGCGCTTGGCGGACGGGCGAACCACCTTCATCGACTTCCGCGAGAAAGCGCCGCTCAGCGCCTCGCGCGATATGTATCTGGATACCGACGGCAAATTGACCAAAGATAGCATCGTCGGCTGGCGAGCCTGCGGCGTCCCCGGCTCAGTCCGTGGATTCGGGTTGGCTCATCAAAAGTACGGCCGCAAACCTTGGAATGAATTGATCGATCCTGCCATCCAACTGGCTGCTGGCGGCTATCCTATGACATATCAGTTTTCGCAATCGCTGATCAGCGGAACCAACAGCAACAAACTGCTTTCGCAATTTCCAGAATCGAAGCGGATCTTCCTGAGCTCGCACTATGGCGACACTCTAACGCAACCTGAGCTGGCCGCTACGTTGACGCGCATTCGCGACCACGGCCCCGGCGACTTCTACGAAGGAGAAATCGCCCATAAACTCGCCGCCGCGATGGAGGCCAACGGTGGATTGATCACGCTCGACGATCTGAAGCAATACCAAGCCGTTGAGCGCACACCGCTGCGCGGCCACTATCACGATTACGAAGTGATTACGTCACCGCCTCCGAGCTCGGGCGGCATTGGCGTTTTGCAGATGCTCGGAATTCTAGAGGGCTCTGGTTACGAAAAGGGCGGCGCCGGATCCGCGGCATCCATCCACTTTGTAGCCGAAGCCATGCGGCGTTTCTACGCCGATCGTAGCGAGTATTTCGGCGATCCCGACTTTGTCAAAGTGCCCGGGTCGAAGCTGCTTGATCCGCGCTACATCTCGAGCCGGCGCGCCAGCATTGACGTGCAGCACGTCACGCCGAGCCAACAGATTCGTCCCGGTAATCTGGGCCCCTATGAGAGCACGGAAACTACGCATTTCAACATCGTCGACAGCGAGGGCAATGCGGTGGCAGTCACCTACACTTTGAATGGTGGATACGGCAACGGCGTCACCGTTCCCGGCCTCGGGTTCCTTTTGAATAACGAAATGGACGACTTCGCCGCCAAACCGGGCGAGGAAAACATGTTCCACCTTATTCAGGGTGAGGCAAACGCCATCCAGCCCGGCAAGCGTCCTCTCTCTTCCATGACCCCAACGATCCTGACGCATGACGGTAAAATCTTCATGGTGCTGGGCGCGCCCGGTGGGTCCCGCATCATCAATGGTGTGCTGCAGGTTATTCTGAACGTGGTCGACTTCCACATGAACGTGCAGGATGCCGTGGATTGGCCGCGTTTCCATCATCAATGGATGCCGGATCAGTTGTACTTGGAGAAAGGGATTTCCCCGGACACGGCTACGATCCTGCACGGAATGGGCCACAAAATCGCTCCTTACGAAAACACGAATCCCGTGGTTGCGCGCGTGGAAGCGATCGTGAACGACAACGGCTGGCTGCAAGGCGGGGCCGACGGCCGAGGCAACGCCAAGGCGGAAGGATACTAGGACGGTTATTCGGTTGTTCAGTTGCTCGGTTGATCGGTTCCTGCCACTCGGACCGCTAACTGAACAACCGAACAACTGAGCAACTGAGGAACGGTTTTTTAATGGATCACGTTTTATCGACGCACCTGTTCGTCAACCATCGGCTCAACACGGTCTGGTTGGACAAGATCCGTCTGGCCGGAGTGCCGGCGGTCGAGATATTTTGCGCGCGGCAGCATCTGGATTATCGCGATCGGGCGCAGATCAACGAACTGGGTCACTGGTTCCGGGCTTCCGAGATGAAGCTGCATTCGCTGCACTCGCCCATGTACAGCGACGACGTGTGGGGACGTTCCGGTCCCAACTCCCATATCAACATCACGGAGCCCGTAAAATCGAAGCGCCTGCTTATGATCGATGAAATCAAGCGCGCTTTGGACATTGCGGACGTGATCCCGTTCCGATACCTGATCCAGCACCTCGGGGTTTCTGAAGAAGAGTACGACGAATTCAAGGTGGAAGCGGCGTTTACGGCGCTCGAAGAAATTAACCTGTTTGCGCGCGAGCGCGGCGTGGAAGTGCTGCTCGAAAACATCCCGAACCAGCTCTCCAGCGCCGAGCGCCTGTTGACTTTTCTCGAGCTAACGCACTTGAAAATGAACTTCTGCCTGGATGTTGGTCACGCCAATATGAAGGAAGGCGTTTCCACGGCCTACACCATTTTGAAGGGACGCATCCGATCCACGCATCTGCACGATAACAACGGCAAGGAAGACAGCCATCTTTTCCCGTTCTCCGAAGGTGGAACTATAGATTGGAAAACCACGATGGAACTGCTTCGCTCCGGCGCCGGCCAATATCCGCTCCTGCTCGAGCTGCGCGAATTGCCCGACGTCGCCTTCCCGCAATCCCTCGAGATGATAAAACAAATCTTCGAAAGGCTGGAAACCATCTAATGGGTTTACCTTTTGGCAGGACGTGGCGCACGCACTCTTGCGTGCCGCGTCGGCACTCATGCCGACGCCCGATCCGTTTCTTTCCGAGCCGCGACCGGAACGGAGCGTAACGATCCCATGCCCTACCCCCGCATAAGAATCGAAGACGCCGCCCACCACACTGGCGAACCCGTGGAAATCGCCGGATGGCTCTATAACCTCCGCAAATCCGGCAAGATCGTATTTCCCCTACTGCGCGACGGCACAGGCATCATGCAGTGCGTCGCCGTGAAAGCCAACCTGGACGAAGCGTTGTTCGAAACCCTGAAGAATCTCACCCAGGAATCCGCACTGATTCTGCGCGGCAAGCTTCGTGCCGAGCAGCGCGCACCCGGCGGCTATGAAATGGATGTCGAGGGCGCCGAAATAGTCGATCGTGTTCCCGAGTCGGATCCCTACCCCATCACGCCCAAGGAACATGGCCCGGACTTCCTGATGGACCATCGGCACCTCTGGCTACGCAGCAAACGCCAGCATTCGGTGATTCGGGTCCGTCACGAAGTGATCAAGGCAGTGCGCGACTATTTCGATTCGCATGGTTTCACGCTCGTAGACACGCCAATCTTCACCCCCGCCGCCTGCGAAGGCACCACCACCTTGTTCGAAGTGAATTATTTCGACGACGAGAAAGTGTTTCTCACGCAGTCCGGCCAGCTCTATAACGAAGCCGACGCAATGGCGTTCGGGAAAGTCTACTGCTTCGGACCCACCTTCCGCGCCGAGAAATCCAAAACGCGCCGCCATCTGACCGAATTCTGGATGGTGGAACCGGAAATGGCGTATGCCACCCTCGACGACGTAAAACAATTGGCCGAGGATCTGATTGTCTTCGTAGTAGGCCGCGTGCTGGAAAACCGCCGCACCGAACTACAAGCCCTGGAACGCGACATCAGCAAACTCGAGACCGTGAAAGCGCCGTTCCCGCGCATGAGTTATGACGACGCCGTAAAAGCACTGCAAGCGCGCGGCAGCGAAATCCAATGGGGCGGCGATTTCGGCGGCCCCGATGAGACCATGATCACGGAAGGGCTCGATCGTCCCTTGCTGGTGGATCGTTATCCCACGCAAGTGAAGGCCTTCTATTTCGAGCCCGATCCGGACCGCCCCGAACTGGCCCTGGGCGTCGACGTGATCGCACCGGAAGGGTACGGCGAACTCATCGGCGGAGGTCAGCGCATCCACAATTTGAACTTGCTGTTGAAGCGGCTGGAGGAGCACAAACTGCCACCGGAAGCCTTCAACTGGTATATCGACCTGCGCAAGTACGGCAGTGTGCCGCACGCCGGTTTCGGGATGGGCATCGAACGCTTTGTGGCATGGATGTGCGGCCTGGAACACATAAGAGAAACGATTCCCTATCCAAGAATGCTTTACAGGACCAGGCCATGACGAGAGCAGCACTTTGGCAAGTCGGAGACTTGCCCTACGCGTGCCGCAAGTCTCCGACTTGCGATCTTAGCCCCTAGCCCCACATGCGACATTCCCACATCGCGATCATCGGTGCGCCGCTCGATCTCGGCGCCGGACGCCGCGGCGTCGACATGGGGCCATCGGCAGTCCGCGTGGCTAATCTGAACGGCCGCCTAGCCGAGCTGGGCTACGTCGTGGAAGATCTCGGCAACGTGCCGGTGGTGCAGCCCGAAAGCCAGCCGGAAGGACAGCCGCAGGCCAAGTATCTTCCGCAGATCACTGAAACCTGCGTGCGATTGGCGGAGATGGTGGAGCGCGCCCTGGCCGAAGACAAGTTCCCGCTCGTCCTCGGCGGCGATCATTCCATCGCGGTGGGTACCGTTTCAGGCGTGTCCAAACACGTCCGCGATCACGATGGGAAATTGGGAATGATCTGGATTGATGCTCACACCGACATGAACACGCCCGGCACCAGTCCCAGCGGCAACGTACATGGAATGCCGCTGGCCTGCTGTATCGGCGCCGGTCCCGGCGAGCTGACCCGGATTTTCGGATATTCACCGAAAGTGGATCCAGCGAACGTCGCGTTAGTGGGCATTCGCTCGGTGGACGAAAAGGAACGCGTCAATGTCCAACATTCCGGCGTTCACGTATTCACCATGCGCGATATCGACGAGCGCGGCCTGGGCCCGGTAATCGAAGAGGCCATCCGCATCGCAAGTTCCGGAACCGTTGGGTTTCACGTCTCGCTCGACATGGACGCCGTCGACCCGCAGGAGGCTCCCGGAGTGGGAACACCGGTGCGCGGCGGCATCACCTACCGGGAGGCGCACCTCGCCATGGAAACACTGAACGACACAGGCAAAATGTTGTCCATGGAAGTGGTAGAAGTAAATCCCGTAATAGATGAAGTGAACCGAACGGCGATCTTAGCCGTCGAACTAGTATTGTCGGCCATGGGAAAAAGGATTTTGTAACTCGAAATGAAAAAGCGTGTAGCAGTTATTTACGGCGGTCGCAGCGGCGAGCACGAGGTGTCGCTACGCTCCGCCAAATCTATCATCGATGCTCTGGACCCTGATAAGTACAAGGTCCTACATTACTTGATTTCGAAAGAAGGCAAATGGAGTCCCCGGCCCATCGTTCCGGAGCCTCACGGCAACCCGGAGATCGACGTGGTCTTCCCTGCATTGCATGGCACGTTCGGCGAGGATGGCACGCTGCAAGGCCTGCTGGAACTCGCGGGCCTGCCTTATGTGGGCGCGGGCGTGCTGGCTTCATCGGTCTCCATGGATAAGGAAGTGATGAAGCGCCTGGCCAAGGAGCGCGGTTTGCCGGTGGTGGACTACCTGGTGTTTTCGAGCGCTGAACTGAAAGATTCCGACGGCATCTGCTCGAAGTTCGAGTTCCCAGTGTTTGTGAAGCCGGCGAATCTGGGCTCCTCGGTGGGAATTTCGAAGGCGCACAATTGCGTGGAATTGAAATCCGCGCTGGAGCTCGCGGCCTCTTTCGACCGCAAGGTAATTGTGGAACGCGGCATTGAGGGACGCGAGTTCGAGTGTGCCGTCCTCGGCAACGAAGATCCCATCGCTTCCGTCCCTTGTGAGATCCTCCCGTCGCGCGAGTTCTACGACTATGACGACAAGTATCTGCTCGAAAAAGCCGGGACCGTAATCCCCGCAGATCTTCCCCCCGAGCAGACTCGAGAGTTGCAGCAGCTAGCCGTGGAATGCTATCGCGCGGTGGAGTGCGAAGGCATGGCGCGCGTCGATTTCCTGCTGGAAACAGCCTCGAACCAGCTCTTCATTAACGAGATCAACACCCTTCCCGGCTTCACCTCCATAAGCATGTACCCTAAAATGTGGGAGCATTCAGGATTGCCCATGCCGAAATTGGTTGACCGGCTCATCGAGCTGGCTCTAGAGCGGCATGCGGCCAAACAGCACCTGCGCTATTCGAAGTAGATGATTTTTCCTCTATTGTTTTTTCTCGCGGCTCCCAAGTCCACGGCGGATCTGGACAGCTCGCTCAAGCGGTTTACGGAAGTGCTGGCGACCGTGCAGCGCGAAGCGGCCGATCCCGTGATCACTGAGACCGCGATTTATCAGGGCGCCATTCCAGGCATGTTGCGGCGCCTGGATCCGCACTCCATCTTCTTCGATCCCCAACAGTATCAGCAGCTCAAGGAAATGGAGAAGTCGGAGCGTAAGGGATTCGGCACCGTCGTGTCCATTTTGCCAGGGCGCGTCATTGTGCTCCAGGCGCTGGCGGGTACACCGTCCGCCAAAGCGGGATTGCAACCTGGCGATGAGATCGTGGCCGTCAATAATATTGCGCTAGCGCGGTTGGAATTCGAGCAGATCGTCGGGTTTCTGGGGGAGGCCCGCCAGCACCAGGCCCAACTCATCGTGCGCCGCCCGGCCAACGCACGGCTGCTGCAATTTGTCCTGGATCCGGCGCTGGTGGATTCTCCGAGCGTGGACCGGACCTTTCTCCTCCAGCCCGATATCGGCTACGTGCGTGTCAACGCCTTCGATCCGCAAACCGGGAAACAATTGAAAGAAGCCATCGAAAGCCTGGGAGGCGAGAAGTTAAAAGGTCTGGTGCTGGATCTGCGCGATAACGGCGGCGGAGTAGTGCAGGCAGCCCTCCAGGCCGCTTCCTACTTTCTCAAGCCTGGCCAAAGATTGCTCAGCGTGAAAGGGCGAAGCATCGAAGGCCAGAATGTCGACGCTCCCGCGGATGCGGCAGTGTACAAATTTCCACTGGCCGTGCTGGTAAACGCAAAGACCGCCAGCGCGTCTGAGATTTTGGCCGGAGCTTTGCAGGATCACGATCGCGCCACCATCCTGGGTGAGCCCAGCTTCGGCAAAGGGCTGGTCCAAAACGTATTCCCATTATCCGGAACCACCGCCATGGCGCTCACCACGGCGTTCTATTACACACCCAGCGGACGATCCATTCAGAAGCCGCTCCCGTCTGGCCAGCTCGAGGTCGAAAAGCAGAAGGAAGAATTCCATACCGATTCCGGCCGCATGGTGAAGGGCGGGGGAGGCATTCAACCCGATGTTTTCGTCGATCCCGAACCAGTCACTCGCTTGCGGATGGCGCTGGATGCCAGCGGCACCTTCACCTCTTTCGCAACTTCGTACATCCTGAAGCACCAGATAACTGGGAGCTTTCAGGTATCCGCCTCCGATCTGGAAGACTTCCAGGTTTACGCCTCGGAGCGCGATATCCAGCCGTCCGTGGGCGAGTGGGTGAAGGAACGCGACTGGGTACAAAGCCGCTTGAAGCAGGAGATCTTCAATCAGGCGCTAGGAGTCGCGCAAGGCGACGAGGTGGAAGCGCAGCGAGATCCCGTGGTCCAGACCGCAATCCAAAAGCTACTAACCGAACCGCGACCGTAAGGGAGTCGGTGCCTTTTTTTCGCGCCCTCACAGGGAATCGGTGCCTACCGCTCAGCAACCGCCTTTCGCTGCAACCCCGCCCGCACCGCATGCGTAATCACAGGCAGCAGCGATACGAAGATAATCAACAGTACGAACTTTTCGAAGTTCCGCCGCACCAGATCAACCTTACCCAAGCTGAAGCCCAGGATGGTCATCGAAAAGACCCAGCCGGCCGCCCCGAAAACATCGAAGGATAGAAACCGCGGGTAGTGCATCTTGCCGACGCCTGCCACAAACGGAGCGAAAGTCCGGATGATAGGCACGAACTTGGCATAGATGATCGTTTTGCCGCCGTGCTTCTCGTAGAAAGCGTGCGTGCGCTGCAGGTGTTCCTGCTTGAAGAAACGGGAATCCGGACGGTTGAAGATGGCTGGCCCTGCCCGGCGCCCCAGCAGATAACCACACCAGTCCCCCACGAGGCAGGCACAGGTGAGCAGCAGCATAATGATGCCGAGGTTGAGTTGCCCCGCTCCCGCAACCACTCCGATCGTAAAGAGCAGCGAGTCACCCGGAAGCACGAAGCCCACCAACAGACCGGTCTCCGCGAACACAATTCCGGTCAACATCGCGTAACCCAACCACCCCGACAT